>JAFGMP010000017.1 GCA_016927495.1 Candidatus Latescibacterota bacterium | reverse complement strand
GTGGTAGTGCTGAAGTATCGTTAACCGAACGGCATCGCGGGTCCAGAGCGCGAAGGGAAGCTTCATTTGGTCGGGTGTTTTGTCCACCAGAAGCTTCTGGATGGCTGTCTCCTGTTCAGCCGTGAGTCTTCGTTTGGCTCCATGCCGACGACCACGAAATTTTGGTTTGATGGCTTCTATACCGTCTCGCCCATATGCCTGCCATATCGCACTGGCATGTGACTGCGTTGTTCCAACAACCTCCGCAACCTGTTTATTGGCCATTCCTTTCTTCCGAAGGCGAATGACCTGTTTGCGGAGTTCATATTGGGTCTGGGAACATAATGTCCGAGCATCTGTACTTTTCATAAGTGTAATATAATCAATTGCTTATGTAATGTCAATGTTTATTCACCAAAGCAATAAATAAACTTGACCGGTTATGATTTCATGTGTAAAATAAGTTATACTGACTATTGTGGATAAGAATACATAACAAATAAAAAAGCGCCGACCATGATTAAAGTAATTGTCAGTCATAGAACCGGAAACCAGATGTTTCAATATGCGGTCGGCCGTCATCTGGCACAAATACACAGATGCCCGTTATATCTCGATATTTCTTCGTATGGAAAAAATAAATCACTGTATATCCTGCCACGGTTTAACATCAGTGGGAAAACACTCAATCCGTTACCATCGTTACTATTCAGAAAAATATTCAAACAAAACTTATGGCAATATTCCAGTGAACCAATCTATTATGAGAAAGACCGCCGGTTCGACAAGTCTGTACTAACTTTACCGAAATCCTGTACTCTTGCCGGATTTTTTCAGAGTGAAAAATATTTCAAACCGTCAGCAGACATTATTCGAAGTGAGTTTTCCTTTAACAATTTCCCTGTTGAGAAAGAAACACTGGAAGTCGAGAAAAAGATTGTGAATACCAATTCGGTTTCCATACATGTAAGAAGAGGTGATTATTTAAAGATAGAGAGGTTCAAAGTTTGCACCGAAAAATACTACGAAAAAGCCATGAATTTAATCCGTGATAAAGAAAATAATCCTGTTTTCTATGTTTTTTCCGATGATATACAATGGTGTATTAATAATTTTCACTGCCCGGATTGTATATATATTGATCCGGAACAATCACATAATGATCCTTTAAATGATATGCGCCTGATGAGTTTGTGCAAGCACAATATTATAGCCAACAGCAGTTATTCCTGGTGGGGAGCTTGGTTAAACAATAATCCCGAAAAGAATATTGTGTGCCCGTATATCTGGCTGAATAAAGAAAATGCACCTATTGAAGACAAATTGTGCGATGGATGGATTAAACTCGAATTTTGAAAAACGGAAAAGAAAAAAAACTAAAGCAGAGGCTTGCTCGTTAATTTCCTCTGCTTTAAAAACGGATTTGCTTATGTTGCAGTAAAGACCTTCTTACATCAGTTTTGCAGTATCCTTAGTTTTAGTGATAACTGATGTGGCTGCGGCAATGATACCTGAAATATCGGCAAGATTTGTAGGGATAATCATTGAATTATTCGTCGCAGCCAGTTTGCCGAATTCATTGAGATACTGCTCGGCTATACGCAGATTAACCGCATCGGGACCACCTTTTTCGTTGATCGCCAAAGCTATTGCACGGATACCAAGCGCTGTGGCCTGTGCAATACGTTCGATTTCGACAGCGCTTCCCTCCGCCTCGTTGATACGTTTGATCTTTTCGCCCTCGGACCGTCTGATCAGCTCCTGTTTGTCACCCTCGGAGCGGTTGATCTTTGCCTGTTTATCGCCCTCGGATTCAGCTATCAGCGCCCGTTTTTCACGTTCGGCACGCATCTGCTTTTCCATAGCGTCCTTGATGCTCTGCGGCGGGGTAATATTCTTAACCTCGTAACGGGAAACTTTCACACCCCATGGGTCGGAGGCTTTATCAACTGCCTCCACAATGGATTGATTGATCGTCTCGCGTTCCTCGAATGTTCTGTCAAGTTCCAGCTTGCCGATGATACTTCGCATAGTTGTCTGAGCTATCTGAGTCGATGCGAATTTGTAGTTGTCGATGCCGTAGGATGCTTTCTGCGGGTCGATTACCTGAAGGTACAGGATGCCATCGACCTCAACCGCAATATTGTCTCTGGTGATACAAATCTGTGACTCGACATCGATTGCCTGTTCTTTCAGCGAATGTTTGTAGGCTATTTTGTCGACGAAGGGAACAAGGACATGAAATCCGGCTGTCAGTGTTTCATTGTATTTCCCCAGTCGTTCGACAAGAAATGCCGACTTCTGTGGTACAATTCTGATTGTCGAGATAAGCACGAAAAGGATGAAAATTATCAGTCCGATAAGAATAAATGTTGCCGGTGTCATGGTATTTTCTCCTGTTTTTTTTATAAACCAATCAGTTAGAGTATGGTTTTACTTTCAGGGTAAGACTGTCATTATCGATGATGGTTACTTGAGCGCCTTTATGGATGTCGAATTCGGACTCGGCATTCCATTCCGTGCCTCTGAAAATCACTTTGCCCGGTTTTTGCGGGGTAATATGTGTGTCCGCAACAGCTTTTTGTCCGGTAAAATCGTCTATTATATCTGTTTGTTTCGATTGTCCGACCTTTTTTCCGAAAACACGGTTTTTGATATATTTTCTAAGTACAACGAGAGAAATAACAGAAGTGAGAAGAAAAACCGTAAGCTGAGCATTCAGTGAAATGTCAATAAAAAACAACAGGATACATACAATCCATGCGCCGACACCGAAAAAAACCACAAGAACGCCCGGAATCATAAATTCGAGAATCAAAAACAGGAATCCGACAATAAACCAGATGAGTTTTGCATTCAAGAACTGCTGAATAAAATCCATGACAAGTTCCTTTGTTATTTTTGTTACTTAGTCGTTTATTCTGTCTCTACTGCATGATATACAGGTAGTGTGATGAAATTATTCATTGGGCGCTACAATATGGAATATTCTATTTCAATCCGTAATATTCCCGACGAGTCGGATATCCCCTTTCGATTGATTATTTATTCTAAGTTTTCCTTCGTGTACCATATTCCCCATAAATATCGTCGATTTCACATTTTCACCAAGGTGTATGTGATTATCGGGGCTGAATTGATAATCCTTGAAAACGCACGATGTCAAAAGAAGTGAGCCGTCATACATATCGATCAGCGGCACTTTCGGGTCAGGCGCAAAGTCTTTTCTGTTCGGGTCTTCCCATGTGCTGAAGTGGCACGAGGTAAGCATGACCTCCCCGCTGCCTTTGTTAACAATAACGGAACCGGTTCGGCATTCTCCCCAGAAACCGCAATTGGTGAGTTTCAAAGGCCCGGTGTTCTGTTCCCCGATTTCTATCGAATTCATGAACTGGCAATTTTCGAATGCAATACCTGCATGGTCCTGAAGCTTCTCGATTTTCACCGCCAGCGGCCCCATATCGGAACCGCTTTGTGTGATCAGAATATTCGGTTGATTGATTCGTTTTCCAGGGTTTTCGTCCGGCCTGAGTTCGGTTTCCTTGAATACAAAGCCAATCTTTGGCTTGAGCACAAAACAGTTGACCATAAACGTCCAGTCACACCGTCCTAAAATAAATCCCTCGAGATTCTCCAGCATATATTTCATGAAAGCCTGATATTCCTCACGGGTGGGTTTCCATGGCTCTCCGATCTGTCCCCAGCCCATATGCACGATCTGGATATTCTCAAACCGCCCGATATCGGACGACCTGTCGATGTACAGCCCTCGTCTTAAAGCGCACATGTGGATGTTTCTTACATAGGTGCCGCCATTTGCAAAAGTTCCGCAGTCAATACCGTTATATGCATTTGCGATGCTCACATCGATGATGTTGCATTTCCCGGTGACACCGGCACGGGTCCGTGCCTGAAGAGTCCAGGGATAGGGGTGGATGTCTGTCCCTTTCTGTTCCGGGTATATGAACGACAGGCCTTTAACCGTACTGTTGGAATTGAGTATCATAAAGGGTTCGGCATTCTCACGGTCTCTACCGGAATAAATCAGCAGTGCACTGCCTTTGTCGCCATTAGCAAAATGATACCCCTCCCAGACACCTTCGAGCGTGGTGTTCTCAGGTATAACCAGATTGCCGTCGAAACGGTACTGTCCGGCAGGCACATGAACCACAGTCCCAGATTTTGATGCCTCATCGAGCGCTTTTTGAAATTCTCCGGTGTTATCGGTAATACCATCGCCGGAAGCCCCAAAATCAAGAACATTGAACCCGGATTCTGCAGAGCATACTGAAGAGTAAATCATCAATGTACACAAAACACATGCCGTTTTCAGTTTCATAGTTTTAACCTCCCTTTAAGGTGTAATTTTTAAAATAATACAATAGTAGACTTTATAGAGAATTCTAATGTTTAGTATTCCGTAAGTCAAGGGTGAAATGGAGTGGAAGTGACAGAGTAGCAGAGCAACAAAGAAATGGGAATAAGGGAATATTAAAAGAGGATACGGCCTTCGACAGGCTCAGGCCCCGGTTTTTTTCTATTGTCCGTTTGTGGGAAGGAGTATTGTGGCAATAACAAATAAAATTATTGTTTTCTTAGTGCCTTAGTGCTTTTGTGGTTAATTTTTTATAAAATGATAATATCAAATTATACACCCCAATAGATTGCTTCGTCATTTCATTCCTCGCAATGACAGGCACAACGAATTTTTGTATTCCACCCGTTTTTTCAAAGATTTACACTTTATCTGGATTTATAATCGATTTCAAGATGAAACTTGTGGACAATCTTACGTAAATTTTTTATGCTGATAGTTATCATAAAATCTAAATTCATGTTTTATTCAAATACATTACCGGGAGGGAAACAGTGTATTCATTATTAAGTAGAAAATCTGACTGTAATTCTCTATTAAAGTTTTGGGTTTTGTTACTGATTTTTTCAACTCCATCTGCATGTTTTGCCGCGGAACCGAAAGAAACCGGGCTGCTGTTCTATCTTTCCGGCGACCACGGTTTCACTGCCGATTATGCCGCTGGAAATCCCGAACCGACATTCTGTAACGATATCGATATTGTGAAAGACGGCGCAAAAGGGCCGGGATTCAGCGCAGCACATGTCAGCCAGCTTTTTGCGTATGATGCACCGGGGAATATCTACGCGCAGCGGGGCACATTCTCATTTTTCTGGCGGCCGCGCGATCCTGTGGGGAAAACACCGTTCCATATCGTTCAGATAGGGCCGTCCGACCACTCCGATCTTGTCATGACATGGCTCCGTATCGATTACAACGGCGAGGGCGGTTATGATGCCTTTGTGTCCGACATTAACCTTGCCTGCGCACGGGTTTCATACAAATCCGACACACTACCGAAAGCTGACAAATGGTACCATCTTGCGTTCGCATGGGATGAGACAAAGGGTGTACAGCTGTACCTCGACGGCACTCTTATCGGACAGAAAGATACCACTACTGTGTTTTATTCCGGCCTCGATCAGTTTGGAATCGGCTGCAGAGGTGTCACACCGCATTTTGTCGGCAGCGAGGGCAATTTTATCCGCGGAATGGATGTCGATGAGTTCCGTATCTATGACAGAATGCTGCCGCCGGATCAGATCAAACGTCTGGCAAAAGGCAATCCGACACAGGGATTGAAACCGATGATTCGCTCTCTCAGCGATCATGTTGTTCGTGACGAATGGTGGCTCAGATACGGCTGGAACCGACCCGGCGATATACCTCCCGCGCTGCCCGGCAGAGAGGTCTCTGTCCGTAAAGTCGAGATCTACGATGTCTATGACCTCAAACAGTGGTGGTGGAAAGGGACGGACGGCATCCGCGAGACAACATGGCCGTCGGTCTATAACCGGTCACGGATTACCGGGCGTACGGATTACATCATTCAACCTGACTGGAACTGTTATTCGCTGTCCGGTAAATCGGTTACATTCATCATGCCCGACGAACCATGGAACCACATCGAAATCGCAGGTGCGGCATACGGTTCGGCGAAAGTACTGCTGGAAAATGAGACCTTACACGAGTATGAGGACTTCCCGCTGTTCAGCCGTCCCGCATTACAGGAACGGACAGTACACCGTATCGACAGGCCATATCACGGTGGCAAAATCAGGTTTGACAATGATGTACAAGAAACACCAATCGGTGAATTCATGGCCTATAACGTTATACCGGGTAAAGAACCGAAAGGTATCACCACCCTGTATTACCGGCTCAACGGCAACGTCGAGGCGGGAAACTCCACGCTCACAAATCTTGTAAACTACATCAATGGCAGGTTTCTACCCGATGAACGTGACTTCATGGTTGCACTGCCTTCGGGGGGGTATAATGTGCCCCGAAAAGCCAAACCAAACAATATGCTTCCCCTTGTCCATGTACTTATACCGTTTGAGTTCAGGGGCCCGGAAACGCCCATAATCAGCCTCGGCTGGTACAAAAGTGGAGGCCACAGAACAACATACACATGGGAAAACATGTACGGCGGCCTCGATGGTTTAGCTATCGATCTGCCTGCGCTCGATGTCACACCGACTCATGGTGACTATTTTCCGCTGAACATTAAGGTTAAAGATCCGCTCTGGCCTGACCGTAACCTTCTCGATTTCACCTTCTCGGTAAAACCGGGAGAACCGAAAACACTCTGGTTAGATACCCGTGACCGCATACTGCCCAACGGTTATCCGCTGTATTTCACCATTGCCGGAGCGGGTCAGGATTTTGGCCCCGAGATGCTCGAAGGCGCCGAGGTACGGCTCATATTTAAGGATTACGAGGATTCCCGCAGCGAGCACGAAATCGATCGATTCACTCAGGTGAGAGATGTTGCCTCGCACATGGTCGAGCCTGGAGCTAATTCGAAGAAATACCGAATTTATCAGCGTTTCAGTAACGATATTTCCGACCTTCTGCGGGTGAATCCGCATCACGAGCCGGGACGGTCATACTGGTTCTGGCGTAACAGCGAACAGCAGCGGCCGCAATTCATACAACCGGAGCCGCCGTCGGGAGTACCTCTCTGGGCATTCAGGCAGGTAGAAAACCTGAAGCTTGTTAAACACTTTGTGAACTGGTGGATCGATAAACGTCAGATCGAGAATGGCGAGTTCGGCGGCGGACTTTCCGATGACGGTGACCTGACTCATCAGTGGGTAGGCGCTGCGCTTATGGGAGTAAATCCCGACAAGCTGACCGATTCCATACGGCGTGAGATGGACGCTTTCTATGACAACGGTATGTTTACCGACGGGCTGCCGACTATTCAGACCGACGAACTGCACACCTATGAAGAGGGCATTCAGGTGCTGCCGCAGGATATGGCGCTTTCTTACGGCGATCCGAAAGCGGTGGAACGGCTCATGGAGACGGCACGTGGCTATGAACGTATTACCGGTGTAAACAAAGCCGGGCACCGTCACTTCCGTTCGAGTTTCTACAGCGCAACCAAAATGGCGGACGAAGGCATCTGGGAATATTCCTACCCCTATTCGTACCTCATTCTCCATGCTGGAATGGTGCTGGTTGAGTATAACGGCAATCCGGCGGCTAAAAAAATCATGCTGGAGCTTGCGGACGGCCTTCTTGCCCACAGGAGAAAAGATGAAAACGGCAACTGGATAATCCCGTCGATCATTCATTTCTCCACCGATGAAGACCAGCCTGTGGGAATCCGTAACGCTGTGCATCTTTTCTGGGCGGCCTGGCGCTGGACCGGCGACGAGAAATACCTTTTGCCCATACAGGATATGGGTATGGGCTGCCTGGGCTACCTGAACGGCAACATCATCGACCTGCTTGACAAACGTTACACATGGGGCAAAGAGATAGCCTCACGGACGGATCCGCATTCGGGAAATCACCTCTATAGTCATATCGCATGGCAGGTCACCGGCAACAAGCAGTATCTCGAAGAATATTACGCCGACCAGATCGCAGCCGCTTCCCGGATGATGTACATCAATACCGAGGGGCATTTCTGGATCGACCGTGTTAATGTCAGATCGCAGGAGCTGCAGCGGTCGAGGCTTGGCGGTATAGCGGCGTCGCGGAATACGGTTTATCCGGGACATACGGTAAGCTGGAAATTCAAAACTCCGGCGGACGATGAAAGTGTGGCAATACTTATCCCCGATGCGAAATTCGACGAGTTCACGGTGATAGCTTACAACCTTGACCGTGTCGCAGTTGATGCCGAAATGACCGCCTGGGATATTACGCCGGGCACATGGGAGGCATCGATCGGCAGAGACACCGATAATGACGATATACCAGATACGACGCTTGACAAACGCACAGTTGAAATGCAGAAAACCGGAAGTATGAATATTACATTCGCACCCAGGAGCACAACCATTGTCAAGATGAAGCTGGTCAAAGAAGCGCAGCCGCTCTGGGACCGTCCCGACCTCGGAATCGGTACCGAAGACATCACGGTCAGCGGCAATACCATAACGGTAAACGTCCACAGCCTCGGCTCGGTGGATGCTCCATCCTGCGATATAACGCTGGTTGGCAGTGATGGCGCTGTACTGTCCAGGGCACAGATTCCGGCCATCGATGCGCCTGTTGACCTTATGCCTAAAAAGACGATTGTGAAACTGATCGTTCCTGCTGGGAAAAACACTGCCGGTAACAAAGTGATCATCGATCCCGACCACAAGATCAGTGAGATAACACGGCGGAATAATAGTGTGGCGGTTATGAACAGGTAATTGGGAAAGATATTGTCTGAACCGCCTGTTTTGCAGATAATCATAATAATCTGTGGTTCAGACAGTTTTTATTTTAGATATAATTAATTCAATATAACTTTATAGATGACTAATTATAGTAATTTATATTACACATAGTTTTTCACTCTCAATCCAAAATACTCTATGATAACAATCCGTAAAGAACAACCGGACGATGTTTTTATGGTGATAATATTGGACGAAAGCGTAATGAACGGCGTAACCGGCTAAGCCCGTTATCGTTATGAGTTTAATGATGCTGAATGATAACACTCAATGACTTGGTCTTATATATTATAGCAACGTTTAATACCCACTTTCATGAAATCAGATATCATACAAGTATTTCAACAAACACCCGTAAATGAGAAAAAAGTCGCAGTTTTCCCTTGACATTATACTAAATCACCGATAATATTACAGTATGTGCATAACAACATAAGGATAGAAGGATTTTTCCTATGACGATATTCTCACATATATGGGCTGTAATTAAATATGAAACCATCAATATTTCCAAATCCACGGTGTTCAGGCTCTATGTGGTTTTTCTTGCTTTATTTCTTGCTTTAGTGAGCTTTATGCTGAACAATTTCGAATTAACTTCAATTGTTCCGGCAATTCCCTACCATATATTGTACCTTTTGAATTTGTTTCAGACTCTGTTCTGTATTTTCATTTCAATAGAGGTAATCGCTCAGGATTTCGCTTTTGATACGGCACAGACGCTCTTTGTACGGCCGTTCACCAATGCGTGCTACGTAATCGGCAAAGTAACGGCAATAGTGCTGCTGTTTCTGGCAGGCGATTATAGTGTGCTTCTTTACGCAAATATATTCCTCTTTGTTTTCAGAGGAATACCCCCGGATGTACTTAACTTTATAATCAGTCCCCTGATTATGGCTTTCCCGGCATGTCTGTTTATTACAGGTTTTTCATTTTTATGTTTTACCGTGATTCGAAACAGGGCATTAACCACATCTCTGCTCGTTTTCCTGTTTTTACTAACGTTTCATTTCAGAAACAAAGGTCTCTTTCTCTATGATTTTATGGGATTTTATACCTCTTGGGTATATTCCGGGTTTGTCGGTTTCGGAGCACCGGGTAAAATACTTTTTTACCGTGGTTTGTTTTGTATATGGGGGCTGACGCTGACATTTTCAGCTATATTTTTCTACTTTCGCCTTTTCCAGTCGGGTTTGGTCAAATGGGGTTCATGTGCTCTGGTTTTGGTACTTGTAACGGCAAACAGCCTGTTGATACTTCATCATGTTGCAGACCGCAATAACAACGTGGCGCAGCGGAGTGAAATGAATATACTGAACAAAGAATTTTCGTCACAACCATGCGCAAAAATCACTGATTATAAACTTCATGTATTCCATAATAGAAAAAAGATCGATGTCACCGCGAATATAGCGCTCGAAAACGCGACCCAATCCACGCTTGACGAGTACATTTTCAATCTCAATCCCGGCTTTTCGATACACAGCATAACACAAAACGGGAAAGAACTGACTTTTAGCCGTGAACACCATATTGTGAGAATTCAGCCCTTGCAAACACTGAGCGCCGGTGAGCGAGATTCACTTGAAATTTGCTACACCGGAACAATCGATGAAGAGTGTTGTTATCCCGATATCGAAGAAACATTGAGAAATCAGACTATATGGCACTCGGCATTGCCGTTCGAAAAGCGATTCTGCTTTGTTACCCCCGATTATGTTTTATTGACCGCAGAAAATCTCTGGTATCCGGCATCAGGTGTGCCGTATAACGCCGTGTTTCCCAATTCGCACCTGAAAAACTTTGCCACCTACGGGATAACCGTAAAAACCAAAGACGGTTTAACGGCGATTTCACAGGGGGAATGCCATACAACACCAGAAGGAACATTCGTTTTCACTCCCGAACAACCGCTTTCCCAGATTTCATTGATTATCGGCAGATATGACCGAAAGACGGTGACTGTGGACAGTGTCGAGTATTCGGTTTATTACAAACCGGGGCATGACTATTTCACGAATCCGCTTTCCGAACTTGGGGACAACCTGGAACAGGTAATCCGAACGCACAAAAATTATATCGAGCATGAGCTGAACCGTGACTATCCGTTTAAACGGTTTTCGCTTATCGAAGTGCCGCTTCAATTCCTGGCACTGAAGCGATTTTGGACAGTGCAGCCGGAAACAGTGCAGCCGGAACAGGTTTTTCTTCCTGAAAAAGGAGTGTTTCTTGGGTGGGCAGATTTTGGGCATAATAAATCTATGGGAAAATGGTTCAAATGGCAGAAAATCACATCACCTCAGGAGCAGCAATCAATTATGCTGAGTGATTTTATTCAAAATAACTTTTATGAGAATGATAACCATAGAGCTTATTTCCGAAGATATAAAAAAATTAATGAGAAATTTGGATTTTCACTACAGAAACTCAGTTTTGTCACATCATTTGAACATGATTACAATATCTTCCCTGAATATTACAGTTTTTGCAATCATATTGTATCGGAAGAAAATCGTTATCTTGATTATGCTGTCGGGACATATCTCAGATCAAAATTAAACAATCAGCAGGAAAGCAAAAATTATGAGCTGGTAAATCCCATTCTCGCACATTCAACAATCGACGAGGCTCTGGCAAATCCCCGGAACAAAGATATAGCCTATGAGATACTTCAATGTAAAGCGAAAAGTCTGATACAACTTGTCGGCGGTAAAACCGGATATGACTCATTCGAAACATTTCTTGCCGAATACCTTGACGATAACCGCTTTAAAACAGCGCCCGAAAAGGATTTTGTTTCTGCGCTCAACCGTGAATTCGGAATCGAAATGCAGGCCGAATTAGAGAACTGGCTTAATACAGATAGATTACCGTCGTTTATTATATCGGATGCATCATACTACGATCATGAGAATGAAAACAAAAGTCATGTAACTTTTACCATTTTCAATCCTGAACCGGTTAGCGGGATATTTTCCATGAGTAATTCCATTCTTAACCAAAACTTAGGATTTTATCATCCAATGAGATCGTATGAAGAAATTAAATATTTTTCATTAAATGGTGGTCAAACCAAACGTATTGGAGTTAATATTGAAAAAAGGAATGTTAAATGGTTGAAAATCAATACATATCTTTCAAATAATTGCCCGAATATTATATTTCCCAACACAATAACGAAAAGGTTTAGCAAGCCGCCAGAAACTACTGATTTTGAAAGTATTATCGAAACTCTGCCATCCCTTAACAATCCAAATGAAATTATTGTCGATAATGATGACCCGGGATTCGAGATAGTATCGCAGCCTGATAAAAGTGTTTTAATGAAATTGCTGAATATTTCAAATAATACACAGGATGAATATCTTGAGGAAGGATGGTTGCGTGATCTTCCCGGTCGATGGCTTCCTGCTGTCGATTGGAATTTTTACGGATCTATAAAAAAGACTGCCTATATAATTAAATCAGGCTCGGGAAAACACAAAGTCACGTGGACAACAGAAATCCCGGAAAAAAGTCGATATGACATTTATTACTTTACACCTGATGTCAATAATAACTTTTATCTACCCTATAATCAAAAACTCGTGAAAGATTTACATTTTACTATTTATTGCGACGATATGACCGATGAAAAAACATTGGATTTACAGGAAACAAAAGAAATCTGGTCTTATCTGGGTACATATGATTTACCAAAAGGTACATCCATTGTCGAACTATCAGATAAAACCGATGGCAAGGGGATTTATGCCGATGCTGTGAAATGGGAAAAAAAGTGATCGCAAATGTATGTTGGGCAAAGTATGCTGTGCCCCTACGAAATGAAACATCATCTGTAAGTTTCCGGTAATATCGCCAAAAACACCCTAAATTAAATCAATCCCATCGCTTTATGCCCCTTTTTGATTATATCCACAACTTCCTCGGGTTTGTCAGCATAGGCAAGTAAATGTATGTATGACGAAAACGACAGTTCGTCGGGCAGTTCATTCGCGAGAAAGTCGATAATCCTTTTCCACTGATCACCGAAAAGGATAATTGGGCGAGGCGGAATACTTTTGTTCTTTTCCAGTTCCCATGAGAAAAAAAGTTCGGTCAGTGTCCCGGAACCGCCGCGCATAATTACATATGCATCGGAAATTTCAGTAAGTTTCAACAGGCGGTCGGCATAGGTCGGTGTTTTTATCTCGGTATCGACATATTTGTTCGG
Source organism: Candidatus Latescibacterota bacterium (assembly GCA_016927495.1). Lineage (GTDB taxonomy): Bacteria > Latescibacterota > Latescibacteria > Latescibacterales > Latescibacteraceae > JAFGMP01. Next base: position 18,581 of record JAFGMP010000017.1, on the reverse strand, counting down.
TTTGATATTTTTGCTATCGAAAAAAGCGGTTGTTACTCCAATTGTGCTGCCTCCGGCCTCTTTTGCGCCGCGTGATGCAGCTTCCATAATCCCCCTGTATCCTCCTGAAACAACGGTATACCCGGCGGTTGCGAGCGAATATCCTAACAATCGGGCTTCCTCGTAACGTTTGGTGCCGGCAGGGGGCCGCGATGAGCCGAAAACAGCGACTTTCAGATTGTGTGTCATATTGTATAAATCCTATTTTTATTTGTTTCCTGAAGAATCAATATTTTTTTACTCTGACGGTTCATCTATTTTTACTTTCACAGCGTTGGCTTTCACTAATAAAAGAATAAACGGCACAAGCTGAATAACAGAAAGAGGCGCCAAAATGCAATATAACAGGATTATACCTTTGGATAACCTCAAAATCCGGGAAAAACGGTATGTAATGTATATAAGGGTAATTGATGATATTGTCAGAATTACAGTATACCCATTAAATTTTTTGGGCTGAAAGTTTTCATTGATTTCAAGAATATTCTGCATTCTCAAATTATTGAAGAACACCGACATAATAAATCCAAGCAAAAAAATCAGTATAAAAATATTTCTCTCTTTGGTGAGTTTTCCCTGCATCAACACGACCTCCCGAAATGTGAGGATTCAAATTATTGCACAACATATATCGGTTTGAGTACACAGCTAATTATGAAAAGGTTCCAGCGCAACAACATGGATTTATTCCTCAGTTTGTTCCCGCAGAACAAGCACATACAGCCTGTCGCCCTCTCTGACCTTCTCGGGAGTTTCGAGGCCGATTAGTGATCCCGCAGAGGCGGACATGACCGGCTGGTTATCCTCGGAACGCAATGAATCTGCTGTAAACTCGACAGCACCGGTAGTCGGGCCTGTGATGAGCACGGTTTCTCCCCGGTTAAGATGCCTGGCCTCAAGCCGAATGTCGGCAGCGCCTGCTTTAGGGTAGTAATTTCCCACTTTGCCGGCATACTGTCTGGTCACAACTGCCACATTGCCCTCTTCACCGGCAAAATCATCATCCGGAGGCCGCAGATAAAATCCGGTGGAAAAACCACGATGAAACACACGCTCCAGCCGTCTTTTCAGCTCACCGGCCATCTTCTGATCATAACTTCCGGACAAAACGGCGTCCCGTGCCTCACGGTAGCATTCAACGGTGGTTTTTACATAGAGCGGATCACGCATCCTTCCCTCAATCTTAAAAGCATCGATACCTGCATCGGTAATCCGGTCGATAATATCGATGGTACAAAGGTCACGGGCGCTGAGAACCGTGTGGCTGTCGAATGCAAGTTCAAAGCCGTTATGTTCGTCCGTTATGCGGTACGACCTCCTGCAGGGCTGAATACAGTCGCCGCGGTTTGCACTTCTCCCATAGAGGAACTGGCTGGTAAGACACCTGCCGCTGAGTGCAACACACATTGCGCCATGGACGAAACACTCGAACTTCATGCCTGACCCGGACTCCTTTGCGGCGGCAATCGTTTTGCCGAGCTGGTCGAGCGACAGTTCACGGGCGAGCACAATGCGTTTTACGCCCTGAGTTTCGTACCATCGGATAGCCAATGAATTCGCCACGGAGGCTTGTGTGGACAAGTGCACTGCCAATCCGCGTTCCTTCGCCAGATCAAGCACAGCCATGTCCCAGAGTATAACAGCATCTACACCGGTGTGTGCGCAAACATCGAGCGCAGCCCGTATCTCATCGAAATCCTCGTCGTACACAAGGACATTCAACGCGAAGTAGAGTTTGACCCCGTTATCATGGGCAAGGGAAACCATCTTATGTATATCCGAAGGCTCGAACCGGTCCGCACCAGCCCGCATATTGAAACCTGAAACGCCCGCATAGCAGGCATCCGCTCCTGCATTCAACGCTGCGGTAAAACACTCTTTACTGCCAGCAGGCGCTACAATTTCGGGTATGTTTTGAGCCATATTTTATAGTCCGTAGAAATACGAAAAAAATATAATTGCTTCAAAATATACAAAAAATAGTGTCAATATCGGATAATAATCTGGTAATCCCCCATTTTTTCGAAACCCGGCCAAATAAAAAATTGTCTGACCACATACATTCAGGATGGTTAGGCACAATGGAAAAAATTCAAAGTATACGTAATTTGTCGGATCGAACGTCGTTCGCCCTTAAATATTTGGATGTGCCGTTCACTGAGCTTGTCGAAGGGAATACCCGATATTTCTGCCTTTCAATGTCTGGGTACACTGTTTGTAGGGGCAGACTTTGTGGTTGCCCTGTGTTGGTTGTCTGAACCATGATTTTCCTGATTACTTGATTTAAAAAAAGATGTGTCGCATCGTAGTAATATTCTCCGGGGAAACAACCAAACTCCAGGGGACAGGATATTTTCTGTCCCTACTATGGTCGAAATACAAATTCATGTTAACAGATATTTGTACAAATCCACTGCATCAGCAAACTGTTCTCAGTTCGACCGTACCCACCGTAACAGCTCTTTCAAACCGGGCTGTTTGCCGTACATAAGAATCCCGGTACGGAACACCTTCGAGGCAGCCCACATAACAACAGGTATTGAAACCACCAGAAGAACAATGGACCCGGCTATTTGCCAAACCGGTAAATCGGGTCGAACGGCGAGTCGAAGGATCATGACTATCGGAGTCATCGGCGGTATAAACGACATTACGACCGGGAAAATATCATCTGGTTTTTGCGCTATGTAAAACCATGCTACCATCGGTAAAATGAAAAACATCATTAAGGGTGTCATAAGGCTTTTCGCTTCGTTAATGGTGTTGCATGCGGCACCGATGGCTGCAAATATTGACGAAATCAGAAGAAATCCGAGAATATAATACGTAATGAAATATATGACGATTTCTGCGTTCAATAGATATCCCATACCTCTGGCCGCAGCGGTAATATAAGCTGTCAAACCATAGATTCCGACAATGGTCAGCCCTACAGCTGACTGGCCGAGAATTTTTCCCGCCATCAATTGAAAAGGTGTGACCGCCGACAGCAGTATCTCGATGACCCGAGAATTTTTTTCCTCTATAACACTCATCAGCAAACCCTGATTGGTAGCTACAATTCCGAAAAACATCAGGAAAAGGAAAAAGAACGGAACCATGAGCATTACAATCTCATTCTTCTTCTTACCTGTTTCTGCGTTGAGATCGATTCGTTCCATTGGTACATGACGCCGCAATTTTGCAATTAATTCGGGTGAAAGATTGTTTTGTCGGTACCTGCAGTTAAATACTGCTTCTGTAAAAAGATTTCTAACTGTCCCGAAAAACTCGAAATCTGTTATATTTTTGGTGTATAAATTTACTCGCCCGTTACCTGTTAATACATCACCCTCGACAATGAGACACGCATCCAATGTACCGTCCCGAACTTCCGATTTCAGTGTTTCGGCAGGATTTTCCGTATTTTCGTTATCAGTCAGATATATCTTGTTTAACACCTTTCGTTCGGAATGATTATCATTGTGATTTTTAAAAATAACGTCGAGTTCATCCGACAATTCAACCAAAGGGCAAATAATGGCTACTTTTTTATCCGGACGCGGTCCGGAAAAAGTATTCTTTTGGAGTCGTGTCGAGAGAAAAAGAATTCCCCCCACCAGGATAGGTGTGATAAGAAGGGCGAACAAAAAGGTTTTGGTTTTTACTGTTGCGATGAAATCTCTATGTGCAATTTTAATAATCTTATTCATTTTTTTTCTCCAACCATTTGTATGAAAATTTCATGGAGTGACGGAGATTTTACCTCGAACGCCCTAATCCGCGATTTACCTATCAGGTTATGCAGCAGTTCCTGGTGGTCGGTTTTTTCATCAAGGGTGATCTCAAGCCGTTTCCCGACTTTTTTCGTATCCTTTACTATCGGGAGTTTACCGATAAATCCGGTATCGCCCTCCAGTTCGATAGAAACCACATTGGAAGTAAAATTTGCCCGTATCTGGTCGAGCGGGCCGTCGATAACCTTTTCCCCCTTGTTGATGAGAAGAATAAAGTCGCATAACTTCTCGGCATGCTCCATCATGTGTGTGGAAAAAACAACTGTTTTCCCATTTTCCCGCATCTTAAGCATGATTCCTTTCAACAGGTCAAGGTTTATGGGGTCAAGACCGGAAAAGGGTTCATCGAGAATAAGAAGAGTGGGGTCGTTGATGACGGTGGCAACAAACTGAAGCTTTTGCTGCATACCCCGTGAAAGATCCTCGACTTTTTTATCCGCCCAGTCCTGAAGGCCGAGTTCACCAAGCCAGTGCGGTACTGCCTGACTAAGTTCCGTTCGTTTCATATTCTTGATGGCGCCGATATATGAAATAATACTCCTGACAGTCATCTTACGGTACAGGCCGCGTTCCTCGGGCATGTATCCGATGTTGTTTTTTGCCTTCTCGATCGATGAATTACCAAAAATTGTGATGCTCCCGCTGTCAGGTTGAATGATGTTCATAATCATTCGAATGGTCGTGGTTTTTCCGGCGCCGTTGGGCCCCAAAAAACCATATATACAGCCCGAGGGCAGCCGTGCACTCAGATTATTGACAGCTCTGATACCATTGAAATGTTTGCATACATTCTCAATTACAAGCGCATCATTGTGCATTAGCATCGTGTTTTTTCTCTTTTCAATAAGTTTTATTTTAGCTTGAATTTACCCGGCTCTTTCGGTTCTTTCGATCCCTGCTCCTCAAGTTTTTTACCTGCTTTTTGCTCGACGATAACCTCGGCGGCTTTCTTTTTTTCATTGCTGAGCATCGCATCCATTGTACCCAGCATCAACATGGACATGTTGCCGCCGCCTTTTTTAGGGCTTTTTACTGCTACAACAAGAATCGCGAATAAGATAACGGAAAAAACCAAAACAAACAATATCATAATAATTTCATGGACTAACGGCATAATATATCTCCCCGTCCGGCTATACCGACAATAAGAATATCGAAGAAAGTATTAGTCCCGGAGAAATACATCGTCACTCTGGAACAAATACCGGCCGGACTCTGTTATATGTACAGACAATTGTTCATAAATATTCATAGAAAAAGGCAAAAAGATATTTTACATGGGTAAAGGAGGCGCGCGGAGAGATATACAAAGCAGTAAAACAGAAGATAATTTAAATATTTCGGTATGGACTATATATCCGGTCAGCAGAAACGTGCAGGGAGGCAGAAAAAGCACCGTAAATATACACTCCGGCTCTGTATCATAACCGATAACCAGCAGGCTCGTAAAAAGTACGAGGACAAAAAGTAGAATTATGGTGCGATTCATTGAGATAATCCGTGTTTGATTTTAATATATTTTTAACCATGAAGAACATGGAGCTCATGAAGATAAACTTTAGAAAGACACCCATATTTAAGATAGATAAGTAAAATAGAATATTCAATTAAATCGTTTCTGCTTTGTTTAGCTGTTTTTGAACTTATTCTTGCAGATTCTTGATGGATAATTGAACCTCAATTACCGTATTTTCGCTACCTGAAGATGTTATTCCTGTGCAAATAGTATCGCCAAGATTTGGAATATAAACAGTTTGCCCTTGTTTTGGCTCTGGGGTTATAATCCCTTTTATTTCCTTAACAAGAATCATGCCATCAGGGCTACTTCGCCATATTGTTGTTTTTGGATCGATCATTAATAGAATCCTCCTTTCACAATTATTTGTATTATTTTCAAACGTCGGAAATAAGGTGTGGGGGCAATCGACTCCGCAAAATGTACAAGGCTATAATCCAACGCCTTGATTAACTTATTGTGTAGAAGTTCATTATAGTCCTATTTTGGTTTTGCAAATTCCAATATTTTTTCGATACAACACTGAGCGTGTTTCATCCTTTCATGTTTTTGCTCTATCGTAAGCCCTTGGCAGGAAAAGGGTATATAATTTTTATCGAGAGCTTCTGGATGTCGATAATATTCATGCCATGCTTGCAAAAAAGCAGTTTTAGTTTGGGTATCCAGGAGATCGGAGAATTCCATAACGGCTTGCCTAAAATTTTGAAAGTGTCTTTTCAGAAAAACAGATAGATCTTCCTTAATGGCGAATTCAGAAGGATTAAGTGCAATACGAACCGGCAAGAAGGTTTCTCTGAGTTTGGCAGCGGCTTTATTGAATTCTTCGATTCGGATTGCGTCCAATGCTCTTGATCTGGCTAAGCGGTCGCTAATAACCTCGCGTATAATATACCCAATGACAGCACCAATTGAAAATGATATAGTGTTATCAATTGTAATCATTGAGATACCTCGGATTATGATTAGTATTGGAAGATAATTAGTTATTTTCGTTTATTTTTTTACATTGATTCGTTGTTATACATAATTTGGGTTGATATAGTTTCTATGCTAAAAACCAATAAACAGTTATTTGATCTGTGTAATACTCTAATGAAAAATCTGAAAATTTTTGTTTAATATTATTAATTTCACTTTGTTATATCTTAATTATCACTAATGCAGAAGGAATTATAAACATACTTTATAAGACCCCAACATTATATATTGTTCTAATCGAATCACGGCAATCAGCGGTTCAGATTTTCTTTTTTCCAGCCTTTATTTGAGAGATAGCATCATCCAGGGATATATCACCAAGCCAATTCTCACGCTCTTTTGTATAGTCACCTCGACCTACCAAAAACTGATTCAGAAACCGAATGGTTTCAACCACTCCTAGTTCTCTAAACAGAATGTCAGTAGCCTGGCGACTTATCTCGGATATCGGTCTTGTTGCTGTATTCATATGTCTAACTCCATCACCAATTCGGTGGGGGATACCACCTTAATATTTAAATCCTCAAAATTTATAGCTTTTTTTAAAAACTTATCATCGCATGTACAAAAATAATCAATTTTTGAAACGGATGCGCTTGCCAAATGTAAAGCATCCAATGGTTTTATGCCTGAAACTTCGAGCCTTCTGGCCAGGATTTCAATTTCTTGTGTCAATTCAACAGGTTCCTTTGCTAGTTTGAGAATTTCCAAAACATCATCTTTACGATCCTGGTCAGGAATGCAATCAATCTCGAACAGTAATGCATCCGATGAGATAAGTATTAATTGTTCTGTTTCACATAATGCGAGAATGACAAGAACTGCTTCAGCCTCCACAGCTATTCTCGGTTGGGATTTATCATCAAATGGGCGTTGAAGGCAACAACAATCAAGATAAATTCTCATTGAGTGACTTTCCAGTTATGTTTTCTTTTTTTGTTTCTTATTGCCGAAAGTCGCGAATCATGCTTTGGCGTTCTAACGACATTAGTGTGCACTTATATTTTTTGGTATCTTACCTTGGTTTGATATCATCAGTAAGAAGAATGGTCTGTACCCACCACCAAAAATGGGATTGTGGAGTCCTCCGGCATTTTTGACAAGTCGAATTCCAACTTCTGCTCGCATCCAGTCTTGTTCATGGCAACATGACTGAGCTATGTCAACAAGTTCCATTTGTGTAAGGGGACCCTTGACGTTCTGTGGCAGGGTTGGCCGAGGTGGTTGCTTCGAGAGCGTGAGCATGAACTCACAATCCACTGTCGCCTGAGAGCTTTCTGAGATAAGAAACCAGTCACATGGAACGCCAACCGAGAAAAGTGTGAGACTGTTAACAAGTGGCACACCAGCTAACACAGGAATACCAAACTCCCCTCCAACTTGGGCAGCAGCAAAGAGAGTATCATTGATTTTAACGGTTATTTTCTTGTCTCCCGGATCGACTACCTTTGGGCGCATAGCAAAGGCTGCTATGACGCGGACTGTGTGTTTGTTGATTGATTCGTACCCCATCCGACTACCCTCACGTGTAGCCCAAAAATAGACGGGAACTATACTGGGAAAAAAATCTTCAAACTGGGCAACAAGGTTTGGAACCGGAGCATATTCCGCTGTGTGCTCTGACATGAAACTGGTTGGACTCACTTAGGACTCCTTTGTCCAATAATAGCATAAACAGTTTTTAAAACTTAAACTAATTTTTTAATCTTGTGAAAAAACCAATAACAGAGATCATTTCCTTCAGATTATCTGATAAGAAAGGTTCAATAAAAAACCAGTAATAATCACAAAGTAAAAAAACCACATTTCTTAAAACAAAAAACATATTACAATATTGCTGGTATATAAAATTATGTCAAGGTGTTTTTCAGATTACCCAAACTTGGAGAATAAAGTGGATTTCTATTTATTATATCTCATACAATGATCCGGTTTGTTGAAATACAGAGGGCTTACCATGCAGGATTATTCCGTTAAAGATGTATCCAAAACATCGATAACCTATCAGACCTGCCCTTTCCCAGTCAGCCTGTAACTCAGTAACTTCTTCAGATGTTGCCTTATAACCTTCCCACAGGAGATTTTCTATTTTTTTCTTTCTCTCCCTTCGACGAAGAGGGCAGAGGTTGTGTATACGTTACCTTCTGTCTTCAGCTTTTAACTCTAATTCCAGGCAATAATCTTGAAATCCGACAGACTTGTAAAATGAAATGGCCGCATCGTTACCACTAAGAACTTCAACCGTCAATCGTTTATCTTTAGGCCATACTTCATTCATCATAATTTTAATTGCCTTATGCCCGAACCCTTGTCTTCGATAGTTGCGATTAATAAATATCTGTCTGAGATAAATGGTATCACTTTGCTCCGGATGATTTCTGTAAAGAGCATATCCCAATACTTTTTTATCCTGTTCAAATATTATCGCTTCATATTCACCGTTCAGGAATAACTCCATTCTTTTGTTGAACCATTCAGTTGGTTTGTTACGATTCCTGTGCTGTTCATCCCCTGCAAGTTGCCTGTTCATTGCCGCAAGAACCGTAATGTCATTAAGAGTTGCGTGTCTATATGTCATATTAATATTTTACCATGAAGATATTAGAAATCTGATAGTGTTTTTCTTCACTAACTTCAAGCACTTCATGGTGATATTTCAATCAGCGCAGAAGTCTGTGGAAAGGCCGGAACTTCCCATTTATAATTATTCCGTCACCGATGAATTCAGAATATACTCATTAATACCAATATTCAAACAAAGATTTTTTATTCCAACCGCGGATGAACACAGATATTACACAGAATGTTTATTTCACTTTTCAAAAGTATGATTTACGAAACATTACATGTCATACTATTTATAATTTGTCTTTTCGTATCTTTGCTTATCCGTGTTCATCCGTGGCAAACTAAACTTTTTAATAGTTATTCATTATCTGTGTCAGGTGATCACTTTTTCGTTCTCGGCATCCCAGAAGAAGGTTTTGCCATGACGGTATGATTCGACGGCCATTTTGATCGCCACCATAGTGGTGCAACCAAGGTCGACATTGCAGTGAAGCCTGCCACCCTCTCTGATGACATCGATAAAATTGCCTTCGAGGTCGCGGGTTTCTTTCACATGTACCGAAACCTGGTCAAAACCGTCATTTTTCTGCCTGAACTCCTCGACAAAAGCGCCGTTTCCTCTCAGAACGGGTTGTCCGGTGAATTCAATAGTGCCGTACTGCCCATAGATACGGGTCGGTATCTGTGTGTCATTGGTAAGCACACTCTCAAGAAACACCGTGTATTCGCTCGGGTAATCCACCGTCATCATGAACACATCGGGAACATCACGGCCATCTTTTTTGATATACAGTCCGCCGCCGGCGCTGACTCGGCGCGGATATTCGCCATCAGGTCCCGCAAGAGCGATTAGGAGCGGCGCAAGCCGGTGGTACAGAAGGTCGGTTGCAACGCCGCCGTTATACCGCCAGTACCTGCGAAAACGGAAGAAATGATCCGGATTCCAGGGAATTCTCGGCGCAAGACCCCACTTGTGACCAAGCCACATATCCCAGTCGACATAATTCTCGCCGGTCTGATTCGGACCGGCCGTTTCATTTATAGTGCCGAGCGCTCCGAATGCACCGTCTGATTTTGGATTACGGTTATATGTTCCCTGCGCCCAGGTGACTTTTCCGACACGGCCAGTCTTTATAATGTCCCGCGCTGTCCAGAACTGATCTTCGGCGGTAAAATTTGGGCCGACCTGCAGTACTTTTTTGTACCGTTTCTGGGCGTCACGAACCGCCAGGGCCTGTTCCACAGTCAGTGTCAGGGGTTTTTCGCAGTAAACATGTTTCCCCGCTTCCATCGCTTCGATGGTAATTTTGGAGTGCCAGTGATCAGGAGTCGCTATGAGGACCGCATCTATATCCTTACGGTCGAGCAGGTTACGGTAATCGATATATCCTTCGGCATTATTCTGTTTTTCTTTACAGATTGTTACCGCCCGCGTTATCCGGCTCTTATAGCAGTCGCTTATTGCCACCACTTCGATGTTGTCATCTTTACTTCTTCCGACAAGACTGTTAACGTGACCGGTTCCCATCCCTCCGACACCGATCACCCCAAAATTGATTTTGTCATTAGCGCCTAATACAGAAGAGGGTGTTAAACCACCCAGTGACAAAATACCTGCTGCCGATGCAGCGGTTTTAAGAAACCAGCGCCTCGACGTATGATTACTTTGATTCATAGTATTACTCCTTTCGATTTAATAGAATTTTCATAGATTGCCCGTAATGTTTATAAATCAGGTGATCAAACTTAAGACAAACATATCGATAATTATTTATATAAAAACAAAATAACGCCAAATAAGATTTCAAAACAACATTAATTTAACCTGCACCTATCATTATAAACTTTAAATTTATACAATATTTAGCATGAAAAGTATGAACATAATTGGAGGTTTTTTTCAGAATCTTGACAAAACAATTCCTGTGTTATCTAATTGGCATGACAATCTGTCATGTTCGCCCGGATACAAATGAGATAAAACAATTTTTATATATATTACAATTATATGTAAATAATTGTAATTACATAAATTATGATTATCATACAATGTTGGAATGATATTAGCTACTAATCAATTGAAGGTATTTTTAATAAATAAAGTTTATTGAACTAACTTATAAATTTTAAGAAAAATAATAGTGATTTTCTATGCAACAATAATAAAGAACTAATTATATGACCAATTTTCTTTCCATGATATGCTGTATATCTTTTTTTTATCTGTTTCCGATTAAAGTATTTTGCCAGCAGCTTGAAAAAGATGTCAGTTTGGATGCTTTACTTAATATAAAAATAAGTACTGCGGCAAGATATGAGCAGTCCGTAAGCGAAGCGCCGGCATCTGTTACAATAATTACATCTGATGATATTGAAAAATATGGATATAGAACGCTTGGTGATGTATTGTCCGGGGTGAAAGGTTTCTATATAAGTAACGATAGAAATTATATTTATGCAGGAACCCGCGGATTCAGCAGACCCACCGATTACAATAACCGAATCCTTCTTCAAATCAACGGACATGATATGAATGAAAATATATTCGGTTCTGCTACTATTGATAATAGCCTGTCCCTTAAACCGGAAATTATCGACAAAATTGAAATTATTCGAGGCCCAGGTTCTGCTTTATACGGAAATAATGCGATGTTTGCGGTTATTAATATCATTACTAAAAATGGAAATCTTGTAAATGGTTTAGAAATAAGTACTGAGGTGGGTAGTTTTGACAGACTGAGAAATTCTGCTATGTATGGCAAACGATATAATAACGGCTTTGATATTGTTATATCGGGATTATGGGGAAACATCGATGGAGAAGATTTGTATTTTGAAGAGTTTGATGATCCTGCCACGAATAGTGGTATAGCCGAAAACCTTGATACCGACAAACATCACAGCCTCTTTACTACTTTAAGCTACAAAGACTTTACAGTACAGGGGATAGTGACTTCTCTTGAAAAAGGAATCCCAACGGCGCCATGGGAAACAGATTTTAACAATAATTCAATGAAAACCGAAGACAATCAAACCCATATAGAAATCAAATATAATTATGAGGTATCTGAAAGTAAAGCTTTCAATATAAAAGGTTATTACAATCATTATGATTTCGGTTCCACATATCCATTTAACAATAATCCAGAATTAGCCGCAGATTACTTTGATTCATCAGATGGTAATTGGGTGGGATCAGAACTCCAGTTCAGATGGGACACCTCGCCAAACAACAGAATTATTACAGGAATTGAATATCAGGATCATTTACGGGCAGATTATAAATACTGGGGAGAGGATGTTATATGGTTCAAAGGGGATTTCCCTTACAGCGTTCTATCCATGTATGTTCAGGATTCATACCAGATCAGGGAAAATCTCTCTCTTACTCTTGGAGTAAGGAGAGATGATTACTCTAATGAAAGTGATACAACTACTCCCAGAGCAGCGCTCATTTATAATCCCTTTAAAACCAGCACAGTAAAGGCATTATATGGTGAAGCATTTCGTGTGCCGAATACTTATGAGAAAAATTACAATGAAGAAGATTACTGGAAAGCAAATCTTTTTCTGAAAAGCGAAAATATCAGAACAATCGAACTCATATGGGAACAACGTTTAAAAAAAGAAATGTATGGAATAATATCGTTATACCGATACAGAATGCATAATCTGATCGATACAATGTATGGTGAGACTGATGAACTATTCTATTACGGGAATCTTGATAAAGTAACAGCAAATGGTTTAGAATTAGGATTTCATATAAAATTAAGAAACGATCTAAGTGGATATTTCAGTTATAGTTTTCAAAAGGTCGAAGACAATCAAAATAATCGGTTATCGAATTCACCCGGTCATTTAATTAAATGCGGAGCTTCATATCCGCTTTTAAATTGGCTTTATGCAGGTGGAGAAATGTATTTTGAAACCGAACGTAAAACTGTATACGATACAACTACAGATTCATACTTTTTGTCAAATTTTAATCTTTCGACCGAACCAATTCTGAAACACTTTACTTTTTCATTGTTGGCGAAAAATATCTTCGACACAGAATATAAATTACCCGGAGGTTTTGAGCATATCCAGCATGGAATTATTCAAAGTGGCAGACAATTGATACTTAAAGCAGATTATCATCATTAAAGATACATTTTTTTGTTAGTCACATTACATATGGTGATTCGTTTTGAAGTTACGTAAATTAAAATATATATGCATATTTTGTATCCCGCTGCTTGTATTAAATCAAAAAGCTAAGCCGCAGGATATAGGTGTGCCGGTTAACGTACATTATAAATTATTACTTAAAATCATAACATTTGATCGTAATCTTGATATGCGTTCGAGCGATGCGATTGGAATAGGCATAGTATTTCAAAGCATGTACCGGACATCATTAAATGTAAAAAATCAACTCGCAGAAGAAATTGAGACATCTCAAATTAAAGAATTAAATCAAAAACCGATTACGTATCTCTTTATTGACATTACCGGGGAAAATTTGGAAACAGCAATTGTCCAAAATAATATCAATATACTATATTTTGCGCCCATACGTGCTGTTAATATTGAGGAAATAAGTGAATTGTGCCAAAAACATAAAATTTTATCGTTTTCCTCAGTTCCCAAGTACTGTGAAATGGGATTTGCAGTGAGTGTTGAACAAGTTGGCGACAAACCTCAAATCGTCATAAACCATACTGCAGCCAAAAACTCAGGAATCGATTTTAGCTCACAGTTATTAAGATTAGCAAGACTTATACAATAATCATACAGGTATATAATAGATGCGATTATTATCAATAAGAACAAAATTAATGTTGGTTTTTACTCTTTTGGTGGCGGGCATTTCTCTTTTTATCTACTTCTATTTTCCCGGAAAAATGAAAGAACAGGCCTACGAGTTAATTATCGATGAAGCGCACAGCATTACTGAAATAGCAGCTTTCAGTATCAGTCCGGCGCTTTTGTTTGAAGATAATGATACTGCGGAAGAAATGCTGGCCGGAGTGAAAAATAATAATGATATTTTGTATATAGTTATAGTGAATCAAAATGGTGAAATATTTTACGCGTTTAATCTATCCGAAGCAGAAAAATATAATTTTCGTAATAAAAATGAATTTACTCAATTCAATGAAGTCTATAAGATTTCTTATCCGGTTAAAAATAACAATTTAATTATCGGTACATTTCATGTCGGATTTTCCACTCATAAACTCTTATATCTGGTAAAAGAAAGTAAAAACACAATTAAAATGGCCAGTATTTTTATCTTTTCATTTGGTGTGCTCGCCGTATTTATAATAAGCTTGATCATCACCTCTCCTCTGGAAAGCATGGCAAGAACCGTACAGCAAATTGCGAAAGGAGATTTGAAACAGAGAGCGTCAATAAAGTCAAACGACGAGATTGGTGACTTTGCCAAAGCTTTCAATTGCATGGTCGATACTCTGGAAGCATCGTATCAACAATTGGAAAATTTTAATAAAAATCTTGAAAATCGCGTAAGGGAACGAACGAAACTTCTGATTTCGGAGTTTGAAGAGAGGAAAAAAGCCGAAGAAGAAGCGCAAAAAAGTTATGAACTTGTCCATACAATTATTTCCAATACTCCGTTAGTGATCACTGCAGTTGACAAAAACGGCATATTCACATATTCTGAGGGGAAAGGATTGGAAAAAATGGGAGTGAAACCAAATCAGATTGTGGGACAATCAGCTTTTGAAGTCTTTAAAGAACATTCGATAATTCTTGACAATATTCGTAAAGTACTTGAAGGAAATTCATTTCAATACACGATCGAACTGAGGCATCTGGTTTTTGAAACATGGTACGAACCGTTGAAAGACAGTAAAGGGGAAATCACAGGCGCTATATCGGTTTCGGTCGATATTACCGACAAAAAAAGGCTGGAGATTCAGTTCCTTCAAGCCCAGAAAATGGAAACTGTGGGTAGGTTGGCTGGAGGTGTTGCCCACGATTTCAACAACATACTTACAGTGATTACGGGTAATGCGGAAATCGCTTTGATGTCCCTTTCTCCCGATAACCAGTTGTATTCTGACATAAGCGTTATCAGAAGCAGCGCTCACCGGGCTGCCAATCTCATACGACAGCTTTTGGCTTTTTCACGACGCCAGATAATCAAACCTGTAATTTTAAATCTCAACACAACACTTCTGGATATGGACAAAATGCTTCGCCGCCTCATTGGCGAGGATATCGAGTATGTGACACTGCCTGCGGATAATCTCTGGAATGTCAATATCGATCCGGGACAGATTGAACAGGTGCTGACAAATCTAATCGTCAACGCCCGGGATGCCATGCCGATGGGCGGAAAGCTTACCATTGAAACGGCAAACGTAACACTGGACAAAAAATATATCGAACTACACCGGTATGTCGAACCCGGAGAATATGTAATGCTCGCGGTCAGCGATAACGGCGAGGGTATGGATGAAGAGATCAAAACACATATTTTCGAACCGTTCTATACCACGAAAGAGGTTGGTAAAGGAACAGGACTGGGGCTTTCCACATGTTATGGTATAGTTAAACAAAACAAAGGCAACATCTGGGTTTACAGCGAACCGGGCCATGGCACCACAATAAAGGTCTATCTGCCCAAAGTACATGAAAAAGAAGCAACTTCAATAAACGCCGAAAAATTGAACGAATTACCTGTTGGCGCCGGAAATATTCTTGTAGTAGAGGATGAATCGATGGTACGGCATATGGTTGTCCGTACACTGGAAGGAAAGGGATACACAGTTTTTAGAGCATCGAACGGCGAAGAGGCGCTGCGAATTATTAAAAACGAAAAAATCTCTAAAATCGATCTGCTTATCACCGATGTCATCATGCCCATAATGGGAGGCAAAGAACTTTTCACCAAACTATCCGTCAATTTCCCCGATATTAAGGTTCTCTATATGTCCGGTTATACCGATGATTCCATAGTGCATCATGGAGTTCTCGAATCCGGGCTGGCGTTTCTGCAAAAACCTTTCTCACCCTCTGTTATGGTCAGAAAAGTCCAGCATATTCTTACACATTGATCAAAAGAATTGATTTTTTCCCAAATATCATTACATTAATAGCATGGGATATTTATTCCTCAATTACTGAATTTTGATTATATACTTGTGAGAGGAATTACACCCGGAATATTCAAAAAAAGGATAATCCGCAGATTTCGCAGATTTACACAGATAAAGTAATAAAATTACCGAATTGTCCGGATTAATCAGGCAATATTGTTTTGTGCCTGTTTTCCGATCACAATTCACCGGAGAAAATCATATGGACTCATCACATCAGGGATATAAACCACCGGATAACCTGTGGGATGTTTATGACTTGCTGAAGTTTAATGAACCTCTTGAAAGTAACGATCCGATGCGAGTCGATACCGAATCGGGAAGAGGAAAATTCAATTTCACCAAACTGTATCGGTATCTGTCTGTCGATACCAAAACATATCAATTCCAGGGGAATAAACCTCCGAAAAAAATATATATTGCTTTTTGCGGTCATCGGGGTTGTGGAAAATCAACGGAGTTAAAAAGACTTGCAAGTATTTTGGACAGGGAAGGTTTATTTCTTGTCGTGTTCCTCAACGCATCGGAAGAACTGGATACGAACAATCTGGAATACGCTGATGTTTTTATGGCATTGGCCAAGAAATTAATCGAAAAACTTGAGGAATTATCACTATCTGTTAATCCGATCTATATTAAAAAACTTGAATCATGGTTCAAACAATCGATTATTGTCAATGCAAAAATCAAAGACTATGCGATGGAAATTCAAGCCGGAGTTTCAGCTAAGAGTGGAATTCCTTTCCTCGGAAATATTTTTGCCAATATCACATCAAAAATTAAAAATAATGCCACCTACAAAGAAGAACTCAGAGAAGTTGTGACAAATGCATTCAGTTTGTTTGCAGAGGGATTTAATGAATTAATTACAGCTATAAGGGATATCTTACCGGTACAGCAGAACAGACAAGATATTCTGTTTATTGTTGATGACCTTGAAAAATTACCGATGGAAAAAGCCAAAGATATTTTCATTAACAATATTAACCAACTTCAGCAGATCAATTCCAATTTTATATACTCAACACCAATTGGTATGCTTAGCGAAGGCATACAACTACAACAATTTTTCCAACCGTTTACATTACCGATGATAAAAATTGTAAATAAGGATGGAAGCAATAATCCGGATGGATATAAAGTTTTACGAGATATGATTTTCAAACGGGCAGATCGGTCACTATTCGAATCAGAGAGCTTGGTGGATAAGATCATAGAATATTCAGGTGGTAATCCCCGTCATGTAATCCATTTACTTGCCTACGCTTACAGCCATGCAGAAAATGATATTTTCGATAAAGAGGCTGTGGACAGCGCAATAGACGAACTTGCAGTGCTCTTCCAACGATTTCTTACAAAAGAAGATTATGATTTGCTCTGTCATATCGATAAAACAGGAGACGATACTCCATCCGAACGCGCCCGTAATCTTTTATATCATCTTGCTCTCCTGGAATATAATGCCTACTGGTGGAAATCACATCCTGCAGTGCAGAAGCTTACGGCTTACAAAAAATGCTATGAGAATTCCGGAGAATAGTGGCCGTGAATGCTTCCGCTTCATATGTTCTCAACGAACAACAGGAAAATGAACTGCGGCGTCTTGTCAAAATGATCAAGCGACCGAAGAAGTTCAACCTTATATTTGTAGAGTACAATGATCAGGCGCTGCGAAGGTATATCATACAAGAAACGGAGAAACTCAAATATCAGACTTCGGCCACTCTCGACCTGTCGCCTGAGAGCCTTCCCAATGTTGCTTTGTTCGAAGAAAATCTCCGTCACCTCGCTGAGGATTACTCCATAATTCATGTGTATAATCTGGAGAGTCATACGGATGAAGACGATTTTCTGTTGTTTCTGCATGAGATCAATTTTCACCGTGAGCGCATAGCAAATTCCACCCCCGCAAATATCATTTTCTGGGTGCTCGAATATCAAATAAAACAATTTATTACCCAAGCCCCGGATTTCTGGTCATGGAATTCCGCAGCGATCCGGTTTCACAGCGAAAAAATATCCGAAGGGCTCGAACCGATTCCCGAAGACCATGCCATCGCCGAATTGAATATGCCGGAAACGCGACACCGTATTCAGTCGCTCATCGATTTTCTGAAACCGAAAGATTTGGGTTCTTTGAAAGATGCCGAAAAAGGGCTTCTTAATGAGCTTATCGGGTATCGAAAGAATATTGCTGTTTTCGAAAAAAACTATGGGTTTCTCGACTCACAGTTACAAACCATGCAAGAATCGATTAATGAAATATTAAACAAAGTTATCGATAGTGAAACAAATCCCGGTGATCTGCCGAACGATATGAATCTTGAAGAAGAAATAAGGTTTGTGGCTAATCAGTTGTCTGTTAAAGCTGGAGAAAGCCGAATTGATAAAGCCCGCTGGACACCACTTGCAGAAAGGTTATTGGAAAATGTCGAAGAAGAAAATGAAGAAGTGGGAAAGCTAGCTAACAATCTGGTATTGATATACCTTGAAATGGGGGATGTTAAAAACGCCCTCACTTTCGCGAAAAAAGATTTGGAAATCAGTGAAAGGACGCTCCAGCCGGATCATCCCTCTCTGGCAACTTCATAC
>JAFGMP010000164.1 GCA_016927495.1 Candidatus Latescibacterota bacterium | reverse complement strand
TATTTTTGACATTGCTTCAAACAGTTTTTTCCATTGTACGATATCGGGAGATTTCTCGGCTATTTCAACTCCAAAATAATGGGTTTGGTAGTATCTGTTTAAAACCTGTTTATTTTATTTGATCACCTTTGTATTGCTTAGTTTGTTTCAATCCTTTTTCATACAATCCTTTTTTATCCACGGGTGATTATTTTTAATCCCATGTAAGCCATCGATGGAAATATCTTCATCAAATTGAGGCAGTATATTCGTGAACTTCATCCTCCAAACGCTCACCCAACCTGTCTATTTCCCTGTCGAGATCATAATCCATCTGCAATCCCATCCAGAACTGAGACGACATACCGAAATATTTACCAAGACGCAGCGCAGTATCAGCCGTAATTCGTCTTTTTCCATGAACAATTTCATTAATTCTTCGTGGAGGAACTCTTATATCGAGTGCCAGCCTGCTTTGACTAATACCCATCGGCTTAAGGAATTCCTCAAAAAGTATCTCACAGGGATGTACAGGCGGAATTTTATCGTTTTTCATATTCATTTCTTATCCATAATATGCATCCAATTCCTACGTTAACTTTATAACATAAGAACAAAAAATTGACACGCAAAATATATCCTATTATCGACTCACTTACATCTATTACTATTCTTTCAAAGTACTTCTCTGAATCGCATTGAACAGAAACCTGAACGATCCCCATGTTTGAGCGTTACGGTTTACCCGAAAACCAAGCAGCACAATATGACCATCTCCGTACTCAACCTCCACAATCGCCGGTTTGCCCTTGATGAGATCATCACCGGCCCGTATGGTGCCGGTCTCCACCAGCGCTGTTTCCGCATACCGTGCAACCACCGAACAGGGAAACAAAACCTTGTTCTCTTCCGGTTTTTCCCTGTTTTTACCCTCCGGTTTGATGATGTCAAACGCCTGTGCCTCATAAAAATACGCCGATGCCCACTCAGGCATACCGTACCCAACAGGATGATTGGTATCTACCGAAATTCGAAGACTCGACCCACGGCAGAAAAACTCATCCTGTTTTTTACCCCTGAGAATATTCTGCACCGGAATGTTAAAATGGTCGATGGGAAAATTACACGCCTCATCGATACATACCAGCGTTCCGCCCTCACGGACAAATTTCTGGAGACTCACCACACCGTCGGGGCCGATACCGCCGGTGTAACTTGTGTCGGTCGAATCAGGAGAATTGCCGTTAAGGAAGAATCCCGACGATTCTGATGGCAAAATGATACAGTCAAAACGTTCGCGAAGGTTTCCGGCAATGATTTCGGCATTCCTGACCGTTGTGTAAGCAAATTCAAAGGTATCGAGCACAAACCGTGTCCATCCCTCGTTAAGATTTTCTGTCCACGGCGCATACACACCGGTTCGGGGCGCTGTAACATCGCAAAGTAAAGATTTTATCTCTGAATATGTTTCACCTGTACCGGCAAGTACGGATGAAACTCCATCGAGTATTTCCGGAATTTTCCCCTGAAGTTTTTTTCCGTCACGAATATACAACGAACCGTTTTGAACATCGACTCCGGTTTTTTGTTTCCAGTTTTTCCCCGATGTGATAATACCGAATCTGATGTTGTTTCCATGCAGCCGGTTTATAAGACGGTAATCATCGTTTGAACGGATGTTGACGAGATACGAAACGGCATTTTTATCCCCGACAATACCGCCTTCCGGCATGGGAATCGAATCCAGTTTTTTTACGGCACAGGTAAACGGTTTGTTGACCGCCACACGTTTCACTCCCATCTGGAGAGGCAGAGTCCACCCCTCGAACCTGTTAGGCTGTGGCCCTGTGGGAGGATCCTGACGTTCCATTAAATCCTTCACATATGGACGGTACGGCTGGGCACAATAGAGGATATAGGTTCCGGGTGAATACTTGACATCATCAGCGATAAACGGTTCTTCTGCCTGATATATCTCGACTCCGGAGAAATGGAGCAGTTCCATCATGTGGGCTGCTGTTCCCGGATCATGCTGTTCGAGTGGAACAAGAAACGCAAAAGGCGGTTCGGTTTTGCCTTTTTCGATGGCGTCACGGCCTGCTTTTATACAAAACTGCTGGAACAGTTCATGGTTTCGCGCCGCTCCTTTGAGAACACCCATGTATGCAATCTTTTCGTAATCGATGATGTCACGCAGACGCCACCATCCTCCAGGCCAGGGATCGGGCATATCGGTAGTTACCTCCGTGTGACGGGGGTTCAACTGATCCTTGTTCAAAAACACCGGAGTCGCAACCCGGACACTTGCCGCTTCGGTAAGTAATCCGACAATATTGTGCCGTGCCGCAGTATACCGTGGAATACCGCTTTCATAGGTGCTGTATACATCCCTGGCGATAACTCCCTTTTTGTTCGCCTTAAGAAGTTCGGTCTGCATAAACCCGCCAATTAACAACAGCATCTGGTTATGCATGGGATGAACATTGGGATTTGTCGGATCGCCGTGCGGCGGCACCAGAAGCCGTGCACTGGTGCTGCCCCACTGATGTATATCGCACAATATATTTGGGAACCACTCCTGATAGAGTACCTGCGCATCAGCCCGCGACTCAGGGAGATTCAGATGAACCGTATCCCATACATTCTGGTTACCGGCATATTTGCTGTAGAGCCAGGGCATACCATCGCCTTCCCACGGTTTCCCGATGGTCTTTGCATACCACTCCCTGACATTCTCGAAGCCATCAGGATTACAACTCGGTATCATCACAAGGATTATCCGGTCAAGTATTTCATCGATTTCAGGTGAGTCACCTGCTGCAAGTTCATACAGCAGTTCCAGCGACATCTGAGAGGCACCAACCTCGTTGCCGTGAATACCGCATCCGAAATAAACAACCACTTTGCTATCCCCGATGAGACGGCATTCCTCTTCCTCGTTTTCGATCAGACGCGGATCGGCAATTTTTCTCCGGTTCTGCATATGAGAACCGATGTTCCTTATGGTTTCGGCAGATGAAATCTCCGCCACAATGTAAGGCCGCCCTTCGGTGGTCGTTGCGATTTGACGGACCTGTACCCTGTCGGAGTTTTCTGCTACATGGGAGAAATACCGCACAATGGTATCCCATGAAGCCAGCTTATAGTCGGCGCCAACAGGGTGGCCGATAAACTCTTCCGGCGATGTAATCGTTTGCGCCAGCGAACACTGCGAAAACGCGAAAAGAAAAAATATCAGCGGAATATAATACAACAAAAGCTCGATAACGGTTTTTCCCTCCATGAGGCTCCTCCGTTGTGTGGATATAAAGTTAACAAATTTAAAGTTCATAGTTCCCGGGTGTGTATGCCGAATAGTTAAGTTGAGAAAGATGCGAGAAAAAAGCAAGGGAAAGTGAGAGAGAAATAGTGTTTTCTATTTGTTCTAAAATGGTCGGTTGTAGGGACAGGATATATCCTGTCCAAAAATCAATAAAAAAGGTATTTTCATCTATTATGAACATCAAGAAGAATTTTAGATTTGTGAGTTAAAATAAAATCTTGATTTTTGATCATTTCTTATCCTCAGCCAGCAAATACTTTACGTACTCATCAATACCTTGTTCAGCTAATTCTCTGTCTTCATCACTGAATTCTTCATAAAGCTCAGAAAGTTTTCTGTCATCATCAATATTATCATTCATTATAACTCCTTCCCGCAGTGAGGACATTTCTTTGGTTCCTTTTTCTTTTTCTGAATTTCCTCAATAAATCCGGCGCCGAGAATACCGGTCGGCAGAGCAAACATACCTATTCCGAGTATTGCGATGATTGAAGCGAGTAACTTGCCTATAGGTGTAACCGGCAGCATATCGCCATACCCTACGGTTGTAAGTGTAGCTACAGACCACCACATTGTGGCTGGAACACTTGAAAATGCCTCCGGTTGCACTGAATTTTCACAATAGAATAATACACTTGAAGAAATTATCAACATAAAAGCCATAATTGCAGAAGTAAGAATCAATTCTTCTTTTTTTGATTTCAAGACATTTTTTATCAGTTCAAACGATGAATAGTAACGGCCTATCTTCGCAACACGAAAAATGCGTAGAAGACGAAGGACTCTTATTGAGCGAAGATCAATACCAAGAAAAGGCAAATAAAAGGGAAGAATAGCAATAAGATCAATAAGCAACATCGGTTGCAGGGCAAAATGAATGCGCCCGATTATAGGTCGCTGAAATTTGGAAGCGCTAATACATGACCAGATTCGTGCTGTGTACTCGATAGTGAATACTACAACTGAAAATATCTCAAACCAATCAAAATAACTCCCAAAACGATTATATGTCCCTTTTACAGAACCAAGAATCACAGCAATCACGTTCAGAAATATTAGCCCAAGGATAGAGATATCGAAAATCCGGCTGACAGAATCTCCATCGCTGGCAAACTCAACTATCTCCCATACTCTTTTCTGAAAATTCATTTCGAAATCTCTGTTTTACAAGTATATGTGAAAAGTTCTAATTTATTAATCAGACTTTAAGTGCAAACAGTGCCGAACTCTTTGCATCCCGCGCTTTTTCCACATCCACAAACGCAAGCATAATCAGTCCAACGACAAAAAAACAAACCAACGAAAGAATCGCATTTCGCGATGAGCCGCTTAATTGATTTATTATCCCGAAAACGGCCGGGCCCCAAATCGCAGAAAACTTGCTGAACACCGAATAAAAGCCGTAAAACTCAGCCGATGCCCCTGCAGGAATCATGGAACCGTACAATGAACGGCTCAATGCCTGTGACCCACCCATCGAAAGACCTACTATGATGCCGAGTATAAAATAGGCTTTGGGGCCGGAAATAAAATACGCATATATCACAACTAACGACCACATCACAAGAGAAAGCATCAATGCTTTTTTTGAGGAGATT
The DNA here is from genome assembly GCA_016927495.1 of Candidatus Latescibacterota bacterium. Lineage (GTDB taxonomy): Bacteria > Latescibacterota > Latescibacteria > Latescibacterales > Latescibacteraceae > JAFGMP01. Next base: position 385 of record JAFGMP010000164.1, on the reverse strand, counting down.
TTCTCAGCCAGCCTGCCAAATATTAACGCTCCGAAAAATGCGATGAACTGAATCACCAGCAGCGTAACCATCAGTACCGACGACGAAAGGTGCAGTTCCTCTTTCCCATAGATTGTCGCCATGAAGATCACTGTCTGGATGCCGTCATTATAGATCATGAAAGCAATAAGGAAAATCAGAAGATGTTTGAATTTGCCGACTTTTTTTGCCGTAATCAGAGTCCGTGATATTCCTATTTTCGTATAAGCAACAACCAGAGGTAAAGAGCGGTATTTTTCGGGTATCGGTTCATTAGACTTATCTTCCTTCAGCATTACAAATGTGACCACGGAAAATCCTGCCCACCAGATTCCGGCCATGGCAATGGCGATACGGGCTGCAAAAC
>JAFGMP010000163.1 GCA_016927495.1 Candidatus Latescibacterota bacterium | reverse complement strand
TAATTCCGGAAAAGGTAAAAAAATTGTTTGACAATTTATTGAAGACTTGTATATTTAGTTGTATGATGATAATGGTTTTAATGAAAATTCATATTGCTGTCTTTCATGAATATTATTTGGAGAGAATAAATGGATGTTAAAAAGTTTTTTTCCACCGGCGAAACTGCTGATTTACTTGGAATTTCACGAGCTACTGTTGCACGTAAGTATGACAGGGGACTCCTGTCCGGAAAAAGAAATCCCATTACCGGCGAACGTATGGTATCTTTTATCAGTATTGCCGATTTCATGAAAAAATATAATGTATCCGAATTAGACGAGCCGCACGAATCGAAAAAAGTTTTTATTGCAACTACAGATAAAAAAGTTATTTCTTCCATAACGGATGCAATTGGAGATGACGGACGATTCAACATCGAAATTCTGTCTCACGGCAGCGATACACTTATCAGAAGCACAAGAGAATCCGCCGATATTCTTATTATCGATTCCCATCTTCCTGATGTAAACAGTGTCGAGGTTGTCAGATCACTCCGGAGGATGAATGTAAATGAGAATATGAAAATACTTTTATGCGCGGACTCTGATCTTGTGAGTGAAGAGCAAAATAAGGAAATAATAGACAGTTATATTCCAAAAGACCGTCTTGAGAACAATATAATCAAAGAGAAAATATTCAGCCTTTTCGACTTCGGCAGTGATAAACACAAAATCGATGCGACATACGGTCATGAAAGAAAATGGCCCCGAGTTGAAATCAATATACCAGCCCATATATTAAGCACATCGATACATCCGAAAGATACGGCGAAAAAAGCGGCCATGGTATTGAAAGATATTAGTTATGGAGGTGCATTACTTTCACCATTAAAATTTGAACGTTTGATCGATCCTTTTGGCGAATTCAAACTTCAGGTGAGAAAAAGCAACAGTTCCCTCGGCCGTGTTGAAGCGATATCGAGGATTGTACGGATTATTCACGGTCAATCCCCGCTGATTGGTATTGAATTTATAAAAATCTCTGATGAGGACAGAAGCAAAATAATGAAACTTCGTAACACATAATCAATACAACGAATATTCGATTATTAATTCGATTGTATTACTTTTAGATTGTTCTTTTTCCCCAGCGTAAATAACAGGCCTCCGATCAAACCCAGACCGATTGTCTGAATCGACCAGAGAAGTCCTATTGTCATCGCCATTTCCTCGGACATTCCGGTTGATCTGAAAAGAAAAACAAATGAACCTTCTCTTATTCCCAGTCCGTTAATCGATACAGGCAACAGCCCTGCAAGCCAGATAACAGGCAGAAGGATAAAAAAATACAAACACGGTTGTACGCTTCCCAATGATACTGCGATAAGATATGTCGACAACACGCCGATAATCTGGAATAAGATCGAACTTATCAAAGTGCTGAACAAGATCCCGGGTGCCCTGTTATAGCTGAAAATGTCCTGTATGAATTTAACGGCAGGGTCAAGTTTTTTTCTTGCAAATGAGGGAATGATCGTTTCAACAATATCATGAGTTTTTCTATTAAAAAAAAGACTAAAAAACACAACCGATACTCCGAAAATGATGGTAATGCTTTTGATGACAGTATTATCGAAAATTTCAAGACCGAGTATAAATGCCAGAAAAACCGAAAAAAGAGAGAGAATTACAAGTGCTGAGGTTCCGATAAATCGTTCCACTACAATCGAGCTGATGGTTTCCTTCTTACCTGAACTGGAGGTGTAAAGATAGTATCCCCGTGCAATATCTCTTCCCACAACTGCCGGCAGAAACAAATTGAAAAAGTTACCGATGAAATAATATTTTGTCAGAATGGCCAAACTGTATGGAAAACCCTTATACATCAATAAGGCTTTGCTTCTGTATGCACCGACCACATTCCGTGCACAGAGAAAAATAAAAGATATGGCGAATATGGGTATGTTGGTACTTAACATGTTGTGTTTGATAAGCGAAAGATTCAACGAGGAAAACAGATAGAAGAGTATAATGAACGGAATTACTATTTTTACAATAGTACGAGTGTATTTATGGAAAAGAAAAGCCTTTATCCTACCGACCGTTTTTTGAGAAAAGGAATCAGCACTTTCGGAATAATTGATCTTTCCCCCTTTCATTTCCTGTCGTGAATCGTGTTTCAATCATAGTCCTTTTTAACTGAATACGGTTTGCCGGACCCGAGTATAATGTCAGAGTCAATAAATAAATTATACACATAGTCACGCTGGTCGGCAAATACCCTATTTGCCAATTGGATACGTTCTTCAGGATAACTTGATATACTCGTCCCTCTTGTTCGTTTACCGGCTCTGTCAAATTTTCCTCTAACTAACCGTATCAGTCCCGGGGGAAATAAAATACGGAGCGCCGTTATCACCCGTTCCCTGCTTAACAGATATGAAACAAGCTTAATATTTTTACGGTTGGCGGCGTTAATTACGACATTATCAAAGTTATCTTCATTAAAATATGGATAAACTCCGGCAAATTCCTCGATTGTCTGTAATATGCCAAGAGGATTTTTCTTAAAAAAGCTATAGTTGAACATAAGGAGGTTTTCACCAAATGCACTGCGGTATTCTTCAATCATACGGGGTATCAGATTATCTTGCAGATGTACCTGAAGAACTTTATCGAGCCTTTTGAGTGAATATGATTTGACAAACTCCTCAAAAGGTGGCATCCGCAAATTAAATGTGCTGTATTGAGCGTACCAGGACAGGGCAAATTCAACCGGGTCCCGTATACCCAAAATTACTTTAATATCAGGATTGAAAGTTTTGATACGATTGACCACGGTGGCATCCAAAAAGTATTTAGGTCCGATATCGAATCCTACCTGATCCGGTGCCATATCTTTGAAATGTTCGAGGTACCAGTCATACCCTTTGTCATAATAATAATTAAAAAACTCCAGTTCTTTGCGGTAGGGTACATAAATTGCCGGATGTTTCTGAATATTATGGTAGAGAAATGTTGTTCCCGAACGCGGCATTCCGCCGATGATAATTATTTTTTTCTTCATGATACTCTTTCGATTTTATAAACTGAAAATCCGAATGTATGACTGGTATATAGTATTGTATGTTGGACATACACACCATAATGTTCCCTGATATATTCGATATAATGGGGAAGCAACTCAGAATTTGCGATTAAAAATACATTGTCTTTCTCATAAAGACCGGTATATAAATCGGTAATTCCGAATTCCTCCATTCTCCTTTTGGTAAACGGCGTATGAAGAATACTGCTTAAACCGATTAATTTGAAGTTGGAAAGATATTCGATATTGTCAAACGGTAAAACATACTGATGCGGGAATATTGCACCCCATGTATAAAATAACTGATTCTTATTGGGATTAATTGCAGCTAATTCCTGTTTTAAATATTTATTTTTCAGGGCAATAAATTTACCGTTTTTATATTGTTCCGACAGGCTGCCGGGAAAAGTCATAACAATAATGACAAATAATACTATTCTCAATGCATTCACAAACCTTGGTTTGAAAGACATATCCCGGTCTGACAAAAACAGGCTCACCGTAACGAATAATGAGAACATCGGGAAATATACCCTGTCGGGGAGTTTAAGGTATAATATCATATAAAATGCAACAAATATGACCATAAGAAAAGTGCTGCCTGCTTTTATAAGATCATGCCAATTTTTAAAATTGATGTTAATGGTAAAGAACAGGAATAACAAAAGATATATGTAGGAATCTCCAAGGATTGTCAGAAAATTCCGAAAGACAAGTTTGAGATTTCTTTTGGTTATATATGGAGGGAAAGCGGATAATACTTTTTCCATCTTTTTCGGGCTGAAAACATCGAGATCAGCATAAAACCAGGCCATCAGCATGATAAAATCGTTGTAACTCCAGCCGACCTCATCGAATATAGGTTTTGTATCGGCATTGTAAGAAACACGGCTATAATCGATAAACTGGCCCTTCAATGTATTAATTCTATAGAAATCATTCCATTCAGGATCTTTATCATAGTACCACCTGTTAAATTGAATGGCCGAAAAAGTTAACAGTATGGTGCAAAGGATAAAAACAGAATATTTCATTATCAACGATTTTTTGTCTGAAATTTTCCCGATTTTTTCTATGAATGTGATCAGCAATACTGGGATTGACAGTAATCCCACAAGATAAAATCCTTTTCTTCTGATCAAACATGACAGTACAAGCATAAAAATACCGGAACATATCAAAATCCATGACCGCCGCTGCGTCCCGTTTCCAAGAGCGCTCAGGAACAGTATTATCCCGCATTGACCTGCCATTATGGATGTAATGGTGAATTGAAGGCTCGAGATAAAACACAACTCGACTCCGAAAAAAAACAACAGGAAAAATATTAACCGGGAAAATGAAAATCTGTGGCTTATTACAGCATACAAAAAAAACACCATTGCAATGAACTGAATCAACAGGTGAAATGAAGCATACCAGGGGAAGTAGGGTGAAATCGTATATAAACCTTTTAAAAAGAACCCTACCAATACATTCGAGTATCGTACATGTTCGTCAGGCTGGGCGGTTTTCCCTGTTCCGGCAACGATTGAAGCCATTCCCGGATCATCATTTGTTCTGTAAGTCTGAACAAAAACGGACAACACCACAATAAAAAGCACAAAAACCACAATAAAAGAAAATAATAACGGGTGTTTCAAAATTTTTTCAGTCAGATTGTTTTTGAAATTCCGAAGCGATTGTCTTTTAATATTATTGCGAGACGGCAAAAAGTATACTCCAACTTAAATGAGGATTGATTACTCATACTTAAATTATTCATTTTTTAATGTTGTTATTCTTTTTTTTCGTATATCGCACGAATGACCGTATACGGCCTGTTTTTTACTTCCATAAACATTTTCGACAGATATATCCCCACAACCCCAAGAGATAAGATCGTAAGTCCTCCAAGAAACCAGATCGATACGACAATTGATGTATATCCGGGAACAGATACATGGAGCAACAGCTTCTTAACGACTATCTGAATGATATACATCATTGATAATACTAATATTATTACTCCCATATAAAAAATGTAAACGAGCGGTTTATTGGAAAATGATGTTATAGCGTTTACCGTGAGCGCCAGTTTTCTGAAAAGTGTATATGTCGTTTCGCTATTGCTTAGCTTTGTTACGGACAGGGGTTTCTGATTAAAACCGGTTATTGTCCACAAGCCGTCGATATATACTTCCCGGTCTCTGTGTTTGACCAGATTTGAAACATAATTTTTCGACATAAGGCGAGCGGTTGTGGTATTTGCAGGGACCTCCCAATAAGATAGAAAATTAAATATTCTGTAGAATATCGCACCCGAAATTTTCTCAAAATAACCGCCTTTTCGATTTTCCTGAACACCGTAAACGACATCGACACCCGGTGAGTTTTTGTATTCACTATAGAATTCTTTCAGAAGTTCCGGTTTCTCTTCAAGGTCGATATCGATGAGAAAGACGAGGTCGCCGCGGGCATGTGAAAGGCCGGTCATAATGGCTTTATGGTGCCCGAAATTCCGTGACAGGTCGATAATACGGATTCTGCTATAACGTTCAAACAGCGATAGAGCAATGTCCAGCGAACCATCAGGGGAACCGTCATTCACAAAGATGATTTCAAAGCTGTCGGTTATGGATTCCGCGACGGTGCAAATACGCTGATAAAATTCTTCCACATACTGTTCCGAACGGTACATGGTCGTTACAATAGATAAATCCATATCAAAAACTCTTTAAATAGTTTGGAGCATACGCTCCTTCATTAAATATCAGATCGATAATACTCACATTGTGTTCGAATGGCCCGAAAAGTTGTGTATATTCGGGATAACCGGAATAGTCCATATACCGGAGTGTAATTCCTTTTTTTCGGAATAACTCTTCATCGATATAGTTTTTTGCGGAAGGTCCCGATATATATTCTGTAGCACCGACCTGACGGCATAAATCGACCAAACGTTCTGTTTTCCCCTCACAGAGGTTATAATCCATAGATTGTGATAAACTTGTTCGTATCCCGAGAATTTCACAAATAGCATTAATAAATTTGAAGTTGATGCTGCTTAAATTAATCTCATCCATTCCCAGATACAGATTTTCAAACAGTCCGCGATATTCAAAAAAATGCTGAGTTTTGCTATAATTTGCTGTAATTGTTTTCCAATGTTTTATGTTCCAGTTCCGATCGCTTACAATGGTATCCTTGATTTTCTGAAAAAATCTGTCTTTTACAATTACAGGAACGGTTAGCCATAAAAGTCCGTTCGGCGTCTTTATCCTGTTTCTGTTTCTCCAATCCCTTTTGGTATACTGCATATCATCATACAGGATAAATTCATCGACGAGATTGATTAAATCAAAATATCCTTTCCAGGGAATATAATTCGACTGGACTATGGCCGCTTTTTTTTCCATGGTTATAATAGTATCATTTGTGTAGTATATTGTCAATAAAAAAATTGCTTTATTTATTCAGCGGCATAATTTCGCATGTCTTTGGGGAATAAACTACAAACCCCTTCTGCAAAATACCATTGCCGATATCGTACATAAGCTCGTTACCTTCGATATCTTTTACCTTACACCCGGCCTCACGGGCGATTACTGCTCCGGCGGCCGTATCCCATAATGATGTCGGATTGAGCCGCGGGTAAATATCGGCCTCACCCTCTGCCACAGCGCAGAGTTTGAGGGAACTCCCACGCTCGATTCGTCTGTTTACTGTAAAACGGCTGAGGTATGAATCAGTCTCAGGAGAGGGATGGGAGCGGCTCACAACTGTAGTGACGGGATTTGTACTTCCCTGTCCCTTAAGGCGAACAGGGGAAGAGTTTTCCGCAATTTTCCAGGATCCTAAATCCATAGCGGCATAATACAATATATCGATTTCGGGAGCGTAAATAACTCCGATCACGGGGACACCCTTTTCTATAAGCGCTATATTGACGGTATATTCGCCGTTTTCCTTAAGAAACTCCTTTGTGCCGTCAAGCGGGTCTATCAACCAGTAGATTAACGGTATGTTGACGCGTTGTGAAGAAGTACGCTGTGTCCTTTCCTGACTGTCCTCTTCCGAAATAACTGGAAATTCCGGTTTAATATTCTTCAATCCGGATACTATAACATTGTGTGATGCAATATCGGCACGAGTTACAGGAGAGCCATCTTCTTTCACTTCCATTCCGGCATCTTTTTCTGAAATCCGGAGAATCGCTTTCCCGGCTTTAAGAGCAATTGCTTTTGATTGGTACAAGAGATCATGTAAGTGTAAATTTGACATCATTTCAATATATAGCACAATTTTAATTTTTTTTATTGGAACCGATTGGGATAAATCTCTTTAATTTATTGCTTTATTTGATAATTATTTCCATGATGCTGAATTACCCAATATACTATATGACAGGTTTTCATCCGACTATTTTTTCCCCGTTCAAATCTATCCTGTCATAAACAGTTTAAATTCATCAAAAAGTAATGTATACATATTCCTCTAATTACCGTAACTCCTTTTCACCATTACAATACACTCATTTCAGAATCAATTCATGAAATTGTTCTGGAAATTTTTAATAAAAATTACTATTATCATTTTACGGATTCCTGCGTGTAATACAATATGCTTTACGCGGTTTACCTTATACGATTGCAGTATTATATTCCAGATAATGAACTTAACGGTTTGAATTAAATAATCTTCGGAGACAGTTATGAAAAAAAATACATACCATATTGAAAAAACTGAGTTTCACCTGAACCGCCGTTCATTTTTCAGAGATCTATCCCTTGGAGCCGCCGGTCTTTTTGCAGGCTCAACCATATTGAAACAAGAACGAGCATTTGCGGAGAATAAATCATCAGGGAAAAGCAGAGTGTCATTTGTCACCGGTAACGATCGCCGAGAGATGATTTACAAAACCATGGAGCCATTCAAAAAGGAGATAGCGGAACAAATTCGTGGTAAACAGGTAATCATCAAACCAAATAACGTATGGCATGGCAATCCCCTATGCGCGACTCATCCCGATGCCATACGCGGGGCTCTTGACTTTCTCAAACCGCTCTGCAAAAACACGATATTCATAGCCGAATCAACCGCTTCGCCCGAGGGCACGGAATATACGTTCGAGGAATACGGTTACACTCCTCTCGAAAAGGAATACAATGCAAAACTTGTCGACCTCAACAAAGACAACTCCTCAACTCAGTGGATTCTGAGTGAACAAAGGCACCCTCTCGATATCGAAATCATCGATACATTCCTGAATCCCGACAATTTTATCATATCATTAGCCCGTATGAAAACCCATAATTGTGTTGTTGCCACCCTTGCGTTTAAAAACATGCTCCTTGCCTCACCCATAAATGTAGGGAAAAACCATCCGAATTTTGTCAAAAATCAGTTCGAGAAAGCCAAAATGCATCAGGGCGGCCCTAACGGTATTAACTACAACATGTTCCTGCTCGCTCATAAAGTCCGTCCCAACTTCGCGATCATCGACGGCACTGTGGGGATGCAGGGTAACGGCCCGAATGACGGTACTCCGGTTGAACACGGTGTCGCTCTTGCCGGTCCGGACGTGGTCGCAGTCGACCGTGTCGGTATCGAACTCATGGAGATAAACTATGAGGATGTCGGCTATCTGCAGTGGTGTGCCGAAGCTGGTATCGGTGAGGGTGACCTCTCGAACATCAGCGTTATGGGGCCGGATATTGCTACTTATTCCACACCATACAAGCTTCATGAAAACATCGAGTGGCAGTTAACATGGAAGAATACGTAAATCATTTTTTCCCGAAATGTATATTGGGTCAATACAGAGCATAATTCTATTTAGATATATCTATTACCTTAGTTTTTAGCTACAGTTATAACTCCAAACAATAACATTTATAGTATAAACATTCTGTCTTATGGAATTATTATGTTTATAGATAACCATAGTATAACATTTTTCTTGACAATGGCGCTAATGTTATTTACTATATTTCGTATCGTTTTTTGTTGTTTCGATATAATATAAAAGACCAATTGTTGATTGGAGAAATAAACGATGAATGTTCAACATCAATTTGGGGGACAATGGACAGAACAAAAACTGGATCATATAAAAAAATATTTACATGCCTACAGGCAAATTTTTTCCAGTAATCCCAAAGCATCTTATTTTAACACAACCTATGTTGATGCGTTTGCCGGCCCCGGTTTTCGGAATGTTTCCAATAAATCTGATAGTTTAATGATTCCATTGTATGGTGAGGAGGTTTATGAAGATGAGGATGCAAAGTCTTTACAAAAAGGTAGTGTCCAAATCGCACTTGAAACAAAATCTCCCTTTGATAACTATATTTTTATCGACAAAAATCCCGAATTTTGTTCAGAATTAAAAAACTTACGACAAAAGTACCCTGAAATTTCAAATAGAATTACTATAGCATGTGATGATGCAAATACTTATATTCAACAATGGTGTAATGAAACCAATTGGAGAAAAAACAGAGCGGTAGTGTTTCTTGACCCATATGGTATGGAAGTTTCTTGGGCAACACTTGAATCGATAGCAAAAACTGAAGCAATTGATTTATGGATTCTTTTCCCTCTTGGTTCAGTCAACAGAATGCTGACAAAAAAACATCATCCTGAAGATACATGGTGTAATCGGCTAACATCATTTTTTGGAACTGAAGATTGGAAAAAATCGTTTTATAAACACACAATAAGTCTTACATTATTTGGTGAAAAAGAGGAAATTATTAAGGATGCTGATTTTAATTCAATTGAGCAATATTTTATTGATAGATTAAAAACCATATTTTTTAAGGTAGCTAAAAATCCTCTTAAATTAAGAAATTCAATGAATTCCCCGATTTTCCTTTTATGTTTTGCGGCGGGAAATCATAGAGGAGCACCTACTGCTATTGAAATTGCACAACACATTTTAAGAAAATAAAGAAAATGGCCAATACGTCAAAAATTGAGTGGACCGATGCTTCTTGGAATCCGGTTACTGGTTGTTCCAAAATAAGTCCCGGATGTTTAAATTGTTATGCCGAAAGGTTATCAAAAAGATTGCAATCAATGGGAAATGCTAATTATGCAAAAGGATTTCGGCTTACTACTCATCCGAATATGTTGGATATTCCTCTTACATGGAAAAGACCAAGAATGATCTTTGTTAATTCCATGAGTGATCTATTTCACGAGGAAGTACCATTGGATTTTATTTTGCAAGTATTTCAAACAATGGAAAAAGCTAACTGGCATACATTCCAAATACTTACCAAAAGATCCTCGAGAATATTAGAGCTGAATAAAAAACTGCATTGGCCTGAAAATGTTTGGGTGGGTGTAAGCGTTGAAAATCAAGAATATACATATCGAATCGAACATTTACAACAGATCGATGCACATATTAAATTCATTTCTTTTGAACCATTACTAGGTCCAATCAAGTCACTCCATTTGAACAGCATTGATTGGATTATAGTAGGTGGTGAATCTGGTCCAAATGCAAGACCAATTGTAGAAAAATGGATTTGTGATATTCGGGATCAATGCCTTTTCAAAAATGTTCCCTTTTTCTTTAAACAATGGGGTGGAAAAAATAAAAAACGAAACGGACGTTTACTCCAGGGAAAAATATGGGATGAAACACCGGAGACCAGGGAATTAGAATACCTTCAAATTTGATTTTCTCCAAATCTGACCAGTAAATACCGTTAAGTTAAAACTGCTTACTCAAAAGGCTCAATTCTACTCAACCTCGACCTTTCCCTCCATCCCAAACACTTTGCTCAACCTGCTGACAAGCGTTGTGAATTCGTACAACCCGTGCTTTTCCAGCGGCGAGCCATTATGGTCGGCAGGTGATTTCCAGATCACATGCTCGCAGCCTGAGGCAAGCGCAAGTTCGGGCAGATCGAAGTGTTCGAGGATGCCGCGAATGGTGATGACTTCCGGGTGAAGATAATAGCCGTACACACGGTTGGTTGCAATACCCTCATAACCCCAGAGTCCGCACTCGATAACAAGCTCGCTTGCCTCATCAAGAAACACGGCGGTACAGATTGCCGCCGGAGCGAGAAGTTCATCACCGATGATACGGATATGATTAATAGATTGTGCAATCTCCAGAACGAGCCGTATCAGTTCGAGGACATCGGTGGTCTGGATGCCGACAACGGTTCTTCCGGCGTTGAACGCACCCATGGCAAAGTAATAGTCACGATTGGTGATACCGATTTTGAACATGCCTTCCATAGTATAGGGCGCCCAGGCTGTCCCGCGCGGTCTCGCAATAAGTACCGCATCGTTATTACTTAAATAGGGCAGTGCAAGCTGATACGATGAAATTTCGGATAATGGCGACACAATTACAGTAAGTCGATCAGGTGTATCGGTACGGGTAAAACCCTCACCGGTCAGGGGAAAACCGTCCGAAGCATTATATTTAAATACAATATTTCTGGTGTTGTTTGAATAATTATCAGAAACGATGTCCAATTGGGGAATATAGTTAATCCGGTCGATTCCAAGCGCCTGTTTAAGCACATTCTTCAGTTCTGATCGCGACATTGACGCTATCCGTTCCGGCCTGCCCTGTCTGAGTTCGAGCGCACGGTTTCGTATCAGGTCGAATAATGTTTTGGAACCTATATCCTCCATGTTAAACGTTTCGGTACAGTTGAGTTCTTCTGCCGGTATGGGATCGATGGACGGTTCCGTCTTCGGTTCGGTACCAAAAAACTTCGATAAAAATTTGTATGCCTCCCCGCGTTTTTCCTCAGTATAAGCATGGCCGCCTTCACCCTCGAAAAGCGCCACATTACCGGGTACTCCCGCAGCGGCAAAGACCTTGCTTGCCATATCATAAACCACACGTGTTCCCTCTATGGGGAAGAAATCCTCCTTTGAAGCGTTGATAAGCAGGCCCCGTGGAGCAATCATCGCGCAGAGAGTTTCCATGGTAATGCCCTGAGCGAATGCGCCGAAGTAATTCGACTCGGGATGCGTTGCGGTGATGGCGACAACCATGGAGTCAAGCGTCGTGAAACACGAGGGAATTGTGACCGCTATTCGCTCATCGAGAGCGCCCAGATAAAGAGCCTGCGCGCCGCCGCCGGAATTCCCGGTAACACAGATACGGTTGGGATCGACATCGTCACGGGACAGCAGATAATCGATGGCGTAGAGCCCATCCCCGATAAACAGCTTGCTCATGTGGACTCCGGCACAATAACCCTGAAGTCCGGTGCTGACATGCTCATTGCCGCTTGAACGATCGTAATAGATTCCGCGTTCACCCTGGCCCAAAGGATCGAAAGTCATGACGACAAATCCCTGGGCGCAAAAACTCTGGCACATCGTATGGTAGTCGCTTTTTCCGGCAGCGGAATGTCCTTCGGTTATGAGGATACCCGGTACACGGCCCGTTATTCCGTTCGGTACATAGATGTTGGCAGGAACAAGAATACCCGGTGAGCTTTCGAAAATGATTTTTTCAACGGTGAAATTATTGCGGTCAATGGTGCCGATAAGACGGGCGTTTATATGCGGTTCGGTACGTTCAATCGAGTTCATATTTGTAAGAATTTTTCGTTTTTCTGAAGCAAAAGTTTTGATTTCTTCGAGATTTTTCAACGAAAGGAGTTCATCACGCACTGCCTGAGTCTGCTCACCGATACGGTCGAGGAGAACCTGTCTCAGATCCTGTGCCATAGATGGGGAAACGCATAAAACCAACAGAAATAACACATAAAACCAACGGCGGCTCAAACCATAAGAAGTCATGTAAACCTCCAATTCTTGAACATTATGCGCTATTGAACGAACCAATCAGGTTCATGAGTTAAGGTGTATTTTAATTGCAGAAGCGGAATGAAATGCCCATCCTGTTTTTAATTATTGCATACCCACAGGACGGTCTTTATCGCTCATCCATAAAGTAACCGGATCGATTCCCTGAGTTTCAAGAATTAAATCCACTACCTCTCGTACAGCACCTCTACCGCCTTCTTTTTCGGTCACAATCTGGGTAAATCGTTTTACCGATGTATTGGCATTAGCAACGGTTACGGAAACACCGGCAATCTGCAGAGCGGTTATATCATTGAGATCATCACCCATATAAAGGCATTCATCGAGGGTGATGTTATACTTTTCGGCCAGGTTACGGAGCGCGACAGATTTGTCGCCAATAGAGGGTAAATAGAAGTCTACATCGAGGTATTCGGCTCGGGTCTTTGTCGCTACATCGGTTCTTCCGGAAATGAATCCCCGTTTGATTCCCATACGGTGAAGGAGTTCGATACCCATACCGTCAGCAGAGGAAAATCCTTTTATCACTTCACCTTTTGAATCATAATATAACGTACCGTCCGTAAAGGTACCGTCCACATCCATGGCAAACAGCTTTATGAGGGCAAGTTTTTCGGTCAACAGATAATCAGTCACGGTCATCTCCACGGGTTATGCCGGCTCCGAGAGCTTGCAGTTTGGTTTCGACTTTTTCATAACCGCGGTCAATATGGTATACACGGTCTACAAGTGAGGTGCCTTTAGCAGTAAGGGCAGCAATCACGAGAGATGCACCCGCCCGTATATCCGAACACATGACCGGTGCGCCTATGAGGCTGGGAACACCGACGATCACAGCTTTATCTCCGGCCACACGTATGTATGCTCCCATACGGTTAAGCTCGGCAGCATGAATGAAGCGATTTTCGAATACGGTTTCTCGTACCAGCGAAACACCGTCCGCAACAGACAGGCAGGCCATGATTATCGGCTGAAGGTCTGTGGGAAAACCGGGGTGGGGCATAGTGGTAATGTCGACAGCGGAAAGCCTTCGCGGGCCTTTCACGGTAATCGATCCGGATATTTTAATGTCAAACACCGTTCCCATCTCTTCCAGCTTATTCATGACAATTCTCAGATCATCAATGTCCATACCTTCGATTTCGATTTCACCGGATGTCACCGCCGCAGCGCACATAAATGTTCCGGCAACGATACGGTCGGGAATCGGCAGGTATGTAACAGCTTTAAGTTTTTTTACGCCCTGAATTCGAATGGTGGGACTTCCATGACCGGTTATCTGTGCGCCCATTGCATTAAGAAAATTGCCGAAATCTTTAATTTCCGGTTCGCAGGCAGCATTTTCTATTATGGTTTCGCCGTGGGCAAGCACTGCGGCCATCATAAGGTTTTCAGTGCCGGTATGGGACGGATAGTCGAGACATATCGTTGTGCCGGTAAGCTTTCGGCAGTGTGCACCGAGTAAACCCTCTTTATCGATCACGGTAGCGCCCATTTTTTGAAATCCATAGAGATGAAAGTTTACCGGCCGTGCACCGATAGCACACCCGCCCGGCATGGAAATATGAAACTCACCGAACCTTCCGAGCAGCGCTCCCGATAGAAGGAACGATGCACGCATCTGTTTTACAAGCTCGTACGGTGCGATTGTTTTATCCACTTTTTCTGCATTTATTGTCATTGTTTTTTTTACGGGATCAAAATCAGCCTTAGCCCCGAGTTCATTGATGAGTTTCTGCAGCACTCGAATATCCTGAAGATAGGGGACATTTTGCAGAACAGTTACTCCTTTATCTGCCATAAGTGCGGCACACATCATCGGGAGAATAACGTTTTTCACACCTTCTATTGCGACTTTGCCCTTAAGCGATCGTCCACCCTCAATAATAAATCTGTCCATAGAAAAACCTTTCAAATAATTACATAAAAATGAGTTTCGGAATTATTAATGATTGAATAAATTAAAACTTCATTCAAAATTTCTCAATCAATATAAGAATCTTCGCTAAAAGGATTTAGTAAAGTTAAATCGGTGACTCCAGTAAAATCTTTAAAGTTTCTTGTAACAAGTATAAAATTATGCAAAATACAAGTAGCTGCGATAATAGCATCAGGTAACTTTATTTTTTGCTGACGCATCAGTCGAATTGTTTGTTCTGCAACATTTTTGTCTATGGGAATAATGTTTGCACTATCCAGAAATTGGCTGGCTTGTATAAACTGTTCCTCAGTGAAACCTCTCCAGCCGAGAAACTCTATTTGCGCAATAACTGACAGGTTAAATGAGGTGTCAAATATTTCTGATAATCTTTCAACTTCTTTTTCCGAAAAATCATCTTTGAAAAAATATATGATAATATTTGTGTCGATTAAATATCTCTCTGCCATTCTTCACGCATCTCCTTACATACTTTTTTTACATCTATAGATGAATTTTTCCAAATTCCTTTGAATTTTTGAGAATTTAATGCCTTTTTCTTATTTCGTTTTTTCTCGGCAGGCAAGATGATTACTTCCACTTCAGAATCCTTGAGACTATCCGGCAAAAGAACAGTCACGACACCGTTTTCCGGTTTTTTTATTGCTCTGAATGCTTCCATCGCGAACCTCTTATGATAGAAAAATTATTGTCTGTTTGACGTTGATACACAACAATTCAACTGCTGATAATATAATGTGTAATCTACCGATATTTAGCAAGTGCCAGTTGAACTTTCCCGGATTCAGGGCTTTCCAGTATGATATTTTTTTTCACCACGGTTGTACTACCGTCTCGTGAATATTTAACTTCAGTTTGTATCATGGCATCCAGGGGTAACGATTCCGTAAATTCCCCCTGCTCGATATCAAACCACCGTACTTTATAACCTTTATCAGTATCACTCGCTTCGAGACGTGCTTTCCCGCCGTTGGGGAAATATACAGCATATACCTTTCCCGGATTTGCAAGGCAATACGCTTCATTCTCAGTGTGTGCAGAAAGTAACTCAGGGTGCGGTTCACAGGAGAAAATATCGAATTCCGAGGTAAAAACACGAGCCGCCCGGATCATTTTCTGTGCTGTCTCATCGAGACCGCTGCCGCTGTCCGGTCGATGAAACCGTGTCGAGGCACATCCGGCGAATATGTTCTGCCACCACCGGTCGACGCCGATTGTATAGTCGTTAGGCCTGCCGCCGCTGAGCCGTGCATACACCTTGACATTATTCATGGGGCGAATACCGCCCGGCTGCTTTTTCAGGTTGTCTCGATACCACAAAAGGCTGTCATAATGTGTCTGGCCTTCCTGCCAGTTGTTCTGAGAAACATCGGTAAATGAGAAGATTTCGGGGTGTTTATAGGTCGTCGAGTGATCATCGTGTGTTATGTCCCACTGATCCCACATTTCGGTGAGATTAACTTTTTTGCCTCTTTTTTCTGCTTCATCTTTGATGAACTTTCCCCAGTACAACGCCCATTCGGCCGGTGCTCGAGTTTCATTATCAAGCGCATAGAGGACATTGGAATATGGCAGGGTGACATCGAGAACCTTTCTGACAAATGCCTGCTGATAATTGAGCAGCACAGTGTCATTGTTTTTAGTCGGCGCTGAGAAAAAGAAGGG
Source organism: Candidatus Latescibacterota bacterium (assembly GCA_016927495.1). Lineage (GTDB taxonomy): Bacteria > Latescibacterota > Latescibacteria > Latescibacterales > Latescibacteraceae > JAFGMP01. The sequence goes on along the minus strand of JAFGMP010000163.1, from coordinate 5,967 downwards.
CTGCGGTTTTCGCGCAGGATGAAAGTCCCATTCCGTTTCCAGATTTGTGTTTTCCGTCGTATAGTTGCTATTGTTTGCCGGGTTAAACGGATTTACGAGCCAGTTTTCACGGTAATAGTCGAAGGTTGCCCAAAATTCAATTTGTACGATAACATCCCGTTTTTCGGCCTCATGGATACATGTTACAAGACGGTTCCAAAACTCGGGATTGAATTCATCGAGATTGTATTTGTTATCATTTTTTACATACGGCCATACGTTGCCCTCGTCACGGCATGAGAGAGTGCCGCGAATGTAGTTACCGCCGATATCCGCCAGAATATCCAGATTTTTCTGCATCAATTCAGGATTATTGAAAAGATTATCCTCATCCGACCCGCCGAGTAAAAGAACAGGTTTTCCGTCGTATTCCCAATACCGGGGATTTATTTCGGAGACCCGAATGTCTCTTTTACCGTGAAAAAAACAGCCTGAAATAGAAAATAATCCGGCAAAACAGAATAAAAAATAGAGTAGATACATAAAGTTAGGCTTCGTTATTTTCATTTCTACATTCCTCTATTAAAGCCTCTGAACCGGGATTTTCTTGATTGACTATGATTGATAATTATTTTTCAATCCGCGAAAATCTGCACAATTCGCGTATATTCGCGTTCCATTATTTCAAATCTTTAACTATTGTATCTATCTCAAGAAGTTTCTTCAACAGTTTTTCGAGACGGTCGAGGGGAAGCATGGTTGCGGCATCACAAAGCGCATTGGCGCAATCATAATGTGTTTCGATAAAGACGCCGTCCACACCTGCAGCAACCGCAGACCGTGATAGTGTTTCGATGAACTGTGCATCACCTCCGCTTTTACCTGTACCTGCGCCGGGACGCTGAACAGAATGAGTGCAGTCGAATACCACCGGACAGCCGATTCTTTTCATGATCGGAAGTGACCTCATATCGACAACGAGATTATGATACCCGAAAGAACTTCCTCTTTCGACGAGTAAAACACGGTCTGAGCCACCATCTTCAACTTTTTCCGCAGACGATTTCATATCCTCGGGAGCCATGAACTGACCTTTTTTTATCGCCACCGGTTTCCCGGTTTGACCGCATGCCACGGCCAAGTCGGTCTGACGGCAGAGAAATGCGGGAATTTGCACCACATCAACGATCTTTCCTGCACTCAGTGCTTCATCCGGTGAATGTACATCGGTCAGCACGGGGACATTAAATTTTTCACGGATAAAAGCCAGCCAGTCGAGCCCTTTATCGATTCCGGGACCGCGGAAAGAATCGAGGTTTTGACGGTTGGCTTTGTCGTAGGATGATTTGAAAATGAAGCCCATGCCGAGCCTGCCGGTTATTTCCTGCACTCGGCCGCAGACGGTTTCGGCAACATCCAATGATTCAAGAACACAGGGGCCGGCTATGAGGAATAATGAGGTGTTTCCTCCTGCAGGAATACCCTGTATGTCAAATTCATCACGCAATGTTTTCTCCATCGGCAGAAGCTTTCACAAATGTCAGGAACATGGGGTTGGGATTTCCGAGTCGTGAGGTGAATTCCGGATGCCCCTGAGTCGCAATGAAACACTTTTTGTCCGGCATTTCGATGAATTCCATGAGTTTTGTACCATCATTCTTAATATGGTGGCCTCCGAATACGATTCCGTTATTGGAAAGTATTTCTATATAATCAGGATTGACTTCATAACGGTGACGGTGCCGTTCGATTACAGCGACATCATTTTTTTTAAGTTTTCCGAGCCTGAATTTCTGAGCCGGATCCGAACGCAGTGTCTCAATAATCCGGCTGTCGGATTCAATACGGCCTGTCACATCATACATATTGTATATCTGTGTATCCTTCTTCAATACTGCCGCATACGCTCCGAGACGCATTGTACCGCCGTAACCCTCGGTTGCAAGCCTGTTCTTCTGCGATTCGATTATGGTAATTACAGGATGGGGAGTATTTGGATTGATCTCAGAGGATGATGCTTTTTCGAGACCGCATACATTACGTGCAAATTCGCAGATAGCGAGATGCATTCCAAAACAAAGACCCAGATACGGTATGTTGTTTTCACGGGCATATCTCACTGCTTTAATCATACCCTCAAAACCCTGTTCGCCAAAGCCGCCGGGAATAAGTATTCCATCATACTTCGACAGTATTTCCCCCGGATCGTCTGTCAGTTCAATGCTCTTCGCATCCACCCAGTGAATATTCACACCGACATCGAGTTCAGCACCGGCATGTACGAGCGACTGGCTTACACTTATAAAACAGTCCGCAAGCTTGAATGAACCGGTTACGACATATTTGTTGACAATGGCGATATCGACATGTTGCTTAGGTTTATCGATACGTTTGACATATGTTTTCCATTGTGTCCAGTCCGGTTTCTTTCGGGGTTTTAGATTGAGTTTGTCGACAATCTTACGCCCAATATATTCCTTTTCAAAATTTAGAGGTATGGAATAAAGATTATTTGTGTCGGGAGCACTGATCACATAATCCGATGATATATTTGCATATGTTTGAATTTTTTTCTTTCTGATTATATCGAGCGGTTTACCTGCGCGGCAAAGGATCAGATCGGGGAATATGGCATTTTCAGAAAGAAGCTTTATCGCCTGTTGAGTCGGTTTTGTTTTCATTTCTTCAATATGGGACGGTACCGGCAGGTAAGTGATGAGCACATACATCATACTATCCATACCGATGTCGATCTGGAGACTTTTCATGGCAAAAAGAAAGGGAATATTCTGATATTCCCCCATAGTGCCCCCAATTTCAACCATACAGATGTCATAATTTTCTGCTGCCGTCGTGACACGGTTTTTGATCTCATCGGTAATATGGGGAATCAATTCGACTGTTGCACCTAAATATTCTCCCCTGCGTTCCCTGTCTATTACGGTTTTATAGATCTGGCCGGTTGTGATATTATGCGTACGGGATATGTTTTTGTTAAGAAAGCGCTCGTAATTTCCCAGATCCTGATCGATTTCACCACCGTCATCGGTGACCCAAACCTCGCCGTGCTCTGTCGGCCGAAAAAGTCCCGCATCAAATGAAATGTAAGGATCGATTTTCACCGCCGTTACCGAAAAACCATATTCCGTTAATATCTTCGCCGTAGCGGCAGTCGCCATTCCTTTCCCGACCCCACTCATTACACCACCGACTACGATGATATACTTTGGCCCTTTATATTTCACACCTTACCTCCGTTACGCATCTTGTTTATGTCCTATTATTTTGAAAAAGATTATTTACATCACACTTCAATTTTGTGTTGTAAAACGAAATATTTTCTTGCAGCTTCGAGATCTTCCTTTGTATCGATTCCTTTCGATACGCTATCGGTTAAAACGATACCAATTCGATAACCATGTTCGAGCATGCGAAGCTGTTCGAGTTTCTCCGCTTTTTCCAGCAGTGTCGGCTCCAGCGAAGTAAATATATCGAGAAAGTTCCGCCTGAAGCAGTAAATTCCCACATGAGCATAAGCACGTTTCACATCCGATTCATCACGCCAGTACGGCAAAGGTGACCGTGAAAAATACAGCGCTCTGCCTTTTCTGTCCAGCACCACCTTAACCGTATTGGGATCATGGTATACCGTTTCATCGGATATCGGTATCGCCGCTGTAGTACATACAACCTCCCGGTCATTCGCAATTTTATCGACCACTGCATCGATCAATGAAGGCTCTATAAGGGGTTCATCACCCTGAACATTTACAATAATATCGCCGCAGCAGACAAATTTTGCCGCCTCAGCCACTCGGTCTGTGCCGCTTTCATGGTCTGGCGATGTCATTATCACATTGCCACCAAAACCAGTGACTGCTTCCCTGATACGGTCATCATCGGTTGCTATATATATACCCGTTATTGATTTGGACAGAGTAACTTTTTCATATACATGCTGAATAACGGGTTTCCCGCACAGGTCGGCAAGTACTTTTCCCGGAAATCGTTTTGATTCATAACGGGCAGGAATGATAGCTATCGCTTCGGTCACCTATACCTCAACAATAAAATTGTTTATCTGCGTTCTATTGTTTTCCAGCAACTCGCGCAGTTACATACGGGCCTTCCGGTATAACCGCAATTCGTGCATCGTAACCGAAACGCTCTATCACCCGTGCAATCCCATCCTCGACACTGTTCAGCGGAGTCACAAATATTTTCTCCTGAGTCACTTTATCGATACCGTCAGAAATGAGCCAGACTTCATTTTTTTCGAGAACAGTACAGAATTTCTGAAATTCCCACTGGTCGAGGACATAATATCCCGGCTTTTTGATATTATCAAGGAAATCCTGATATTTATCGGTTTCGAGCAGAAGATCGGTAAATTCCTTGCTGCCGATTCCCTCACCGCACTTTGAAGCGATAATGATTACTCCACCCGGCTTTACAATCGGCATTGCCTCGGTCATCCCTTTGACTGTCTGGTAAAAGGTAAGATCGAGCGGAAAACCCGCGGACGAGGTTATCACGGCATCTACCGGTTTGTCCACGGTATCCACACACTGTGTTCTGACAAAAGCAACACCCTCAGCATGTGCTTTTTCGAGGTCTCCGGCAAAAACACCGGTAATTTCACGGCGTTCATTAAGCGACACATTGAGAATAAAATCCACACCGGCTTTTTTCGCCACATACAGGCATTCCGCATGAACCGGATTACCCTCGATGATACCGCCGACCGCTTTTTCATGGCCCATCGCATCCGGCCCGTGAAGAACTTTCACCGTTTCGTATGCGCAGATTGCCGGCATAATACCTTTCCGCCCGCCTGAAAAACCCGCCATAAAGTGCGGCTCGATCAGACCGGTGACAATCCTGAGTTCAGACTTGAAGTATTCTTTGTCCACATAGATCGGCGCTTTGTAGATCGGTGTTTCGCCGAGATAATCATGGGAAGCGGTGTCACGTCCCATGTGATTGACAACACGATATTTCTTCGGAATCTCTGGCCCGAGCAGCGTTATTTGTTCCTCATCCTCATTAGGACGGTGAATGCCTGTGCCGATAAGAATCGTGATGTTTTCCCGGGGGATGCCAGCATTTTCAAGCGTTTCGAGAACTGGCGGCAGAATCACCGCATTGGGTACAGGCCTGGTGATGTCGCTGATCACAATGCAGGCTGACTTTTTACCTTTAGCTATATCTGCGAGTGAAGGCGTTCCCGTAGGATTGGTAAGTTTGCCGTTGATGACTTCACGGGCATTTTTTATAACAGGTTTTTCTGTCATTCGCAGAATTTTAACCAGATTTTTGTCGGGGACTTCTATAGATAATCCGTCTTTTCCATACGCTATATCAATATTCATTAGGCGTTCTCCCGTATTGTATTAGCTAAAACTATGATTATTTTCTGAGTTTGCGGATGCGTAACGTTCTCAACAATTCTATAGTATACTCTCTCGGAATAATAATGGCAAGAGCGACTATGAAAACGGAGGTTTTTTTCGTAAGTAAGTTGTTTGAGTGACATAGAATTTATAGCTTACTTTAAAAAAGGGCAACAACAGGGGGATGCCCTTACAAGTATCATATCTCTTGAACTCTGATCATTAAATTTTAATGATCCGATAAAAAGTTAAGGATTTTTTTTGATACTGCAAATATGGATAATTCTTGTTGCCCTCACCCTCCAAAATCCCTCTCCCACGTTTCACGCGGGCAAAGGAGAACCATAACACGGACGTTTGAGGCGCCCCCCGTCTACAAGAGGGAGAAGGGAATCATCCATTCTCCGTAGTAGTAACGACTACGCCCGTTATCCGTAGTACTACGAAGGATGAAAAGGAGTGAGAGCATGTTCATTAAAAAATAAACTTTTTAACAACCTTAATACTTTTTGCCGGATCATCATATTTGATATTTCCTCTTTTGTCCGACGAGTCACGCTGCGTGCTGTCGCTGCGGGAAAACAGGGGGCCAATC
>JAFGMP010000016.1 GCA_016927495.1 Candidatus Latescibacterota bacterium | reverse complement strand
GCATCAGTTCCGCTAACTGTTACCGGTATTTCAATTGGATTTTCTAAAACACCATTTGATAAAGCTTCTGATATAAACTCCCGTCCACTAATCGTCAATTTTGTTGGAGAAAATTCAGTTGCAGATGCTTGAGAGGCTATCAGTAGAGTGATGATAAGTATAATTACACAACTATTTTTCATGGTGATGCCCTTTCATTTGTTACCTGCATAAAGAGGATTTCGAACCGAACAAATGAAAATAAATGCACGATGACTTTAAATATAGTATGTAATGCGCGTTTGTCAAGATGAAAATCTACTCTGTGGCACATCAAAGTATTTTAATATTTCACCATGAAGGTACTGAAGTTAATGAAGTTTTTCTTCATGACCTTCATGCTTCATGGTTAGAAAATGGATATTAAGGCAACACCTTTGTATTACAAACATCAGTACAGAAACAGAAAAAGAAAAAAAATCATTATTTTATAAGGCATTGTAAGCCATAGCCCCTTATATTTATAAAATAACCACATACCATAGAATTTAATATGTACAGGAGAAATCAGTCATGGAATACAGACGATTGGGTAAAGCAGGTATAAAGGTCAGCGAACTGTCATTCGGTTCGTGGATAACATTCGGAAATCAGCTCGATGTCGACAATGTTAAGAAATGTATGCGGGCAGCATATGAGGCGGGAGTCAACTTTTTTGACAACGCCGAGGTGTATGCAAACGGCGTTTCCGAGTCGATCATGGGCGAGGCGCTCAAGGAGTATAAACGTGAGGAACTTGTTGTGTCCACGAAGATCTTCTGGGGCGGAAAAGCGCCGAACCAGGAAGGCTTATCCCGCAAGCACCTCATCGAAGGCACCTTGAATTCGCTGAAACGCCTGCAGCTCGATTATGTCGATCTCATTTACTGCCACCGTCCCGATCCCGAAACACCGGTCGAGGAAACGGTTCTGGCAATGGATTATATCGTACGGTCCGGTTATGCATTCTACTGGGGGACATCGGAATGGCCCGCCTACCGTATAGAAGAGGCTTTCGCTTTCGCCCGTGAGTACCGCTGTATTCCGCCGTCGATGGAGCAGCCGCAGTATAACATGTTTGTCCGTGAACGGTTTGAAAAAGAGTATGCGCCGCTGTACGAGAAATACCACTATGGAACTACAATATGGAGTCCGCTTGCATCGGGACTGCTGACCGGCAAATATACCAAAGGAATACCCGAGGGAAGCAGGCTGGCAAGTGTCGACTGGCTTCGGGGAGTGATGCAGCGGGATGGTTATTTCAGCAAAGAAACCGTCGAAAAAATCGAAAGCCTTTTACATATCGCCAAAAACCTCGGCTGCACACTGGCGCAGCTTGCGCTTGCATGGTGCCTTAAAAATGTACATGTCAGTACGGTGATTACCGGCGCCAGCAGAGTCGAACAGGTGAAAGAAAACATGAAAGCAATCGATGTGAAAACCGAACTCGATGATAATCTGATGAACGAAATTGAAAAAATACTGAATAATAAACCGCAGTAACAATCAGTTGTTCGTTAATAGTTATTTTTTTAACCGGGAGGGCTGCTATGTCGCAATTTACCGATCGAATGATTCGTGCCGCCAAACTCGATGTAAATCTCTATGAAGAAGTCGAAGCCGATCCGGGTTCGATGAAACAGGCGATGAGTGTCGTTATACTTTCAAGTATCGCCGCTGGAATCGGCAGTATCGGCAATACTGGAATCGGCGGTATCATAATGGGTATTATCACCGCTCTTGCCGGCTGGTTTATCTGGGCTTATATAACCTATTTCATCGGAACCAGGCTGCTCCCTGAACCTCAGACAAAGGCAGATCACGGTGAATTGCTCCGTACTATAGGCTTTTCGAGTTCACCCGGAATATTGCGAGTATTCGGTATCGTTCCCGGCCTTTTCGTAGTTGTTAACTTTGTAACGGGGATATGGATGCTTGCTTCAATGGTAGTTGCTGTCCGGCAGGCGCTCGATTACAAAAGCACCATGAGGTCTGTTGGAGTGTGTCTTATCGGTTGGGTTATCTTGGCGATAATATCAGCGCTGATGATGGTTATTTTCGGTGGTTATTGAAAACAGTGGGCGATAAATACGGGATTTTTTAAACATTTTTCGGGAGAAGGTGAGTGAGCGGGAAACCATTCGGGGATAATAATAATCAAAAAAAGCAGGACATTGCTGTTTCTCTCAACATAAACCTTTTCCTTATGTTCGGTGTCACTTTAATGGCGGTAATGGGTGTGTCAAGTATAGCGCCCGTATTTCCCCGAATTATGAAGGAACTTCACCTGAGCAAAATGGAAGTCGGTATGCTCATTTCCTTCTTTACCGTTCCCGGTGTTATTTTTTCATTATTTTTCGGTATTCTCGCCGACCGTCTCGGAAGAAAAACGGTTCTTATTCCCTCTTTAATTTTATTCGGTATTGCAGGGGGAACCTGCGCCTTTGTCAGGGATTTTCATATTCTGCTGTTGCTGCGTTTTTTCCAGGGTGTGGGAGCCGCAGCGCTCGGAACACTCTCACCGACAATTCTCAGCGACCTGTATTCGGGGAAAAACAGGACAGTTGTCATGGGATATAACGCCAGTGTACTCAATGTGGGAACAGCGAGTTATCCGGCAATTGGCGGCGCTGTTGCAGCCTTCGGATGGTACTATCCTTTTCTCCTGCCGCTCACTGCAATTCCTCTCGGGATTGCCATACTCCTGTTTCTTGAAAATCCCGAACCGAAAGACCATCGCACCATATCCGAATATATGCACGGTACATTAAAAAGTATCATGAAAAAGCAGGTTATCGGTATTTTTATTGTGGGCGCCATTTCTTTTTTTGTACTCTATGGATCATATCTCATGTTTTTTCCGATTGTGCTCGATACCTCTTTTGATTCCTCACCGTTCGTAATCGGAATGATAATGTCGTTAACCTCGATAACGGCGGCTTTGACGGCATCACAGATAAAACATCTGGTGAAACGGTATGACGAAAAAATTCTACTGCGCGCAGGATTTATCCTGTATGCCCTTGCAATGGTGATTGTCCCCTTTCTCGGCTCGATCTGGCAATTTGTATTTCCCACGATGCTATATGGTGTCGGGATTGGAATCAACATTCCCTGCATTACATCGATTCTTGCATCGCTTGCGCCGTTCGAACACAGGGCGGCTTTTCTATCGATTAACAGCATGATGCTTCGGGTGGGACAGACTATGGGACCGTTATTAATGGGTTTAATCGCCGGTATCGGCGGGACCACCGGCGTCTTCTTTGCAGG
>JAFGMP010000162.1 GCA_016927495.1 Candidatus Latescibacterota bacterium | reverse complement strand
GGGATGTCGCCGAGGTCACGTTCCATGTAATACAGCCCGGCCGGTTTTTTCAAGCCCATTTGTGAGGAAAGTTCACCCAGCATGGATATAACTTCCGGCCGATCCACCGGCACACATAATTTGAGACGCCGTATCATTGCGATAGTCCGTGCAGCGATATAGATACAGATCACGACGAATACCGTATACCAAAGGAAAAAGATTTTTTGTTGTAACGTAATGGCAGGTGAATTGACTGTGACATTATAATCCGGGGTGAGGATTGTTTTGACCCGATCACGTACCAGCGGTAAATCCGCTAAAGGCGAAGTATCGCCGGTTTCATATACCGGCACGTGACGGTACCGTAAGTCCGCAACTTTCTTTTCCACGGTATTTATGAACGAGGAGGTATCGATACCGGTGGGCAGTTCGATGGACACCGGCACACACAGCCGCAGAAGCACAATCATCCACAGCCAGTACCGAAACAGCGAGGATGCCCTGAAACTGAGCCGGTCGACCAGCCAGATCACAGCGATCAGGATTGTAACCTGCCAGCTTACCGCCCAGAGGTGGTCAGTGATTATATCGATTATCGTGTTCATCGTTTCCCTCACACAATTATATTTTTTAAAAAATTACCTTACATCCGCCCGTGAGAATACGGCGCAGGCTGTTATTGCGAGCACAATATTCCACAAAAGCAATCCGATAATATCAAAAGATATGTTATTTAAAATGTGCGCTACCGATAATCCGGATTCCTTAAACGAGGGGAAATCACGCTTGTCACCATCATATTCCTGAGGTACATTGGCCTGTAATACTTTCTTTCCGTTATCGTTTGAGTTTGCCAGATAATATGCTGCCTGCGCATCACGTGTTGTGATTATTATTTCGCCTAACTTTTGTTGTATAAATTCATCATATCTTCCCGAAAACACCTGTACATCCGAAAAAAAATTCCTAATAGCCATAACTCCTGAACCGGCTATGTTTTTAGCAATATCCTGTAATATTCCGACAGGAGATATCAGAGAAATATTTCGGACTGTGAATAAATACCTGAAAAGGGAATTTTCATTTGCATCATAGATATGCTGAATATTCTTCTGGGTTTTGTTCATAGTCAGATATAGTGCTTTTTTTGCTTTTTCTTCGGAATCGAAATAACCTTTGAAATCGGGCGATGTGGAATTCAGATATTCATTGGTATTAGCGGTTAAAAAATTTACTATTTCCGTATCGATTCTGTTGGTTAGTTCCGTTTCGTCCGGAACATTCGAGATTTGTTCGGCAATCAGAAAGGCTGCATACGGTTCAAAAACAAATATTACCCAAATCAGCAATAACAGCAGCAATCCGATCGAGGATTGCCAAATAAGAGATGTTATTATCAAACAAAGGAAAACAAACAGGGATAAAAATAAGAATGATGCAAAATACATGAGAATAATACGTAATATATTGTCCCATGTTATAATTTCAGGAGAAAACAGTGAAAAAATGATGTAGCTGATCAAAACACCTATGCTTACCGGAATCATAATTGTTATCATAAGCGAACAATACTTGGGAAAAAGAAGTTTGTTTCGGCTGAGAGGATTCGACAGCACGAGAGTCAACGTTCCCTGCTGCTTTTCTCCTGAAATTAAATTATGGCCGAAAAGTATGATATACAGGCTGAAAGCAATGCTGACGATAAATATCCAGTCCGGTTCGGGAATATCGGGCAGTTTATAGTTACGGGGATTTGTATGCAGTTTTTCTATCACACCCCCGGGTCGTACAGTATAACCGTACGGCCAATATTTTTCTCCGCCCTCGGCAATAAATAACAGAGGATTCGGTGGTACATACAGTTCGGTGGAAATTGTACTCGGCCGTGGATAATTTGGTCCGCCGTTGGTATCAAAAATCCGGTTTTTGTTTACCAAAAACACATCTTCATTCACATTTGCATGCGCTGGCATCGATGGCGATTGTATAATTCGTGTTTGATATGAAGCGGTCTTGATACTATGCCGTCTCGCAAAAATAAATCCGTTTGCCGAAAACATTAAAATACTCATTGCGACCAGAATTATGAAACGAAGGCTTTTCAGGTTTTCAAGCAGTTCGCGACAAAGTATGGCACGCATCCGGTTACCTCACATCTTTTCTTAGAAAAAAAGTGTATGACAGCAAGAAAAACACTACATTCAGCAGAATCAGTAGTATTTGATAAAAAGCGGTACCGGTAAAACTTTCGGTAAATTTCTCCGGATAATAGATATATTCGGGCAAATTCATTAATTTTTGAAAGTATATATATTCATTTTTTCCGTAACTAAAAGCCTGATTGTTTTTAAAACGAATATTATCTTCCCAATACAGATACATTTTATCCAGAAATCGCTCATAATCCCCGATTCCGGTGCAGGCATATCGTGAAATAATGGTATCAAACAAAACCGCCGGTGAAAACATGGCAAAATTCCGGGCGCGTTCTGCCATGTGACTCAGTTCATTTTCGTAATTTTTCTCGATTTTATACACTTCTTCAGCACATTTGTTTTGAAGCTCATAGTACTCCAGTTTGGGCCGGATCTCATAAGCGTTTACCATAGATGTCAATCTTTGTTCGGCAAGCTTATCTTCGCTTGGCAGTAAATACGATGTATCAGCGAGAAAAACGGAGAAGTTGGGATAGATAATGAGTAATATAACCCATATCTGAAGCAACACCGAAAGAACAATCGACGGTGTATTGATTATAGTCGATACAAAAAGACTTATGGTGTAGAATAATGATAAGTAAAGTAATGAAACGGCAAACATTGCTGCCAAACGTAACCAGTCGGTTGTTTCAAGAGAAACCGCGGGATTGATTTCTATCAAAATAAGAGAAATAACACAGGCAAAAGTCAGCGATACAAAAACAATAAAAAAACCGGCAAGGAATTTTCCCAGAAGTATCCGGTGCCGGGGAATGTTGTTTGCAAGAGACAGCCTTAATGTGCCTTGAAATTTCTCTTGTGATATGGTATCGTAGGTCAAAAAAATTATAAAAAGACTTATGATAACTCTTACAATAAAAACAAAATCGACCGCTTCGAATCCCCCGAAAAGCATATCCTGCCTGCTGAACCTTCCAAATTGTCCTGTTGTTCTGGAGGGAATATAGCTTTCTCCGAGGTGTACCCGGTTACCGGTCTTTTTCTCCTTACCCTGAGAAAAGATACTGAGAACATGCGGCTGTTTGTAAATGTAAACACCATGCATGATGTTTTTTTTGAATTTTGTTTCCTGATAATTCCGGTCACGCTGTATATAATCCTTGATATTGATATGCATACAGAGAATAACCAGTCCTACTATAAATAGCAGTCCGATGAGGAATCTGAGAGATTTGATGTATTCCTGTATTTCACGGAAGAAGATGGTACCGATCATAAATGTTATTCCCTGTAT
>JAFGMP010000161.1 GCA_016927495.1 Candidatus Latescibacterota bacterium | reverse complement strand
TTTTTATATTGGGGATTTCTTGCTTTTGTCCAAAACATCCGGTATTGATAATTTGTAGGGGCAGACCCGTGTGTCTGCCCTTGTTGGACTCCATAGTGTTTTTTCCGTACGATTATATCATGGTTATCTGTGGTTCAGACAATGTATTTTTGTAGGGACAGGATATATCCTGTCCCTACATCAATGTATGTATTGCATACAAATAATTTATTATTACTGTATTACCGTGATGTCGCAACACTTAATTTTAATTTTCTGCCGATATGTAAAATCGTTGAAGCCACATAATGTGGTATATCGCACCAGACCAGACATATAATGAACTGGAGAAGCATATGGAAGTTAAAAGCGACAACGGCATAACTCACAAAATTATATTTCAGTAAGTCATTGATCAGGTGAAAATAATAATTCGGAATTCGGAAAAATGTGAAGACAACAAATAATGTCAGCAAAATTGAATAAAAAGTTAAAAGTTTGATTTTCATAAACCAGACAACCTGTCCGTTATTTATTTTTTTTCTCCAGATAATCAGCGTACTAGTCAGAATTATTAATGACAGTATCAATCCGGTAATAAAGATAACAAATTTCTCGGGTAGTTCCACAAAGATATTATATGTCGTAAGCATTTGACTCATTATATTAAATACGATGCTTATACCCAATGATAACGAGATAAAAGCACATAACTTTCGTATTAAACTCACCTGTGTCGCTACAACCTCTACATCCTGATACAGGGCTTTTATAACCGACGGATTGCCGAAATGTTCCCGAACGAGAATAAAGGCATCGTCTTCGGTAAGTTGTTCATTACCGATAAGGTAATTGCGAAACTTGTCCTCCATATGGCTTCGCAGCTCTTTACGGATTTCGTCATCAAGGTTGTGCGAAACAGAGACCTGACGGCATAATCGGTCGATATTGTCACGTATTTCGGGGCTAATAGGATCAGACACCGGGCACCTCCGCTGTTTGTAGAACCAGTTGGGCAAAACCTTTCCATTGTTTCGTGCCCTCTTTGATTGCTTCACGGCCCTGTGCGGTGATGTAGTAGTACTTTCGCTCACGGTTCCCATCGGCATTTTCCCACTGTGACTTGAGGAGACCATCCTTTTCAAGTTTGCGGAGCGCCGGATATATTGTCCCCTCCTGCCAGGTGAAAAAATTATCCGCCGCCTCGTTGACCTGCCTTACAATCTCGTAACCGTAATTGGGACGGTGTGACAACACCTTGAGGATCAGCAGACCGGTTGAAGCACCGACAAGCTCTTTGTTGATATTCATGATTCCCCCCCGGTAAAAAATGGCTGGTTATATTCAGTCGATGCTGAAAAAAAAATAGGTTATTTGGTTTATACTGTGAACTTCACAGCAATAATATACTGTAGACTTCACAGTATGTCAAGATAAATTTTTTATTTTAGTATATGTTGGATTTTTACCGGTATTTGCGTAAACTTCATGCATATTAAGAATCCAATGTAATAAACGAAGTCTTTATAATGTCTCTGATCTGAAATGACCCCTCTGTCCTTTCGGACATCACCCCTGATAGGGGGGACATGGCGAAGCCGAAGAGGGTAGATTTCAAACCTTTTAACCACAAACCACTAAACCATGACTATTGAATCCGCCCTTTTTCTCCTGTCCGATTTTGGGAAGGAAGTAACCGAAACTGCTCGTGATTACGAGAGCGACACATTGCTCGCTGGTAAAGTGCTTCGCTCTAATTTTTCTGACATCGATCCTTCATTTCTGTCGTCGGCGATTGAACTGGTACAAGCCCGTATACGCGGCTGGAAAAAGTTCGGTAATGCCGAAAAAATGTTCTTTACGAATGAGGCTCTTCAGCAGGCGACCGATGAACGTGTCGCTGATCACCGTGCCGCCAGATTCAAAGGGCTGAACAGGGTTTGCGATGCCTGCTGCGGTATCGGCGGCGATGCAATAGCCCTCGGTAAGGTCGCACACAACATCGACTGCGTGGACAACGATCCGTCACGGCTGTTGTTTTGCGGTGAAAATCTGCGTGTGAACGGGATCGATAATTTCAACCTGATAGAGGAAAATATTCTGAATTTAAAGAATCGCATCGATACCTATGATGCGCTTTTTATCGATCCCTCACGGCGTCCCAAAGGGAAAAGGACACGAAGCTTGTATGAGATGATACCCCCGTTGAGCGAAGTCGAGGATATGCTTTCTTTGGTAGCACAGGGCGCTGTCAAACTTCCCCCGTCGGTCGAGCGTGATTCGTTGTCGCTGCCCCATGAACTGGAGTGGGTATCGACTGAGGATGGCCTTAAGGAAGCTGTGGCCTGGGTTGGTGATTTCAGGCGATGCGATACATCGGTTACGGCGCTCCATAAGAATATAACGCTGCATGATACTGATTTGCCGGAGGAGGATCCCGGTACGAGCGCTGCCGAAAACTATTTGTATGAACCGGATCCGGCGCTGATCAGATCAGGGCTTCTGGGCAGGAAAGCTGCGCAGTGCGGCATGAAACGTATTTGCGAAAACATAGCCTATATGACATCGGGAGAATTGGTTGACGATCCGTTTTTCGGGGCGTACAGAGTACTTGATGCCATGAAATTCAACCTGAAGAATCTTGCCCGTAGACTTGACAGTATGAATGTGGGTAATCTCACCATAAAAAAGCGGGGATTCCCCATGCTTCCTGAAGAATTACAGGCTAAGCTGCACTTAAGGGGAGACAGGAGCGCAACGATAATTGCGACAAAGGAACTCGGTAAAAACACTGTCTTTTATGTGGAACCGGTGTAAACTTAATTTTACAGATTCTTAACATGCTTTTCGATGAGTTTTCTGATTTTATCGTAAGTTGGCGGAGGGCCGGTATTCAATTTTTTGTTGTCGATATACAGTGCGCTTGAGATACCCCAGTTTTTATTGTAATTACCGGCGTCCTTCATGTCCTCGGACCAGTCTTCAAGGCAGACAAAATACAGTTGTTCATGTTCTTTAGTAAGATCGATGACCTGCAATATGAGACCTCCGAAAGAATTCTACTTTAGTCCATTTCCAGCAGAGATTTAATAGAATTTGCCCAGTCGATCGATGTAAGATAGGCTTCTCTGGTTATATCGGGATTTGAACCCGGGCATAAAGCTTCATCAAAATCTCCCCGCTCATAGGCTAAAGTACAATGAAGCACTTTTCCCAGGCTGCCTTCCTCATGAAGAAGCGCCATTTGAATACTGTCAGCAAGAGGGAGTGATTCGAGTATTTCCTCAATCGGAAGGTCGAGCAGCGCATCGAGCACAGAGAAAAGGCCGACGGCAAATCCTGAATCGGCATCTTCAATTTTGATCTCATTGGCGAGTATTTCGCACATTCGGGCTCTCACCATTGCGGTGATAACTAATTCGGCAGGTTTGTCGTCGATTCTCGATAGAAACAGAAGGCTTGCCCAGTTACGAATCTGGAGTATCCCCAGCATGGTTAAAGCCTGCCGTATCGATTTTATATGCATCGGTCTGCCGTAGAAAACCGAATTTATCAGACGCAGGAGTTTATAACTCAGGGATACATCCTGTCGAATGATTTGTTCGATTTCACGTATTTCCAGGTCGGGATTCAAAAGTTTCGATAAAAGACGCAGAATATTGAACCGTGCGGCCGGTATACGGTATCCCTCGATAACATTTGGGCGGCACAGAAAAAACCCCTGATAGAATTCGAAACCGTAACCTTTGCATAGATCAAACATATCGAGAGTTTCGACTTTTTCAGCTACAAGCTGAACATTATATTTTCTGAGAAACGAGACATATTCATGCAGCCTGGATAAATCCGTTTGGATGAGGTCAAGCTTGACAATATCGACAACATCAAGAAGCAAAGATACTTTCTCCGGCTGAACAACGTCATCGAGTGCAAGTTGGTATCCTAAATCTCGGAGATCATAAAGAGCGGTAATGAGTTTTTTGTCAATAGGGATATTTTCCAGAATTTCCAGAACTACCCGGCCCTGTAACATCGGTAACGGGAATTTTTCGATGATAAAACCCCGTGTAAGATTGATAAAAGCCATGCCGTTACCGACAAGCCTTTCAATTCCAATTTCCATGAATGTATTTAATATGACCTGTGATGTTGCCAGATCATGGTCCTTAATATTGGCTTTATCGGTGTTACAATCACGGAAAAGAAGTTCATAACCGGAAACAAGAAGTTCCTGGTTATAAATCGGCTGTCTGCCTACATATACTCCGAGCATGTATATTTACCGGAAATATTTGTGATATGGTGTTTATCGAAATATGTGTTATCGTTATAATATATGTAAATATATCATATATTGCTGTTGTGCAAATTAATGAAGGTCAGATTATTATATATAAGTTAAATATATTACACTAAATTTCATTGTCAAGCTTATTATAAAAAGATTGATATAAAGATGATTTTATATTATCAATTGAGATCGTCACCATCAAAATTATCGGCATCAAAACCTTCATACTCAGTATCTTCGAGATCTTCAAGGATTGTCAGGGCTTCTTCAACATCCTCCTCATCGACCTGAATTTCGGTTGTACCGAAAACCGGGTTGAATTCATACGCCGCATGACCACCAAATAAATCATGTACATTTTCACCTTTGACGATATAGCGAATATCAGCACTTTCAAGCAGTGATTTTGCCATGACTATTACAGCGGGGCTACCTGATTCGAAGACGGTTATATAATCATCATGTTCCTCGTTGTATTCCGGTTTTATTGCATGATTAAAAGTGATTTTACACTTTGGACAGAAAGAACATTCCCGGTCAATTTCATATCCACAATGAGGGCAGAACATAAAAATCCCCCTTTGTTATAATTAATAATTATTCGATGTACAGATTCAATGAAAACAGTACATTCTGGATTTTAATTATAAAACTTTAATATATTTCCGCAACAAAAATTGTCATGATTTTGCTTTTTAAAAACTGGAAAATAGTTTGAATTTCCATTATTCAAACAGAATATCCAAGTTTTTTCCCCAATTCGAAAGCTTCCTGAAGAATGATAGGTTTTTCTTTGATTTCTCCTTTTTCAGTAACACCCGGAACGATGATTTTTCCATGTATATTCATTTCAAGATAGGACAGGCTTTTTTCGAAAAATGTCACAAGAGGAACAGCAGTTTCAGGATTATCTTCCTCATACGGTATTACAAGGACAGCAGATTTCCCACTGATTTCTTTTCTGTTTTCCGGTGAGTTAAAATACACAAATCTATCGATAAATCCTTTCATGAGAGCGGTGGGGCCATACCAGTACACAGGCGTACCGAAAATGATTATATCACTATCGATAATTTTTGGGTAAAGTCCATTCATATCGTCATTTTTACTGCATTGTTTTCCCTGCCAGCATACATGACAACCATTGCACTCCTTAATGTTTTTATCACCGAGAAACAGTATGTCCGTAAAGGCGCCAACTGTTTTTGCTCCATCGAGTATTCCGGAAACCAGAACATGAGTATTACCGTTTTTACGTGGGCTGCCGACAACGCCCAGAATTTTTATCATTAAAACAACTCCTGAGGAATATCTGAAATTATATACTATACATGCTTTCTAAACTAATGCTCATCAGCTAATGTTACATCAATATTTTTATATGTCAAGTCTAATATGTTCTTTTTCAGAAATTCTTTTAATTTCATATTCAATTGAGGAATTATTGCACACTGTTATTAATTTTTATACATTTATAGAATTAGGCATCACAAAAGTATAAATAATGACGCTAAACATACGATTTTAGGTTTTTTTATTGCCGTATTTTATAACTGTAAACCATAATTAAGGAGAGGATTTATGCGCCTGATGATGAATAAAGCATGTTTGATTTTCCTTTTCACGATTTTATCTGTATTTTTCAACGCATGCGGTGGCGACGATAAAGTATCCGAGACAGCAATTCCCCGGGATAGCCAGCGTCTCAGAGAGCTTGAGGATATTCTCTTCGAATCGCCAAAAGGATTCGGCAGTCCGATAAGTAACCGAGCTATATGGGAACATATCGCCTCATTACCGGCATTTACAAATTTCGTGGGGAATGCCGAAAAACTTATTGGCGAACCGGTTCCGGAACTTCCCGATACACTGTTTCTCGAATTCTCGCGAAACGGAAACCGGTATAACTATCAGTCACCGAACAGCAGAAGACGAAGCATTCTTTCGCAACTGGTAATCGGAGAATGTATCGAAAACAATGGGCGTTTTTTAGCTGATATCGAACGTTTTATCAGGAATATGTGCTCGGAAAAAACATGGGTGCTGCCCGCACACGACCGTAAACTCGACAATTTCTATGGCCGCATAATCCAGATTGACCTTGGCGTAGCAACGACCTCGTGGTATCTTGCCACTGTTGATTACTTGTTAGGAGACCATCTCAGTCCTGAAATACGTAAACTTATTCGTGACGAGGTGCAGCGCAGAACATTCGACCCGTTCCTGAGAATGATACGCGGCGAGGATGAACTTATCTGGTGGATGACCGAGAAAACAAACAACTGGAACAGTGTCTGTATAGGGGGTGTAGTAGGCGCTGCTATGGCACTCATCGGTTCACCTGACGATCGTGCATGGTTTCTGCTCGGAACCGAACGGTATGCCCCTAACTACCTGCTCAGTTTCACTGATGATGGTTATTGCTCCGAGGGTCTCGGTTACTGGAATTACGGCTTCGGCCACTATATCATGCTTGCCGAAGCGGTCAGCCTGGCGACCGGTGGTAAGATGGATATTATGACGGGTCGGAAGATCGAAAATATCGCACGGTATCCCATCAATATTGAAATTATGGATGGTGTTTATCCCGCTTTTGCGGACTGTCATGTCGGTGCAAAGCCAAGTACCCGATATATGCGTTATCTCAACCGCAGATTCGATTTCGGCCTCGACACATACGAACAGGCTGAACGTTCTTCGGATGGCCAGTTGTATGAAATGGCTCTGTTCGAGATAAACGATCCGTATTCGGAAAATAAGTCATCCGTAAAGCTTTCAACAGGAGAATCCGTACAATCAACACATCTGCGTTCCTGGTTCGAGAACGCCGGAGTACTCATCTGCAGGCCGTCCTCAGGGAAAAAAGGCAGCATCGGAGTTGCACTCAAAGGCGGGCATAATAACGAGCACCACAACCATAACGATGTCGGTTCCTTCGTCGTTGTACTCGATGGTAAATCGCTTCTGCTCGATCCTGGCGGTGAAGTGTACACAGGACGTACCTTCAGCGATCAGCGGTATGAAAGCAATGTGCTCAATTCGTTCGGGCATCCGGTGCCCCGTATCGATGGAACGCTCCAGAAAACAGGTGAAGAAGCTTGCGGCAAAGTGGTTTCCACAACGTTCACCGACAGCAAAGACACCCTGGTACTCGACATCTCTTCGGCATATGACATTGACGAAACCGAGAAACTCGAACGGTCGTTCGAATATTCACGGGAGGGAAGAGGTTCGCTGACTATCACCGACCGGGCGGTCTTTTCTATGCCAAGGTCGTTCGATACTGCACTCATTACTTTTTCTTCCTGGCGGGTAAACAGTGATGGTTCCATAGAGGTTTATGACGACGACACCGCGGTTCAGGTCGACATAGCGGTTACCGGAAGTGAGTACGAGATTCAGACAACGGAAATCAGGGAGGATTTGCCGGTGAAACGTAATCCCATGCGGCTGGCGATTGTGCTAAAGAATAAAGTTAAAGATGCTGAGGTTAGGGTTAAAGTAACGCCGAAATAAAAGTATGAAATTTGATTGATTATGAATTCATCTGGTTGCTTATTGTTGAAAAAAACACTATGAAGCGATTATTTAGTAAAAATATTAAAAAAAACTTGACTAAATTAAACCAGTTCTTCATGGTAAATTAAGTGATTTTAAGTACGTTACAAATGGACGTATTGATGCCCTTATATGAAGACCTCAGCGCTGTTTATGACATAGTGTTTCCCGAAAATAAACAGGCGACCCAATTTATAGCGAAGTCTCTGAAACCGAAAAGCCGTTTGCTCGATCTGGCATGTGGAACCGGGAACTACACTCATGCGTTGACTTTGAAAGGCCATACCGTTGTCGGCATCGATCTTGACCATAATATGATTCATGCGGCAAAACGTAAGTATCCCGAAGAAAGCAGCGCGTTTTTTGTTGGCGATATGTTCGAAATCGACAGCATATTTAACGGACGCCGGTTCGATGCCGTGTATTCTATCGGTAACTCGCTTGTTCATATACCGGACAGGGAAACTGTCGGAAAACTTGCAGGGAAAGTATTTGATTTGCTAAACACAGGCGGGATGTTTATCATTCAGATAGTAAACTATGACAGGATACGGAAATACAGGATCGATTCTCTGCCTCCCATAGAGCGTAAGGAGGAAGGTGTTCGATTTCTGCGCAACTATGCATTTACCGATGACCCTGACCATGTTTTTTTCAACACCGAATTGATATATGGAGACAAAACACAGGAAAACTCGGTATGGTTATTGGCGCTTCAAAGCGGGGATTTGAAAAGCATCCTGAAATCAGCCGGATTTTCCGGGATTCATCTGTACGGTGGCTACGACGGATCAGAACACGGCGACGAATCACCGGCAACAATTTTCAGAGCGATTACATAGATTTAAATAAACAAGGAGGTGTCACATGCAATACCTTGTAATAAGCAGTATGATTGTGTTCCTTGCAGTTGCATCGGTTTATGCGGAACAGGGGCTTGATGCGGATACGGTTACGACCTCGAAGGGCAATCTCACCATGACATTCATCGGCCACGGCACCCTCATGTTTTCGTTTAACGGCAAAGTCATTCATGTTGACCCCTGGGGCAGACTCACAGACTATGCAAAGCTGCCGAAAGCGGATATTATCCTCGTGACCCATGAGCATGGCGACCATCTCGATGTTTCGGCGATTGAACAAATCAGCACTGACAAAACCTCACTCATCTGCACCCAAAAATGTGCAGAGCAAGTAAGCGGCGGTCAGGTGATGAACAACGGTGATACGAAAACGGTACAGGGGCTTACAATCGAGGCTGTACCGGCATATAACATAGTCCACAAACGTGACAGCGGCACTCCGTTTCATCCAAAGGGCGTCGGCAACGGGTATATCATCACATTTGGGGATAAACGGGTGTATGTTGCCGCTGATACAGAAAACATACCGGAAATGAAAGCGCTCCAAAACATCGATATTGCATTTCTGCCCATGAATCTGCCCTACACGATGACGCCGGAAATGGTTGCCGATGCAGCCCGTGCTTTCAGGCCCAAAATCCTGTATCCCTATCACTATGGCGACACCGACACATCGAAACTAACGGAGTTGCTGAAAGAAAATAAGGATATCGAGGTAAGGATTCGGAATTTGAGGTGAGGTGTAATAGCCCCTCATAGGTGCAAACTTACAATGATACTAAGGAATAACTCACCTCTCTGTCTCCTCTCTTAAAAAGAGAGGAGATGCCTTAAAGTTCGATGGTTTTTCACCTTCTCTTTGTAAGAGAAGGGGTCAGGGGATGAGTTCTTGAGGTATGGAGAGGTTATAAAAAAGTGTGAATAAATATTTACTTCTATTATCAGTATTATCAATTGTTTGTTGTACCGGCTGCGGATTACTATCGTCTGACAGGGATTTGACCATAACCCGTAACGGCCGTACGAAGTACCGTATTGTCGTCGCGGATAATGCCTCGCCATCCACACGCTATGCCGCCCGTGAGCTTCAAACGTTCCTCCGGCAGATGACCGGCGCCGAACTTCCCATCGTATTGGACAGTGAGCGTATTATTCCCTATGAAATTATCCTCGGTGACAACGAGCATCTCAGTCGCCTCGGTCTCGATATCGACTTTAAAACGCTTGGCGACGAAGGCTACGTCATTAAAACGTTCGGCCCGGTTATCGTCATCGCAGGCGGCAGTCTTCGCGGCAATCTGTACGGGGTTTACGGTCTCCTTGAGGATTACCTTGGCTGCCGGTGGTTTACCTCCGAGGTCAACCGTATCCCGCAGCATAAGCGTCTGAAAATCCCACGCATCAACATAACCGTCATCCCAACCTTCGAGTACCGGGAACCGTATGTCTGGGAAGCGTTCGACGGCGACTGGGCAGCCCGTAACCGTATGAACAGGAACAGCAGGGACGGCACTCTCTGTGACTATCACGGCGGCAGAATCGAATGGGTAACCGGCCTGTTCGCGCACACATTCGGGGTACTTGTTCCGCCGCATGAATATTTCGACGATCACCCCGAATATTTTTCGCTGGTCAATGGCAAACGCCTCAAAGACCGCAGCCAACTCTGCTGTACGAACGAGGATGTCATCAGCATTATCACGGAGAAAGTCCTTCAGGCATTCAGTGAGAACCCGCAGGCGAATGTGCTGTCGATTTCCCAGAACGACTGGGACAACCACTGCGAGTGCGAGAAATGCCAGGTGCTGGCGGAACGTGAGGGTTCGCAAAT
The DNA here is from genome assembly GCA_016927495.1 of Candidatus Latescibacterota bacterium. GTDB lineage: Bacteria > Latescibacterota > Latescibacteria > Latescibacterales > Latescibacteraceae > JAFGMP01. Next base: position 2,272 of record JAFGMP010000161.1, on the reverse strand, counting down.
AGCGCCTGTGCTGCAATTAGTGAACCGTGTCGCCGAAGCGGTTGAGCAGGAGTACCCGGACAAGACCATCTCGACGCTGGCATATCAGTGGACCCGAACACCACCGAAAACACTCAGGCCACGCCATAACGTTGTCATACGGCTCTGCACCATCGAGTGTTGCTTTTCTCATCCGCTTGCAACCTGTGACAGTCATGCCAACCGGGATTTCGCCCGTGACCTTCGCGCCTGGGGAAAGATAACCGACCGTATCTGGATATGGAACTACGTGACCTCGTTCGCCCACTATTTCGTGCCGTTTCCGGACCTGCGGGCTCGTGACGATAACATGAGGTTTTTTGCGGACAACCATGTCACCGCGGTATTCCAGCAGGATGTGTACACCACGCCGCATGGTGAACTGTCGGGGCTGAGCGCATACCTGAACGCAAAACTGCTCTGGAATCCTTACTATGACGGCGACACCGCAATCGATGAATTCATCGACGGCGTGTATGAGGATGCGGCCGGCCCTATCCGCGCCTATATCGATCTGCTGCACGACAAAGTCGAGGCCGACAACATTCACATGGGTATCTGGCAGGGGCCCGATGCGAATTATCTCACCGATGAAATCCTCGCCTGTGCCGATTCGCTGTGGGAAACCGCCGAACAGTCGGTAGCCGGTAAACCCGATGTCCTCGAACGTGTGCAGACAGCCCGGCTGAGCGTGGATTATGCGATTTTAGCCCGTGACAGGTACCGCGGGGATGCCCTCATTCCCGACCAGAGTGAACGCAAACTCAGGATTAACCCGGAGTTCACCGCTCGTCTCGACAGGTTTTGCGCTGTAGCAGACCGTGCAGGGGTACTCAAACTCAAGGAGTATGGCACACCGGTCGCCGAATTTCGTGAGGAGATAGAAAAATCGGTCACGCCACGTGAAATGACTCTCCGTAAACCGGTGAAGAACCGTAATTCCGGACAGGGACTCACCTGCCGCTACTATGAGGGCGATTGGCGCAGGCTGCCGGATTTCGGCTCGCTGAAACCGAAAAATACGAAAACAGTCGGGCAATTCACACTGCCGGATTCAGTTGAAACCGACAAGTACGGCGTTGTCCTGAGCGGCTATATCACGGTTGTTCGCAGCGGGATTTACACCTTCTACACACAGTCGTCCAGCGGCTCGAAACTGCATATCGGCACGGAACTCGTGGTCAATAACGACGGCAATCATTCGGTGCATGAACGTAACGGCTATATCGCTCTTCAGGCAGGTACACATCCTATAACGGTGAGCTATTTTAACCGTGGGGACGGCGCAAAGCTCGAGGTGTTATACCGTGGCCCGGGCATCGATAAGCAGGTTATTCCGGGGAAGGTGCTGGGGAGGTAAGTTTTTGGGTATTTGGGGCGGAAGTGTGTGGTCATCTCCCTCTATTGAGGCAAGAGAGGGAGACCGAGAGGGTGAGTTTTCGGTTGGGTAAGGTTGAGTTGGGTAAAAAAACCCCATCTTCTCTCCCATAACTCACCCCTTAATCCCCTCTCTAACCTTTAGAGAGGGGAAACGGAGTATTTCGTAGGTTGTTATAGAAATTATATCTTTCCCTTGTCCTTGAGTTCTTTTATAACCTCATCAAAATCAAGATCAGGTTCGTTAGCACGTTGTTCAAAAGCAGCAATATCTTCTATGTCTTCATTCAATATCTCTGAGAATTTTGTTATCGATTTGATTGTTGGTGTTTCGTTTTCAATAAAGCAAGTTATTTTATATTTTGGCTTCAATTGGGAGACCAATTCAATTTGAATAGTAAGTTTATTAAATGAAATTGATATAATTTATCATGCTAATATTGTTAACTCATGACATCATATTTTTTCTTGCATTCCTGCATTTTGAACATTTATCAAAATGAAATTGTTCTGTATTTAATATTTTCTGCTCAACATCACTATCGCTATATGTGTTAACTTTATTGCCATTTTCTTCTCTGTACATCCAGTTTTGTTTTTCAAGGGTTGGATGATGATTTGCCTGTGTCCAGTTTATAACTTTATACTTTCTTTTTTCTGAGTTTTTGAGCGGTACATTATAGTCTACTAATACACTTGATTCCGGGGAAACTATTTTTTCTGCTGCTTTATTTGTTAAAGATGCTCCACTCCATTGTTGAATCTTTTCTAATTCACTTGCTTCAACTAATGCTTTTCCCACGTATATATTTTTACTTTTATTGTGATAAAATTCACCGTATGAAATTCCAACTCTATATCTATAATGGGGTGTATT
>JAFGMP010000160.1 GCA_016927495.1 Candidatus Latescibacterota bacterium | reverse complement strand
TCTCCGAAATAATACGTTTCTTTTTCCTTGACGATTCCGGCCCATATGAGTTCTCTGTACGACCTGTTCAGCTTAGCCGACATATCCACATTGAAGACATTCTCCACCGCAGGAAGACTCTTTGACCACGACAGCATGGAAAAGTTGAAATATCCGTAACCCTCGCCGTATGCGCCATCTTTATCGAGTGTATACTGGATCAGTTGATGGTCCTTAAGTATCGCACCCGTCAGATAGGGCTCCATCTGTGCCACATCCGGGCCATCGCCATACATTGCCGCCTGACACATGAGCGATCCGCCGGTAATGTGGGCAACCCAGTTCGATGTATTGCTTGTCACGAGATCGTCCTCGACATACCCTTTATGTGCGCCGAGAACAATATTCTTCATCATAGCCGAGCGCACAAGTTCGCGTTCGTTTTCATCCATGAGGTCATACACAAGATCATATCCGAGAGCAAGCTCCATTCCCAGTTCACCTACCGGATAATAAATATTTCTACCGCGTTTCATCATCCAGGGATGCAGCCAGTACGGGAATTTTGAAATGGTCACCATCAGTTCTTTCGTATACTCACCCGCTTCCATATCCCGGCCGAAAGCATATGCCATAGCATTGTTGTGAATCGAGCTTTCCCATGTACTGATTTTAGAGAACCATGCCTGACTGCCGTCACCGATAAGCCAATTCTCATCGGGGAATTGATCGATGTCAAACACAACATCTTTGACTGGATTTCTTTCACGGCTCGATTTGGCGGATTTGATGATACCATCATATACCGATTTGAACTTTTCACTCTTTAACCGTGAATCGACACGTTCGAAGTTTTGTTTATTGAACCAGAGTCTCGGGTGTGAACCTTTTTCGATGTTCGGGACAATATAGAGTGTGAAGTCTGTCTCGGAGAGCTTTTTATCTCCTTTGTAAGCTTTCAGTGTAGCGAGATACAGTCCCTCGTCATATGAAAGTTTAAGAGGGTTAAGTGACCATGAATTTCCTTTGCCACTGAGATTAATCGACAGCACTTTTTTTGATTTATCGGTAAACAGCACAACATCAAGCGTAACTTTATCGGCATTAAGCGACCATTCCCCGTTCAGATTAAAGATTTCGCCTTTTTTGTAATGTTTTTTAGGGATATAGGGTTTCCATTGGGAGAGCTTGAACATCTGAGGTTCGGCAAACTGAAATGCCATAGCCCTCGCCCCTTTAACCGTGACATCATCCATTCCCAAATATATCGGCATTACAGGATCGGCATTAGGTATTTTTGCCAGAACAGCAAGCGCATTGACCTTTATTCTGTCTTTACCGGCAATTCTTGGGTTCTCCCGGATAAAATCCTCAAAACCGACGGTTACCCATTCCCACCGGTTTGTCGCCGGACCGGTAATAGTAAAATCGATCTTACCATCTGAACCGCCTGCCAGCCGTAACTTGAAAAACTCAACGGGCAGGTTGGTTTTGAGATAAAATCTGAGAGAGACGGTTGAACCGGGCTGTAGATACATATCGAGTTCTTTCTGGGCACCGGCATAATTATCAACGTTGGTATACGGAGTTACAATCTGTACGATTGAAATGTTTGGATCACCCTGCACAATTTCATTAACCCGAAAATTAGGATCATAGGCGGTGTCCTGCCAGAGCGGATAGGATGCCCACGCCGACAGTTCACGGGTTTCGAAGTCTTCGGTGTATGTAAATGGTTTGAGAACGACTTCAGCATGTATGGTGGTGTAGAAAGCGATGATACATAAAAGCGACAGAAATACGGCTGCGGATTTTCCCATTGTCCCTATCTCCTCATGTTATAAAATATTTTCACAAAGCGGAAATAACCAAACCTCTATACTACTGTAATGTAGTTAATTCGTTTACTGAGTACAAGAGATTAGGGACAATTTTTATCGAAAAATAAAAGCAAAAAAGGTTCTCAATTATCAGATTTCACGGTTGAATAATCGGACTGTGTCATCGTGAATGAGAACCCATATCGAATAGATGCCTTTAGCGGTGCCGATCGGAATATGGAATAAAGACAGAACCGCAAGAATAAGCCCCAGCATTCTCGCCCAGGATTTCCTGCGTAAAAGCCCGATCCCGCAAAAAATATCCAGCGCGGAAAATATGACGATTAAAGTAATCACCGCAAAGGCAATTACCGAAAGTATCGAAAATGCTTGCATATTACCGGACATAACCCCGGCGAATGTGAGTGCCGCGAAGATAATAAATGAAGCGATCATCCCTAAAATTCCAAATCCGATATAAAGCGCACCGACAAGTGTGATGTGTTTTTCCATGTATGTCCCCCACTTTTTTAAAAGTCCGGATTTATCCTATTATAAATGTGACGAAATAATGGGAGTGAAACGTTTCAAAAAAAATTTTCTTCAAGGAAATAAAAAGAGGGAAATAATCGATTTCTTTTTATTATTTTGTAGATACCATATTTATTAAACATTACATTGTTTATTCAACATACTAATTACTTTTCTTTGAACGCTGCAAAGAAAAGTAACAAAAGAAAACGCGCCCTCGTGAAAAGCCCGTATTCAATTTTCTCCATCATCGGCCCGGGATTCATAACCGCATCGGTGGTTATCGGACCCGGCAGTATATCGACCAATTCACGAATCGGCGCGTACTTCGGCTACCGGCTGGAATGGATTCTGCTGATTGCGGTTATTTCAATGGCGGTTTTCACGGTTATGGCCTCACGGTTCGGAATCGTTTCGAAACAATCGCTTCTTACGGTTGTCACCGAGAGGTATGGCCGCTGGCTCGCGCTGGTTGTGGGGATTTCATCATACCTGATGACCATCTGTTTCGAGTTCGGTAACAATCTGGGTGCTGCGACGGCGGCACAGTCATTAAGCGGTATCAGCGCAGTTGTCTGGCCGTTTGTTTTTTCGGGCACTGCCATCGTCATCATATTCACCTCACCTGACCTCTACAAAGTCCTCGAACGGGTCATGATGGTTCTTGTGGCTGTGATGATTACGGCTTTTGCTGTCAACCTTTTTTTCACAAAGCCGTCATTCACGGGAATAGTTTCGGGACTGGTGCCTCGGTTACCCGAAAGTAGTCTGCCGTCAGCC
>JAFGMP010000159.1 GCA_016927495.1 Candidatus Latescibacterota bacterium | reverse complement strand
ACCAATGATCAACCCCCGGCCGTATCCCCCGAACAAATAGGCGAAGGATAGACTGCTATTACAGTCAATTGTGTAGCCCGGTATTTGGACATTACACATTAAAAATTATGGATCATCAAATCATTCGCTTGTTAATATGTACAAATAATACAGTAAATTTGGCAAGCAGTTATGGATTGGACATGCAAAGGTTTACTGCGGATCACTATAAGAATATTTAAAAAATCACCGTGAATATAAAGACCAAAATTAATAATAAAAACCGGTAAAAACAACTCTATTCAAGGAGCACATAATGTACAGGTTACTTTTAGTGGCAGTATTTGTTCTCTGTTTATTGGTTTTGTTTGGCTGCGAGCGGGAAAACTCCGTAAAAGAGAGCTCACTATCAGTTCCGCTTGCCGCCGAAAGCGGAGAAACGGGTTTTATCAGTCTGAAAGTCAGTTTTAAACCGCTACCTGGCCGTGTTGCCAAGACTGCCGCGATAGAAGCAATCAACAAAGTTACCGCCTATCTGTATACACCTCATTTGCCGATGCATCCGGTGATCGAATTGGCTAAAAAAGATCTGACATTTATCGGTGGCCGTGCGCAGGGATCTATCGAAGTGGCGGCTCAGGAAAACCTCCGGCTCGTTCTGGTTTGTTATCATGGAGAGACTGTACGGTACATCGGTGAAGATAACGATATTGATGTCTATGTTGGACAGGAAACCCAGGCTCTGATCTTTGTCGAATTTATCGGGATAATACTGATCGCTCCCTCTACTGTCTTGTCAGGAAATTCCTATACCATGGAATGTCAGACAAATTCGTATACACTGGAATATGAGTTATGGGAATCCCGGTCGCCGTCTTTCGATGATGCAAAACTCATTGACAGCCAATCAGATCCCTTATTCTCCGTGACGGCAAAGGATAGCGCAGGTAATTATTATTACCGGGCACGTTCCATGACCGTATACGGTCCCGGCCCATGGATTGATGAGGGCATGACTGCAGTGTGTATAGATAACGGATCGATACTCATCGATTTCATATCACCGGAAAATTATACAGGCATCACCTTCGTCTCAATTCCGGGTGGAACGTTCCAGATGGGAGATGAAACGGGCGATCTCACACTGGAATGCAGACCGGTACACACGGTGACACTCTCGGGATACGAAATGAGTGCTTGTGAAATCACGAACGCACAATATGCACAATATTTAAATGATGCTTTGGCAACAGGGGATATTACGATTTCAAACACGAGTGTTAAAGGAGTGAAAGGCGAATACAGCGGGCAGGAATACATTTATCTTACAACAATAAATAATGGGGATTTTCCTTACTCCAGATGCTGGATAACTTACGAAAATGATACCTTCAATGTTGAGAACGGTTACGAGTACTGGCCGGTGGCGTGGGTTTCGTGGTATGGTGCAAAGGCATTTGCATTGTATTACGGAATGGATCTTCCGACGGAAGCGGAATGGGAATATGCCTGCCGGGGGGGAAAACAATACAAGTACGGAACGGACGACGGCACTATCAGTCCTGATAAGGCAAATTACATTGAAGGTGGCTTCACCAACTTCAGGCATTCCATTGATGTCGGCAGCTATCCTGCAAATCCCTATGGCCTGCATGACATGAGTGGGAATGTGTATGAGTGGTGCAATGACTTGTTTGGGAACTACACAAGTGTAAGCGCGACGAATCCAACAGGCGCTGAAACAAGTGACAAACATATTATACGGGGGGGAAGTTCTGTTCGGAGTTACGATTACTGCATGTCTGCCAATCGCAATTCGTTCTATACTAATGGTGAAAGCTTTGATGTGGGTTTCCGTATTGTCCGCCGTCCGGGCGGGGTGACGTATTGAGCATATGGGAGTTGAATTGAATCAGTCGTTAGCAGAGAGGTAAGTTTTTCGAATAAAGAAGACAACGTGAATAGGTTGGGTGGTAAAGAATGTTGTGCCATAGTGGGCTCACCAAAAAATATACAGTATCTCAGGAGGAAAAAGTGATGAGAAAAAAAAACAGTTACTTATTGATCCTTTCGTTTTTGGCAATCATTACGGTTATGGGCAGCCATTTCCTGTTTGCCGCCCAGACTCCGAAAACGGAAAAGGAAATACCGGTATTTACCGGGGCGGTCAGGGATACGGGTGTAGAATCTGAGCAAAAAGAGCAGATGGGATGGGACGGTAATCCCAATTTGCGAAATGCCATGCTGAAGCTCTATAACACGGGATCCTCACCGGAAGATGTGGTTGGATTTTACGTGAAGGCTATCGGAGGCAAGGAAGGCGATTTTGATGAAAATCCGTTTGACATGAAGCCGGGCGCTGTCACCCAGGTCTGTTATACAATAGAGTATTATACAGATGAGGATTTTGAAGACTATGTTATCGACAGCATAGAATTTTCAAATAAAGTAATCAGACACCCGGGGACATGGATAAAGCAAAAACTCACCGAAAACCGTAAACCTTACCAACAGGGTAAATGGATAAAGGCAGCCAATTTTTATTGGGTGTATAAAGAATCCAATAATGATCTCACTACCTTTAATCTGAATATTTTTGATTTGAGCGTTGAATCGGCACCGGAGGAGTACAAGACTGCTTCACAGATTGAAATTCAGGCAACCACCGAAAAATCAGAAGAGGCGATGAGAGAAGAAACGGATGAGGAAATGGATCGGGACACCGAAGCCCTGTCCAGAGAACTGGCAAATAAACCTCCAACCGCAAAAGACCTCGGCGCTCCGCTGTATCCTGGAGCAACATTCGATGCGGAGAGTTCAGCCGGTATGTCGGCAGGTAATGACTTCGCGATATATATCTATCTTACCACCGACCCGCCGTCAAAAGTAGCCGCTTTCTATGAACAGCAGCTTAAAATCAAACCGTCTTCAATGGAGGACGACCGGTACATGATTCCACTGAAAGGCAGCATGCCCATACCTGACGAGGGCATCGTAATCGAACCAAATACCATGTTTGGTGGAAGCGCAAAGTCGGTCATCAGCATCCAGAAAATAACAGGAAAGAATGAATAACACCGGATGTATTCAAAAAGAGGATAGCAAAGATTCTATGTGACTCAAGAGTTTTAAAGATTTTGTCAGAGATCAGAAATAAAAAAATCAATTGTAAGGAGAAACGTTCATGAAAAAAATTAGCCGCTTTATATGGATAACTGTGTATCTTTCTGTACTGTCAACCGGAACAGTAATAGCCAGGGAACCGGATGTGGAAGGCAGTAAGGACCATCCCCTGCTTACACGGTTACCGAATTTCTATATCGTTGAATATGAAGAGCATGAATTCGATACCCATACCTTTTATGTGGGTAATACAGAAACCCCGGTGGAAGGACACTACTTTTATATCTTCTATACACTCCAGCCCGATGCTAAAGAACCAAGCATTACCCAGATCCTCAGAAATTACGAAAATGCAATCACTAAAATCGGAGGGAAAGTCCTGGCCAGCAATTTCGAGGGAAACTCCTGCATGAAGGTGGAAAAGGACGGCAAGGAGATATGGGTGCATGTTTACTCTGATACCGAAACTCAATACCTTCTCTACATCATCGAGAAAGAAGCCATGACCCAGCAGGTCACCGCGAATGCCGAGGTGTTTTCCAACGACCTGAAAGCAACCGGCCATACAGCAGTGTACGGTATTTATTTCGATTCGGGCAAGTCCGAAATCAAACCCGAGTCAGAAGCAGCGCTTGTAGAGATTGCAAAGCTTCTCAAAGCTGAGCCTTCCCTGAAAGTGTATGTTGTAGGACATACGGACAATGTCGGAAGTATGGATTCGAACATGAAGCTCTCACAGGCCCGTGCCGAGGCAGTCGTACAATCACTGGTATCGAAGCAGGGAATCGAAGCGGGACGGCTCAAAAGCTACGGAGTCAGTTCTCTGGTGCCTGTGGCATCCAATGACAGCGAGGACGGAAAAGCCAAAAACCGGCGTGTGGAACTGGTAAAGCAGTAAAGTCAAGTGAAGGTTCTGTATACACGTTTTGTTTTAAAGGGGACAGCTTTATGCATTAAAAAAGGACATGAAGTTACAAAAGGGGGAAAACATGCAGTTATACTATTTTTGCAGCTACCGGAGAGACACCATTGAATTCTGATCCCTAAACTATGTCCTCTCCCCTGGTACAAAGTATCATTGGAGGAAATAAAAATGAAAACGGTCATTATTGTATCATCACTTGTCCTTTTTTCAGCGGCATATATATGTGCTGATAATGCGCAGATAGTTGAGTCGTATGGGAAAATTCCCCTCGCATTCACTGTTAATCAAGGACAGACCGATCCGCAGGTGAGGTTCACAACACAAGGCAACGGCTGCTCGATGCTTTTCACACCTACAGGAACAATATTTTATATGAGCAGAGAAACCGGCGATTCTGTTGCAAAACGAAACGTACAAAAAACTGCGAAAACATCCGGTGATTTAGAACCGGACAACCAATCCGGGCGGGAATATGAATCGTTTGCTTTTAAAACCGTCTTTGTCGGAGCACATTCGAATCCCGATATGGTCGGCGAGGATAGACTCACATGGAATAATAATTATTTCATCGGCAAAGACACGTCGAAATGGCAGACCGATGTCCCGAATTATGGAAAAGTGCGGCTTGTGGAGGTGTATGACAGCATCGATCTGGTGTATTATGGCGATAAAAACAGGATAAAATACGATTTTGTCGTAAAATCCGGCGAAGATCCCTCAACAATAGTACTTCAGTATTATTTGGGTGAGAATACCGGAAATGCGCTGTCAATTAACAGAGCAGGCGAGCTTGTTGTAACAACACCTTTTGGCGATATCATCGAGGATACACCCTACTGTTATCAGGAAATCAACGGCAGAAAGGTCGAGGTTTCGATCAGGTACCGTATAATTGATGCTTCCCTCAATATATTCGGATTCGAGACAGGAAATTATGACACAAATGTGGATCTGGTGATTGATCCGGCGCTTGTGTATTCCACATTCCTCGGTGGCAACGATTTTGACAAAGGAACAGGAATTGCCGTGGACAGTTCCGGAAACGCGTATGTGACAGGGTATACACAATCAGTTGAAAACTATTCATTACCGAATCCTTTTGGTGGATTATTTTCAAATTTTAATATAAATCAAGGTGATGGTTGGGGTGGGACTTTTGGTGAGGGTTTTGGAAAACAAAACTCCCTGGGAAGTAAGGATATATTTGTAGCGAAAATAAAGGCCAGCGGAAACGGGCTTGCGTATGCCACATTTATTGGCGGCGGAGGCTGGGATGAAGCAAATGGTATAGCTCTGGATAGTTCCGGATGCGTGTACATAACAGGATATACGGAATCAGATGATTACCCTGTTACGAACGGAGCGTTTGATACGAGTCTATTTTTTTCATCATATAATGTTCCTGGTACTGATGTGTTTGTAACGAAACTTAACGCCGCTGGCAACAGCCTTGCGTATTCCACATACATCGGCGACAGTGGACCTGATTATGCATATGCGATAGCCGTTGACGGTTCCGGGAACGCGTATGTGACAGGGTATACAGAGTCTTTTCAATGGTACCTGGGTACTTCCGTAACAAACGGGGCTTATGATAATACATATAATTTTAAAGATGCATTTGTGACGAAATTAAATGCCAGTGGTACCAACATTGTATATTTCACATACCTCGGTGGCACGGGTTATGATACCGGAACAGGAATAGCTGTGGACAGTTCCGGGAATGCTTATGTGACAGGGTATACAGCTTCAACTAATTTCCCTGTTACAAACGGAGCTTT
>JAFGMP010000158.1 GCA_016927495.1 Candidatus Latescibacterota bacterium | reverse complement strand
ATCATGATAATCCTTTAATCATGCAAATCATGGTTCAGACAATGAAAGAGCCAAGGGATATACGAGACAGTGAAACATTGATGCTAAACTCTTGACTTTTTCATGGATAGAAAATGCTATAACATATTAAAATAAAAGGATTTACAACGAACTGTCGCATGGATTTTGGGGGATCGTCAGGCCAGATTAATGTCTACTATGCATAATGCTATAACGATCGGTATTCTCGGAAAAATTCGAACGACATTTATGAAATAAAATTAACAAAAAGTATTAATATATAGACGACTTTTATAGGCTATTTCAGTTCCAAACCATTTTCCCGCAAGTTTAAGGGTTTTTGTTGAATTTTTACATCAGGTATTGTTATGTGGTGCCGTTATTTCATTCATATAATGGATTCAACGAGTTTTATTTAGCATATAGTATTTTCCGGGGATTTCATATTGTTCACTCTTTAAAGAGATATTAATATTTTATTTGACTGTGAATTTTTTACTATCTTTCTTACAAATAATCTGAGCAACATCCCTACCTGATTTGATTGCAGTTGGAAGTCCACCGCCGGGATCTACCCATTGTCCAATCATATAAAAATTATTAAGCCCTGGCAACGTCTTTTTCATCTGTCTAAAACCGACTTGGGGTGTTAATATCCAGCCCTCAAAACTTCCTTTCCAGTTATTCGTATATCGTTTGACTGTTGCAGGAGTCGAAACATCAACTACTTCGATATTTTCCTTTATGCTGCCGAATTTTTTATCCAGAATTTCAATGACTTCACGACCTATTCTTTCTTTCTCTGATAGGTATTTTTCTTTGTCGTTTATTCTTAGGTCATTCCAGTATGTAAAATTTGTGGTCGTAAACATAGAAGTCAGGACTGTCTTCCCAACAGGCGCAAGAGTCGGATCAAAATTGAATACTCTTACAGAGCAGTAATCAAATTTAGAATCACTGTCTATAAGTATGGGTTCTTTTAATAAAATATACGATGAATGTGGAACATCTTCGAACATTCTTGATATTCCAAGTGAAACCTGCACGTAGGATGGAAATGTCTCGTAATTATTATAATAATTCTTTATCGTATCGTTTATGTATTTTCCCCCAAGCATCTCAAATATAGTGTAATGTCCATCAGCCGCAGAAATTACCAAATCGGAATTACAGGTTGTACCATCTTCGAGTTGGATACCTTGTGCAGAATCATGTTCAGTAAGAATCTTTGTTACTTTTGATCCATAATTAATTTTCCCTCCAAGATCCAGGTAGGTTTTTTCAATTAATCGGGCAAATTTCAGTGATCCTCCTATGGGGTATCCGGCACTTTTTTTATGCATCCATGCAAGTGTGAATATTAAGAATAGGACTGACATTTCCGGTATAAACATCAATTCAAAGGTCTTTTTCAGTAACTTATTTTTACATAAATCTGCATATTCTTGCGATGACATACCGCCCCACTTTTTCAATGCTCCTAAGTATGGCAGGAATGTTTTCATCTGTTTTACGCCATCGAAAAGATTATATGTCTCCTCTGCTTTATGTACAGGCATAGATAATTTTGTAAATTTCCTAATGGCATTAGTGAAATCGGTTATCACCTTTTTATCTTCGGGTGCTTTCTCCAGTAATTCTGTCTCAAGCTTATCAACATCAGTAAATATCCGAATGCAATTACCGTCTGTATTTTCAACACGAAAGAACTCATCATACTCAACAAATTCAATTTTCTCCATATCGATTAATTCATTCCACAACGAATAAAAATTATCATGTGGACTCGAACCTACCAGCCAGTGTATGCAACCGTCAAACGTATAATCTTTTCTCTTCCATGATGTGCATAGTCCGCCAGGCACTGTATGAAGTTCAAATATCTCAGTATCGTAACCATTCATTTGGAGGTAACAACCGGCTGATAATCCGGCAATTCCCGCACCGATAATATTAACTTTTTGTGCCATCGTATCCCCCCCCTTTGAATTCAATATATGAATCGGTTTCTATAAAACAGGTTAGAAGAATACTATTATGATTTGATTATTATCGTAAAAATATTTGTTATTCTGTTTTTTTAATAAATTTGAAATGACAAAAATATTCGGAAGGAGAATATTAATATTTGTAATGTACATTGTCATTTCTCCGTCGGTCTTATAAGCCAGTTGACTACGTGCGTGTTCATATTTTTAAATTTATAAGGTTGTATTTCATCGGCGCTATAGATCATGACCGAACGGTCCGGTTTTTCTGGCGCCTGTTTCATTTCATGCACTCCCAGGCCTTCATGTATAACAACCCGGATGAAACTTCCATCACCCCTGTTGAGCCATGCAAGTATTTGGGGGTTATCATTCATCGGGAATTCCCAACCGCCTGCGGTCATTTCGCCGGTGATCAAATCGGGAGTGTCATCGGCATTGAGATCGGCGGAAATAAGGCTGTGAGGGCAATACAGTGTGCTGTCAATGACATCTGCTGCCCACAGCTCGTCAATATCATCCATATTCCTGCGGAAAACAGCGAATCGTGCATCGGGTATTTCAGCCTCGGTAGCGGCAATCTCCATCACTCCATCTACGTCCAGGTCGACTATTTCCTGAGAGGCCATTCCACCCCAGTTATTTGCGTCCCAGTCACCATAACGTCTTATAGTCCATTGCCCATTTTCCGGATCTTTCGGACACTCGGCCCAGAACATCCCACATACGACATCGGTACGGATGTCACCATTAATGTCACCGAGCTCGATACCGCTTTGTCGTGGAGCATCGAATTCGGCAATATCATGGACTATCCACAGTTCATGCGGATTGTCCGGTATTTTCAGCCATACCAGTCGCTTGCGGGCTATAACAGTGACAACGCCCCGGATAACGTCGCCGTTTCGGTTGAATGTGACAGGAACGATATCATGAGGGGAGGTATATGCACCGGTATCGAATGTGGCTGCCAAATAAGATGTCCAGGTATCCCCATTATCCGGATCGAACCAATATACACACGGCTTGCTGTGGTCGGGTGCGAGACTTCTTCCCACAACTATCTCATCTGATCCGTCACCATCCACATCCATTGCACAACCACCGTTTGAGTAAATATGGATGCCATCGTTTGGTACGGTTTCTTTCAAACCGCCGGAACTTTCAACCGGCCATTCGACAATACGGTCTCCCCAGCCCGTAAAGGTATCGCCATCCGGATCATACCGGTAAACGACGTTGGCAATATGCTCCTCCCCAAGATTATCAATAAGTCTCATCTCGACAGAGATACCGGGTACGTTTAATCCCGGTTCCGTTGAACATGAAACAGCAGATAAAACCGCAAATAACATTAAAAATGGAAGGTATCCTCTTTTCATCGATGATTCTCCGGCTTTACGAATGAGCAGCAGAAAAAACATAACGCAAAAGAACTTAGCCTTCTGCTATTATTTCAATATTCACCATATCAAATTCATGAGCGGTAAAATTCCCCATGATCTTTTTTATGAACTAATATTATCATTCCCAATTTCTTT
>JAFGMP010000157.1 GCA_016927495.1 Candidatus Latescibacterota bacterium | reverse complement strand
TTTGAAAGCCGTTTGCTGTCATATTCAAAGTAGCTTGGTTTTATGTTGTAGATATCTTCAAGTTGCTTCTCAAATGTCTGAAGTGTTTTAAGCACACCTTCTTTTATAGCTAACGATGGAACAAGTATGATGAATTTCGTAAACCCATAATGTTTAAACAGTTCAAAAATCGTTTTTATGTAGACAAGTGTTTTCCCTGTCCCTGTTTCCATTTCAATACAAAGGTCATTTGTATTTTCAATATTAGCTGTTTCTTCATTAATGCCATTTTCAATGAGAACATCCTTAAAATTTTGGTTTATTTCATATTCGGTAATGGATAAAACATTTGCTCTTATACCTTCAAAACAAGCATTGTCAAAAGTATTTCTTTCCTGTCCTTTGAAAACTGATACAACAGAATTTATTGCTTGTTGTTGATAGTCTAAATATTCAAGTTCAAATTGCATTTTACTTTTTTTTACTCCATAATATACAATTTATAAATTTACTGAAAGAATGATAAACAATAGTATCTTACAAAACAACTTTTTAGTTCAATAGGCTATTTCTGCTTTACATCTCAATAAAACGTAAAATTCACACCACAACCTAACTTCACAGGTTTGGATTTCGGAATCCCCTTTGTGTTGGCAAAGATATAGACCGAAGACTCGGTTGTGATGGCAACATCGGTTCTGCCGTCGCCGGTCATGTCGCCCAATTGCATTGCCACACCGCTGCCGTCGCAGTCGAAGGTCGCAATACGTTTCCCCGAGGAGTCAAACACACCTCGTGCATTGGCGAGGATTATTTCATCGAACCCGTCGCCGGTCCAGTCCAGAAGTTTGTGGTGACGGCAGTAATCCGAAACCAGTTGACCCATTTTGAACCCATTCTCGTCAAATACCCATACCGGACTATCGCCCTCAGGCACATGATCGATATCCACCAAGATGTTCGATTCCTTACTGTCGGGGAAAACGTTTCCGACATTCAGCGATTCGAAATGATAGCCGGGTATTTTCCAAACCGTTGAACCGTTCCCGTCGACGCAGGCAATACAATTCGCCCCGCAGTAGGTCATTACAAAACGGTAATCTTCGGGTCTGTCACCCTTTTTCAGCAGACGGCAGCAGTCGAGGTGCCCCTTGTTCAGGTCAACCGCATCAGACGATAAAGTCCAGCGCACAGAACCGTCCGCATTCAGCATAGCATAGCCTGCCAAAATTTCGTCAGTGCCGTCGCCATCGATATCGTAGAGAACCGGCTGATGTGAGGTACGGTATCCGCCGGGCATGCTGACTGTCCAAATTAATGTTCCTGCATAGGTATATGCCCAAATCTGTTTGTAACGGTTTTTAACCAGAACATCGCCCGCATGTAAAGCACCGGAAAGGTTGCAGAAGACAAGGCAGTCCGTGGCATCTTCCTCTATCGGCAGCCGTCTGATTTCTTTACCCGTAGCGCCGTCGATATGCACAAGATATCCTTTGGTGCAGAGGATGACTTCGTTTTTACCGTCATTGTTCCAGTCGTAAATCTGGCATGCGACATCGTGATGCCATTCACGGCGGCCCACAGAAGGGTCTCCCCAGCGCCAGATAACGCTGCCGTCAAGGCGTTGTGCAACAACACTGCTTGTGTGATGAACATCGTCCTCGTTGAAATTTTTTGCGCTCACAATGTCGACTGCGCCATCACCATCCACATCTCCGGTTACTACCCACAGGCCGCCATACCAGGTATCGAGGGTGATATGTTTCCATGCTTTAACAACCGGTCCACTCGTACCCGGGTCGCCGTGGTCGGATGTATCAAACAGGAGTCGTTCATTTTCTTTAATTTGTGCAGACACCGGAGAATAAACAGACATCAGATAGAATATCGCTGATAACAACGTTATTAAATTGATTTGTGGTTTAACATCTCGTATTGGCACATTCATTGTTTACCCTTTCAATGTATAGAGATTGCTTCGCTCACTTCGTTCACTCGCAATGACAGGCAAATTGAAGACAAATTCTTATATTAGTATTTTACCCGGTTTTAGGTAAAGCGAAATGAAAAGGTCAAATTTTCTTTATCTCTTTGTTACTCTGGTACTTTGTAGCTATTTCTTCCCCAAACCACGCTTTATAATCAGCGAAAACCCATGCGACATTCCGAGGTCACGGTGATACATGCCCCTGTATGAACACACAAATCCGCGAACGGTTAATGCTCCGAGGAATTCCATACGTCCGGGTTCATTCCCTCCGATAGCGCCGATGGTCAGGGATGGATAAACTTCGACGGTGAAACCGCCGCTGAATGATGGATCGAATCGTCTCACTTTCGAAAAACCGCCGATCAGGATTACATCCTGATGCACCTTCCATGCGGCGCTCAACCGTGTGTGTCCGTCGATGGATTCACGGGAATCGCCGAGTTCCGAACCATTTATTTCCTCTACCGATCCTGCTATATATAATGATTCAATCGGATGAAAAACAACGCCAAAATCAGCGCTCAAAGCTGATGCATCGCCGTATCCTCTGATTCGCATAGCGCTTCGTGTGAGCCTTACCCCACATGAAATTTCTTTGAAAAATGCATAAGAAAAGCCCAGTTTTTCCTGCTCATCGCCGTACAGGTCGAAGCCGGAACCGCTGAAAGATACCGACACACCGGCCTTACCGAAACCTGCCCCCGCATGGAAGGTTGTTATGGAAAGGTCATCGACACCGAAAGGGCGGCTCCATGCAACGGTTCCGAACACACCGTCAATATATGATTCTGTGCCCGGAAAATGAAGGGAAGCTTCCGTCAGGCCCGATGTTGACGGCACAGCGAATCCGTCATCGAGCGCAGTGACCGGTTCAAGAGCACTGGCCTCAACATTGATAACCAGGATGATAGTAAAAGTCGCGGTTATCAGCCGTTTATGCCACTGCATACTTCGCTGAGGGTACATGTTTCGCAGTCTCCCCGTAACGATGAGGTGCATGATCCTACTATACCCGGCCGTACCAGCGCAAAATCATATTTAAGGGGATCATCCGGATCGAGTTTACGCAGTTCAGCCGTGATTTCAAGAGCCATCTTCCAGTCCTGAGAGCGCCGTGAACTCAATCCGAGAAGACCTGCCATCCGGCCGATATGCCTGTCCAGCGGAATAACGAGCCGTCCCGGATGTAAAAATTTCCAGAGCCCGAAATCGATGCCGTCAGGCCCGCGAACCATCCACCGGAAAAACATGGCGAGCCGTTTGCAGGCGCTTCCCTTTGACGGTGACGGAATCAGATAGGAAATTGGTTTACGTTTTATTCCGATGCCCGGACAGTCTCCTGTCTCGTCTAATAGCCATGCCGAAAGCCGTATCATGGTGCCTTCTATTGTTTCATCGCCGGGATTATCGAGCTTTTGCACAAGCGCGCCGAGTGATCCCGCTTCTTTAATTGTACACCGGAGTGCCCATACAAGGCAGGCGATATCATAACCGTCTGTCCAGCGGTGTTTGAAGCCCAGGAATGTTTCCATGGCATCTGAAAGTGTTACATTTCGCACAAATTCAGCAGGTGATGATCCCATCCGGTTAAGTACATCACAAACGCTCGACCGTATTTGAACGGCGCCGCCATAGGCGAGAGATGCGGTGATAAATCCCGCAATTTCGATATCGTCCAGTGTCTCGTAGTCATGAACAAGCCCGATGGGGTCGGAATCGAGGTACTGCACATCATACACCTTAACGAGGTTGTCGAGGCAGGTTTTCAGTGCGCAAAAATTCTTCAAACAAACTCCGTAAGAAAGGAAAAACGATTATTATAAGTTCCCAATTCGATTAAATTTCAGATTATATAACAGATTAATTTATGTTCCCTTAAATGTAAAATTTTTTTGTTTGAGTGTCAAGGATGTGGATCGCCAGGCATACTTATAATCCTTGACAAAAGAAATGATAATACATATTTATTATTTACATAAAGGATTTTTGCAATTTAGTAACTTACATGATTTTGATATGAGGAATAACTAATAAAAAAATTCCAACGGAATACCACAGTATTAAAGGTTTTGTGCCAAGATGAAACGGCGTGATTTTCTAAGAGCAACCACTGCTCTCGCAGGGGCAGCTGAGTTATATCCAATCAAAGTTCTCGCCTCACGATATCTGACCTCTGAGGGAAAGTTTGGCGTCCATCCGTTTATTACTTCCAATCCGGCTGCGGTTTTTATCATGAAGACTGGTGTGGATATCAAGACGAATGCAGAGGCAAAGATTAAAGCGGGAATGGATTTCTCCCGGAGTATATTCGTTCCGATGTCATCCGAAGACGGTGGTGTACCACTGACACATACTGTTGTAATTAAACCGAACCTGACCTGGGCGCAAATGACGAATTCGAAAGCCACTGTTGAAGGCTGCCGCGGTATCGTGACCGATCCCGAAGTCGTCGAGGGTATCGTCGAAGCCCTGAAAGAACTCGGCATTTCGGCGGGACAAATATACACCCGCGACAAATGGAATTACAACGGGACAACCAACCAGCAGGAATTTATCGGCTACAAGCAATTGAGCGAGAGAACCGGCATCGATATCGGCGGCTCGGAGCAGGGTGCGACAGCGAACACGCTCGGCGAGGGGCAGGTGAACTGGGTGGATATTACCGATGGTGTCTTTTTTACCAAAGCACCATACTTATGGCCTATCAATTCACCCGACTCATTTCTCATCAACATCGCGAAGCTCAAAACACATGGTATGGGAGTGACGACGTGCGCTAAGAATCTTCAGGGAAGCATGGCTACACCGTACGTATCCCACTGCAAACACCACGGTGTCGATATGGGTCTTTCATCGGATCATGTCGTTCCCGGAGCATTCGATACGATCAGCGAATGCTACAACCGGCACCTCGCCGACGGCATTCCTCGTTGGGACAAACCGTCAAGCGGGCTAAACATGGAGACCTGGTGTCACCGCTGCATCGATAACAACTCTGTGACGAAACCTGCGCTTCATGTGGTCGAGGGTGTTTACGGCCGCAACGGCAACTTTGTTAATGGCCCCGGATCTGATGGTCTTGCGCAGGATTTCATGACTAATGTTATTATTTTTGGTAAAAATCCATTCCACGTTGACAATATCGCTCATTGGATCGCTGGGCACGAACCCGGTAACTTCGGTATATTCCATATCGCCATCGAGCGCGGACTCTCCCGTCTCCTGAATCCAATGGATATCCCTATATATGAGTGGAAGGCCGATGGCAGCGCGACGCTCACCCCGCTTACGAATTTCGAAAGGACACCCCTTCTGTCGCCCTATCTCTGCCGCAACTATAACGGCCAGTCAGAAAGCACCTATCATATGGTAAACGAGCCATTCGACTATCCCGCCCCCACGAGAATTAACTATCAAGAGGTACCGAAATCGTTTGTGCTCAAACAGAACTACCCGAATCCGTTCAACCCGAACACATCCATTGAGTATGTTCTGCCGAAAGCCGGGTACGCCAGCATTGAGATATACAACATAAACGGCCAACTTGTGGATGTCCTCTTGGACGGTTACCAGTCCGCCGGAATTCACATGGTGATCTGGAACACCAACAACCACGCGACGGGGATATACTTCTATCGCTTCCGCTCCAGCGATTTCTCCCAAACCAGGAAGATGACGCTGCTGAAATAGTGATTAAATTTATTTAAATTCAATAAAAAAGAACCGAATAGTATGTTTTAGTATTTTGAATATACAATATACAAATTATAACCGTTATGTAATGATCGTTCGTGCTTTATGCTGTACATAACACTTTTCAATAACTACATTATAGTTCACATTTATGTATAAAAAAATATCATTTCATTGTTTTTTTAAATGAATAAAATATACACATTATATATACATTACATACACTTTAAGTATTATATAATAATGCGAACAACGGATGTAACGAGAATTATAGAGGAAATGCATTAGAATGGCAAACAAAGTAATATGTATCCTGTTAAACCTGCTGTTGATCCTGACAGGATTCATTCCTCCAAAATTATCATATGCTCAGAACGTTTATTTTTATACCATCGCCGTTCTCGATCTTGCTGCAAACGGAATCTCGGAAACGGAAGCTAAATCGTTGTCCGAATCTCTGCGGGGACAGATTACCCGTGTGGCAACGTCCGAGGAATTCAAAGCTTCTTCAGGATTTGTTTATAAAGTAATCGAACGGTCTCAGATGACTAAAATCCTCGATGAATTCGAATATCAGTCCACAGGATGTACCGATGAAAAAGCGCTCGATGTGAATGGGAACCGTATTTCCGGCAGTGTTACCGTCAAAACCGGAAGCGGGTACAGTGCAGAACTGTATTGTT
>JAFGMP010000156.1 GCA_016927495.1 Candidatus Latescibacterota bacterium | reverse complement strand
AGTCCGAGCCATGATTCACCTGATTAAAGGATGACCATGATTTTTAAATCAAGTAATCAGGCAAATCAAGCGTATCAAGGTTCAGACAATAATACAGGGCAGACACATAGGATTGCCCCTAAAAAAACTTTACAAAAACTATCAACTTTATACTTGACTAATTTTATCAGGATTAGTATATTTAAGTCCGGTTTTTAGTCCGGAATCAAATAAATAGGTAAGTCATATGCTAAAACTGTCAAACCGCGGCCTGTATGGAATCAAGGCGCTTTATGAACTGGCGAATAATTACGGCAAGGAACCCCTTGCGATCCGTGAGATATCGAAGCGTCACGGAATGCCGGTGCCGTTTCTCGAGCAGGTGCTCCACCTTCTGAAAAAGAAAGGGTTGGTGAAAAGCCGAAGAGGCAGTAATGGCGGTTATACATTGTCACGTTCCCCTGACAAAATCACACTGGGAGAGGCAGTCATAGCGCTCGAAGGACCTATTGCGCTGTGCGATTGTATTTTAAAGCGGGATCCTGATAATAAACTGGAAAAAGAAATGCGGTGTGTCGCATCGAACATATACAGAAAACTGGGAGAAAAGGTGGAACAGGCTTTCAATTCTGTCACCCTCCTCGAACTTGCTGAAGAAAATTCGGATAAAACATATATAGCTACATGCAAATAAAACCCGGCAGGAAATACTATGAAAAAAAGGTACTACTTCGATCATAATGCTACTACTCCGGTACGGCCCGAAGTACTTGACGCCATGCTCCCGTATCTTACCGAAAAATACGGCAATGCTTCGAGTGTGCATTCTTTTGGGCGTGATGCTCGTCATGCGATGGAAAAGAGCCGTGAAATTGTGGCAACTCTCATCAATGCGGACCCGGAGGAAATTTATTTCACCGGCTGCGGTACCGAATCGGATAATATAGCGCTGACAGGAACAATGACTTCGGCGAGGGATGGTAAAAACAGGCTAATCACGTCAAAAGTCGAACATAGCGCAATTATGAATACAGCGGCAAAATTAAAACATGACGGATTCCAAATCACATATATCGGTGTAGATGAATATTGTAGAACAGATATAAACCAGTTAAAAAACGTTATAGACAATAATACGGCGCTCGTAAGCATCATGCACGGCAATAACGAAACCGGTGTTCTGCAGAATATTGAAGAAGCCGCAAAGATTGCCCACAGCGCCGGCGCAGTTTTTCATACCGATGCTGTGCAGTCAGCAGGGAAAATACCGATCGATGTAAAAAAAATGGGTATAGACATGCTTTCCATGTCGGGGCATAAACTGAATGCACCTAAAGGCATAGGAGTACTGTATATAAAAAAAGGTCTGAAAATTACTCCCTTGACTTATGGCGGCAGTCATGAGCGCGGAATACGTCCCGGTACCGAAAATGTGGCTGGTATCGTTGCTTTAGCTAAGGCGGTAGATCTTGCAATGCAGGATATGGAAAATGAAGCAGTCACAATTTCGGCCCTGCGCGACAGACTCGAATCGGAAATTGAACATGTAGTTTCCAATGTACTCTTTAACGGCAGAGGTGTTCCACGGTTACCCGGAACTTCGAATATATCGTTCCCCGGTGTCGATGGTGAAGCGCTGCTTTTCAGCATGGATATTGAAGGAGTAGCCGCCTCGACCGGATCAGCCTGTACAACGGGTGAGGTTGAACCTTCCCATGTCCTTGTGGCAATGGGCCGTGAGCCGAAAACAGCACAAAGTTCTCTACGGTTCAGTATGGGCTGGGGCACAACCGATGCGGGCGTGGATCATATTCTCAATCGTTTGCCTGTTGTTTTAAATCGTCTCAGAAGTATTTCCGGCGGAATATAATTATAATGAAAAATAAACAGGAGGTTTTTTAATGTATACTGAGAAAGTTATGGATCATTTCGAAAATCCACGAAATGTTGGAGAACTGGAGAATCCCGATGGTATAGGGAAGCAGGGAAATCCGGTGTGCGGCGATGTTATGGAGCTTGGTATAAAGGTAAAAAACAATATTATCGAAGATGTGAAGTTCAGAACATTCGGTTGCTGTGCGGCTATTGCCACATCATCGATGGTGACCGAAATGGTGATGGGTAAAACAATAGAAGAAGCGGAAGAAATCAGTAGACAGGCTGTAGCCGAAGCGCTCGATGGTCTGCCTCCGGCAAAAATGCATTGTTCAAATCTGGCAGCTGATGCGCTCCATGATGCAATAAGGGACTACAAGGAGAAACATGCGAAAGTCTTTGGTTGATACCCACATTTTTTCAGGATGTAAACGCAAGTTTCATGAAAGATTTCACCATACTGTCCGGTCTGAATCCGGAAGATTATGGCTCGCGTAAAGTTGCTGTTGCCATGAGCGGCGGGATTGACAGTTCGCTCACCGCAATACTTCTTAAAGATGCTGGCTTCGAGGTTTTTGGCCTGACAATGAAGTTGTGGGATCACAGTCAATCCGGTACAAGCGATGATTCAGGGGGATGTTGCGACCTGTCGGCATTTCAGGATGCAAAATTCGTAGCCGGTGCGGCAGGAATTCCTCATTACACTGTAAACCTTCGTGAACAATTCAATCAATTGATCATACATAATTTCGTCGCGGAATATTTAACCGGACGTACTCCCAATCCTTGTGTCCTCTGCAACACATTAATTAAATGGCGGGCGCTTTCACAAAAAGCACGTGCATTAGGATGTGATCTTATCGCAACAGGCCATTATGCGCGGGTTGCCCGTTTCGGTGACAATACCTTCTCACTGATGACCGGCCTTGATTCTGCAAAAGATCAATCATACTTTTTGTGGGGTCTTGATTCATTAAACCTCAGACACACCCTGTTTCCTCTTGGAACCATGAGCAAAGAGCAAACACGTACCGAAGCCCTTAAACGTAACCTCAAAACGGCACACAGATCGGAAAGCCAGGAAATATGTTTCATTCCGGATAACGATTATGGACGGTTTCTGCGTCATTATATCGAGGAAAACATACCCGGTACATTACAAGAAGGAAATATCCTCGACAGCAACGGAACCGTAATCGGAAAACACAGAGGCACGGCTTATTATACTATCGGACAGAGAAAAGGAATCGGGCTGGCACTCGGTTATCCCGTTTATGTTACAGCGGTTAATGCTGATGACAACACCATAACTATCGGGAAAAAAGAAGATTTACAGTCAGATTTGTTGTTTGCAGGCAAAATAAACTGGATCAGGGGATTCCCACCCGATAACGAGTTTGATTGTCAAACACGCATTCGATACCGCCAAAAATCAGTAAAGTCAACAGTTAAAGTTACCGACAGAGGTGTTACAGTCAGGTTCAATTCTCCTCAGTATGCTATAACACCGGGACAAAGCGCAGTTTTCTACACAGGAGATATGGTACTCGGCGGAGGAATAATCGAATCAGCCGAATTTACACACAAAGCAGACTTGTGACTTATACATCCATTGTTAAATCGCATGTTACCTTGCCATACGGAACTTGTTTGCAGATCATATCACCATCTTCTGAAATTATCATCCCCAAATCTATTAAACCATGTTGAATCATCAAAACCGGTTTGATTATCCCCTGCCCCGCTTCCAAGTGAAGCAAGAAAACTTGAAATATCATGATTTTGTTGTGTTTTCGTATCTCTGGTACTGATTTTATTTTTAAACAATTCAATCAGATACGTTATTTTTGCAATAATCATTCCCCGTACTAAAAATCCGATAGCATAATTTTGGGAATCGGTCATGTTTTTTGCTTTGAATGCTTCTATGACCTGCTGTATCACCGGAACGATTTTATTATTGATTTCAATCTGTAACGGCGTTAATTCACCATCTTTTTTTGCACCCCATACTGCGAAAACGATATAAGTTATTTCTTCATCAATGAGTACTTTATGATAATCCCTAAATAAACTATTTACTGTGTTGTCTATTAATGTACCGATAAATTGTGACAGATCAATAAAATTTTCAGGTGAACTGTATATTTTTTTTCTAAAAAAATAGTCGAAAAATTTCATATTTTTCTCCGTTGTTATTATTTTTCAAAATATGGTGCAATAAAAATGCCAATTATATTTATTTGTATACAATATAATATAAGTTCAATTATTACAGTGCATTAAAATCAGTCTTGACAATATGCTGCAGCTATGGTTTTATAACTATTTGACACAATGACCGGACATTTTGACGTAGATTACATAAACATTCGAGTTATTGGTCACAGAAAAGGTATACATCTTTTTTACATATTTTACGTTCTTATATATTCGATAAATTATGTCCGACAGGGTCAACCAGATGCGCCTCAGGAAAATTAACTTGATTATTTTAGTGAATTTATATAATATATTGGACATAATGCTACATAGTATTTTCATTCTTAACAACATAATAAAAATAATAAACCAACTCAGGTTTTCATGAATATAAATGCTCCTAAACCAAGACAGAGATTATGGGCGGTTGGTGGCGGAAAAGGTGGCGTGGGGAAAAGCCTCTTTGCAACAAATCTTTCCATCATCCTGGCAGAACTCGGAAATAACGTCGTAGCCATTGATCTGGATCTCGGAAATGCCAATATGCATAGTGGATTCGGCATTAAATATCCCCGTAAGACGCTCATGGATTTCCTCAATGGAAATGTTAATGATCTTAACGAAATCATATTAGACACATCGATCTACAACCTTAAATTTATCAGTGGTGCAGGTGGAATTATTGGCTCGGCAAATCCCTGGCATGCACAAAAACTTAAACTGATGCGTTATATTGAAAAGCTCCACGCTGACCATATTGTGCTTGATCTCGGCGCCGGAACATCATACAACACTATTGATTTCTTTTTAAACGCTACAGATCATGTTATTGTAACAACACCGGAATCTCCTTCGATTCAAAGCGCTTTCAACTTCATCAGAATATGTATTTTTCGAATGCTTTATTCTATCATACATCCGAATAATAATGCATGGAAAGTTATTGAAAAAGCAAAAGTCCCGACTCCTTTCGGCAAAATTGTAAAAGTCAGTAATTTATTGGATGAATTGGGGAAGCTGGAACCTGACAGTATTGAAAAATTCAATGTTTTTCAGCGATCATTCCATCCAAAGCTTATTTTAAACATGATAATGAAAAATGAAGAGATAAAACTCGGACAGGGTATCAAGGAGGTTGTTAAAAGGTACCTTGACATCGACATCATATACGCCGGAAGTATTTCATTTGATAATGTCGTCCGCGAATCCCTTGCCAATGAAATTCCATTTATTATTAACTCGCCAAAAGCTCGTCCATCCAACGAACTTTTTTCTTTAATTCCAAAAATCATGGAAAACACTACCGATACACAGGGAGCAGAGGAAATCATACGTCGTGGGATACGGAAATTGAGTAAGACCTACAGTAACCGTGTCGTTGAATCTGCAAAAATGGATGTTGATCCGTCGATATATATTACTGACAAAGTCAAATCTCATGAAACAAACGAAATTGAGAACAAACCCGGCTTTTTTAATTTTCAGGCAAGAA
Organism: Candidatus Latescibacterota bacterium; assembly: GCA_016927495.1. Classification (GTDB taxonomy): domain Bacteria; phylum Latescibacterota; class Latescibacteria; order Latescibacterales; family Latescibacteraceae; genus JAFGMP01. The sequence continues at coordinate 5,942 of JAFGMP010000156.1, read as the reverse complement.
CATGGTCGAATATCGCCATCGATATGGGCACTTCAAACACACGTATTTTTGTCAAAGGCAGGGGAGTTGTACTCGATGAACCCACACTCATGAGCATTGACGAAACGAATGGTAAAATAGTCGCGCTTGGTTATGAATCCAAGGCCATGCTCGGTCGTTCTCATTCCGGTATATCTATCGTTTCACCTATGGAATCCGGTGCAATTTCAGATTTTACCGATGTAAAAAAATTAATAAATGAATTCATTAAACTGGCTAAAAGGTCGACTATTTTAATCCGGCCGGGTGTCATACTGACCATACCACCGAAACTGACGTATGTCGAGAAACGCGCCGTACAGGAGTTCGTCAAAGAACTTGGCGCCCGTGAAATACATTTGGTATACGAACCGCTTGCAGCAGCGATCGGCGCCGGACTTCCGGTTGATATTCCCAAAGCCAGCATGGTGGTTAATATTGGCGGTGGTTCGATTTCGGCGCTCGTTATTTCAATCAGTGGAATTGTTGCCCTTGTTTCTGAACGATTCGGAGGAAATGCCATCGATAATGCTATTGTCCGGTTTCTGCGTGAACAACATAATTTTTATATAGGTAATCAAACAGCCGAATGGATAAAAATTAATTTCGGACAGGCTTACAAAATGGGAAGAGATACACGGTTTGAAATTCGGGGGCAGGATATCGAAAGATGCATTCCCAGAACCATTACCATAAACACCGGAGAAATACGGGATGCTATTGTAAAACCTGTAAATGACATGCTTAAGGTTGTTATGAATCTCCTCGAAATAGTACCGCCGGAACTTTCCGGTGACCTCGTTGACCGGGGAATGACCTTAACCGGGGGTACTTCGATACTTGCCGGTATAGGGAAAGCAATCACCAAACTCTCGGGGATCCAGGTACGAATCGCACCTAATGCTCAAAGAGCCGCTGTCGAAGGAGCAGGCAGAATGCTTGATGATTTCAAAGCATACAGCAAATTTTTCGTCGATGATCTCGACGGACAAAAAATTTAAGGAGGCAAATTATGCGCTCATTTCTCATATGCATACTCACCGGTGTTATCGTGCTCGCAGGCTGTGCATCTAATAAATACAATTCAGGGATTAAACAAGCCGAAATCTTCATACGTGCGAGACAGTATGATAAAGCCGAATATCAATTGAAAAACCTGATCAAAGCCTATCCTCAAAATCCCGAACCTTACTATCTTTACGGACTCGTCCATTACTCAACGGAAAATTATTATGAGTGCCTCATTAATTTTGATAAAGCCGAGAGATACGGGTACAACAGACCGGAAAACATGTATCTTCAAAAAGGTGTCGCTCTTTATCACACCGGAAACCGTGAGGAAGCCGATAAAAATTTATCATTATCACTTGAACGAAATCAAACCCCGCTGGCGCAGAAATACCTCGGTATAGTGAGATTCGAAAGTAATGACTACAGCGGAGCGACCGAACCGCTTAAAAAAGCTGTCGTCAGCTTCCCTGATGATTCGAGAATCAATCATTATCTCGGAGTGGCACTTTTCAAAGAGGGTAACACCGTTGAATCTTTAAAATATTCGAAGAAGGCGCTTATGTTGGACCCGAACAACCTCGATCTTGTATTTCAAACTGCCAACCTGATGATGCTCGATGAACAATACAACGATGCCATCGAACTTTACAACAGTATTCCGGTTGACTCTTATTATAGCGAGAAAAGCTTGTATAACAGTTCCGAAGCATATATAAAACTCGGGGAATATAATTCTGCCCTTCAACTTTTAAAGTATCTTTTTGAAAAAAATCCAAACGATTATAATATACGGTATAATTTATCTGCCGTAATGATTCAGACGGAGAATTATTCGGATGCGCTCGATATTCTGTTGGGCCTTTATAATACCAACAGGGATAATCCTCATGTAGCATATAACTTAGGGCTTGTTTATCAGAAACTCGCTCAAACCGATATGTCGACGCAATTTTATGATTTAGCCGTCTCCATCGAGCCTCTTAATGCACAATTCAGATATGCCTATGGTTTTATACTGGGGATAAGCGGAAAAACACGCGAAGCCGCCCGTCAAATGGAAGCAGCTGTTAAAATTCTTCCCGATTACACAGATGCCCGTAATTGGCTCGATAACTACAGGAAAAACACATTCCCAAATTAAAAAAATATTAATGAAAAAAATAAATTTTATGAATATTTTTATTGACTTAAGATATATTTTTTTCTATTTTACTGATCTTGTAAAATAAATGTCCCCTTCGTCTAGTGGCCCAGGACTCAAGGTTTTCATCCTTGCAACAGGAGTTCGATTCTCCTAGGGGACGCCAATTTTCCTCGGCCGTTTTTTTCATGATTTCGGTCTTTTTTTTGTCTTTTGCGTAACTCTGCTATTGTTTTTTTACTTTCGATTATTTAATACATGAGCATGCAAAGTATTTGGATTGTTTACAGCATCGGGGTTTTCACGTTCCCACAAATAGACAAAACGTTCGAGAGACTTAAGTAATTTCTGTTTTGTTCGCTCGCAATTCTTTCGTTTTTGATCAATTGTAATCTTACCCCTGTCAAGAACATGTATAAAACAATGTGAACAAAGGCGGTAAGCCCAACATTTTTGGCATAATTCTTCACTCATCGAAACTACTTCCTCAAGCAGATTCCGGACTTTATCGACATCAATGCCGATTTTGCAGTTACCGATATCATATCCGGGTGGACAGAATTTCTCACAAACATGAAACGTGCCATCCGAAGAAACAAACAACCGTACAGTTCCCGGTACACAAATGCCACGGGGAGCGCCGCAATTATTTGAAAAGCCGACCTGACGAGTTGAAAGTGTGGTGAAGACGTTACCAAACACATGATGAATGAGGCCATAGGGAAAATCATTATCGTTAAACAAACTTTCAAGATAACGATCTAAAAGAATATCAAGTCGTTTATGATGTTCTTTATATTCTTTTTCGGTAAATAATTTAACATCAGTATCAGTTGTTTTTATTGTATTCAAACGAAACGGTATATTTGAAAACAACCCCTGATTTGCGAAGTCGGCAATCTCCAGAATATCATTTTTTATGTGAAAAGTGCCATTAAATATTATTCTTTTTTGATAATACTGAGGGAAATTAACTTTTATCATTTTCACGGTTTTAATTAAATGGTCATACGTCCCCTCGCCGGTTTTGTACTTCCGATATTCATCGTGGACATCTCTTGGGCCGTCAAGGCTTATATAGAGATTAACTTCTAAATCAACAAGGGTTTGAATAATTTCTTTATTCAAAAGAGTCCCGTTTGTAATAATATTCATATCCAACTGGTCGGGATCACAATAATTACGTATATATTTGATACACTTTTTAACCAGATTCCATTTAATAAGTGGTTCTCCACCATAGAACGCGATATTTCCCTTATGTCCTTTTTTACGGTGAGTTACAAAATAGTCAATGCTTCGTCGTGCAATATCCCAGGTCATTGTAAAGTTATTATGAGTACGCTCGCTTAAATAAATACCGGAGTAAATACAGTAAGAACAACGGAGATTACATTGCTCGGTAATATTTAGCGCCATTTGCCGTATACCTGATGCAAGGGCACTTTTTATATAAGACTTATTTAGAATTGTTTTAAAATCTTTCGGGAAAAATGGTTGCAGCATGCAACATAAGTTTATTGCATTTTTCAGCCATTCGAGGGCTTCACGTAAATCTTCATAGGATATATCTACCGTATAATTTTTTAATATGTATTCAGCATCATGAATCAGATAATCATCCAAAATGCGGTATACCGTTTCACTAATTTTAACTATAGCATTAGTGGTGGTATCGTACAGGTATCGAGAACCGTTAACCGAAAATTTCTGATAACCGATATTCATTTATTACCCTGATAAAAAAAAGGGGAGAACATCATTCAAAATATCCTCCCCTAAAAAAATAATTGTTACTTGAAGTCATCAACACCTTGCCATTCAGCTTCAGTTCCTCTAAAAAGATCGCATGATTCCTTACAATCACCACCGTTAATACCGAGTTTTGTCGGTATTTTTCTTAATACGCCACCTTTTGTTTTCTTCATTTCATTTTTTGATAATTCCTGTTTGCCGGTAATATCGTCAATTTTAATTTTCTTTTTTTCCTCTTTCATTTTTTTCTCCTTTGTTACGGTTTATAATGAAGATTGAGAGCGTTGTAATACACATATCTCGTAACGATTCCGCCTCCTTTCACTTTCACATATACATGAAATTTTATTACAGTTCCTCCCTGTTAGAAATAAGAATCAATTTCCTGGCCTCAGGAATTAATTGCTCATATTGATTAAATAATATCAAATTAATATCGTGTCAAGACTATTTTTCAACGAAACAATTTATAAATTCAAACAATAGCTTTACCATACTTTAATTCCGATTTTCAAATTGTTTGTTTCTTGCATTATTTCAACTACTTTCCTATCTTGTTACAGGTGATTCGCTATCTATCCTATATCATTTTTTGCGAATTTTTTGTTTACGATCTTGATAATTCGCGACAATTCTACAATATTATACACTTCAATAAAAAATCGACATTCATTAAAAAAGGAGCCAAATTGTGCGTGTTATTATCCAAAAAAACTATGATAAAGTGAGTGCATGGGCGGCTGCATTTATCGCCTCATATATCAAAGCGGCAAATCCAACTCCCGAAAAACCTTTTGTACTCGGTTTGCCTACGGGTTCTACTCCCCTAGGGATGTACAAAGAACTTATTAAACTGTATAGTGAAAAAATTATATCGTTCGAAAATATTGTAACATTCAATATGGATGAATATGTCGGCATACCGGAAAACCATGAGCAAAGTTATCATACATTTATGTGGGAAAACTTTTTCAATCACATCGATATTCCAAAAAACAATGTGAATATTCTCGATGGTAATGCAAAAGACCTCGATGCCGAGTGTGAAAACTACGAAAAGAAGATTCAATCCTATGATGGTATCGATATATTTGTCGGTGGTGTCGGGCCTGACGGCCACATAGCATTCAACGAACCCGGATCATCCCTCACCAGCCGCACAAGAATTAAAACTCTCACGGAAGACACACTAATAGCGAATTCCCGTTTTTTTAACAACGACATCAGCAAGGTCCCTCGAACTGCCCTTACAGTGGGTGTCGGTACGGTGATGGATGCACGGCGTGTGATGCTGCTGGTAACCGGACATAACAAGTCCAGGGCTTTACATATGGGTGTAGAGGAAGGTGTGAATCACATGTGGACAATATCCACTCTCCAGTTGCACCGTCACGCCGTTATTGTTGCAGACGAAGAGGCCACAATGGAACTGAAAGTCGGAACAGTCCGCTACTTCCGTGATATCGAGTCCAACAATCTGGACCCGAAAAGTCTGCTGAAATAAAAATATATTATATTGATAGCGGGAACACATTTTTTTATCGCTCCTGTATTGAACAATTAATAAGTTTATAATAACATATGACTTTTCACAGGTTTCTTGAATTGTTGAAACCGGAACAGGAAAAAAATGAGACTGATTATTTTTGAACATGAAGGTTATGAACTACTTTACCCTTTAACATATCTCCGTGCAACATTCGAACTCCGCTGCGGACATACGACACTCGGAGAAAAAATCTGCCGTGAAACATGTTACACCACCGAAACGGCATACTGTGTCCGTGAGATACTGGCGCCAATCATTAAACAACGTTTCCCCGGGAGCAAAGTAAACGACCCGCTTATGTTCAAAGGTGAAAACCTGCTATTGGTGGATGGACGTGTTCTGGCTCTCGATAAACTCCCGGTTCCGGAAAACGACGGTATAATCTTACATGGCGATTCACCGGTAATTGCCAGAATCAGCGCTGACAAAGCCAAAAAGCTTCCGGCCGATACTATCGCCAACTTTCTT
>JAFGMP010000155.1 GCA_016927495.1 Candidatus Latescibacterota bacterium | reverse complement strand
TTTCCAGCCTAAAAGCGGATTGAATCCCGAACACCGGGAATTGTATAAAAAGAACCGTTTCACCGTCATCCGCCAACTGAGATACTCACTCATAAATGAGAACTCCATCGATATGGGCATTTTTATCAACGGAATTCCCATCATTTTGATGGAACTGAAAAACACCCTCACGGGACAGACCCACAGCGACGCCGAGAAACAATGGAAATTTGACCGCGACGTAAAGGAACCATTGTTCAGGTTCAAACGGAATCTGGTGTATTTCTCCGTGGGCAATGAAAAGGTATCGATGACCACACGGTTGATGGGTGACAAGACACGGTTTCTTCCGTACAATAAAGACATCGATAATCCGGTCAATCCCGACGGCCACAGGACGCACTATCTGTGGGAGGACATACTGCACCCTGACAGTGTGCTGGATTTGATCGAAAACTTTGTCCATATCCGTGAGGAAAAAGAGAAGGCATACGACGCCAGTGTCGGAAAGGTCGTCGATAAGAAAAAAGAAATGCTGATTTTTCCCCGGTTTCATCAATTGAATGTTATCAGAAAGTTAAAGAAATCGGTAATCGAAGAAGGTGTCGGCAATAATTACCTGATACAGCACACCACGGGAACCGGCAAATCCCTCTCGATCGGCTGGTTGTCTCATCTGTTGACCTCCCTGTACAGAACGCCCGCAGACACAGGGGGAATGTTCGATTCGGTGATTGTGGTGACGGACAGACGGGTACTGGATAAGCAGATCAGGAACACGGTAAAACAACTGGAACAGACCAAAGGTGTGGTTAATCCTGTGGATGTCAATTCAAAACAATTAAAAGAATACATTGAATCGGGAAAATCCATCATTATTACCACCATACAGAAATTCCCGTTTATATCGGATGAAATCACAAAGCTGAAAAGCAAACGATTCGGTGTCATTATCGATGAAGTACACTCATCCCAAAGCGGCGAAACGGCAAAACACCTGAAAAAGTCCCTGTCCAAAGCAGTACTTGACGAGTTTCAGGAAGGCGAGGATTGGGACGACCTCACCGAAGTGGACAAACTGATTCTGGATGAAATTATATCGAGGGGAAAGCAGCCGCATATTTCCTATTTCGGTTTCAGCGGAACGCCAAAGAACAAGACATTGGAAATCTTCGGCAGAAAGAATGAACAGGGACAGTTTATCCCCTTTGATTTGTATTCAATGCGGCAAAGTATTGCGGAAGGTTTCATGCTCGATGTATTACAGAACTATACCACATATGAACGCTATTTCCGCCTCAATAAAAAGATCGAGGAGGATAAGGAACTACCGGAAAGCCGTGTCAAAAAGATGCTGGTGAAATATGTCGATATTCATCCGTATACAATCGCCGAAAAGACCAAAATCATTTTGGAACACTTCATAAGCCACAGTTCGCATAAATTAAGCGGTAAGAGCCGTGCTATGGTGGTGACACGTTCGAGGCTTCACTGTGTTAAATACAAACTTGAATTCGATAAACAAATTAAGGAAATGAAATTACCATTTGGGTGTCTGGTCGGTTTTAGCGGCACGGTGTATGACAGTGATACCGACAAAGAATACACGGAGTCATCGATGAACGGTTTCTCCGAAAGGCTTACCCAGGAAAACTTCAAAGATCCGAAATACAGAATCCTTATAGTATGCAACAAGTTTCAGACAGGTTTTGACGAACCGCTCTTACACACTATGTATGTGGACAAACGGCTTCAGGGGCTGCAATGCGTCCAGACATTGAGCAGGTTGAACAGGATGACCGCAGGCAAAACTGACACCCTCGTATTGGACTTTGTGAACAAACCGGATATCATTCTGGAGTCATTCCAGCCGTACTATCAGGGAACGATACTTGTTGAGGAAACCGATCCCAATAAATTGTATTCCATTGAGCAGGAAATAAAGAATTATTATGTATTCAGAGATGAAACGGTCAATGAGTTGGCAGAAAATTTCTATGACGACAGAGTACCCGATGAAGATCTGCAACCCATATTGGACTATGCGGTAGAAAACTGGAAAAGGCTGGAGGAAGATGAACGGGAAGATTTCCGCCACCGGATTCAGAGTTTCATCAGACTGTACGGATATATTTCTCAGATCATCACATTCAAAGACATACGACTTGAAAAACTGTATATCTTCCTGCGATTTCTGAATAAAAAACTACCCAAGAGAAGTAGAGACAGGTTGAAAGATGTTTTTTCCTATGTCGATCTTGAATATTTCCGAATTGAGAAAAAATATTCGATACAGGAACCTTTGGAGAATAAAGACGGGGAGTTACAACCGTTTTCGACCGAAGTTGGCGGAAGTCATCCCGAAGAACCCAAGGATTTTTTATCCCATATAATTCAAGTATTAAACGAGAATTTTGGGAGTGATTTAACGGAAGATGATAAAGTCTATCTGGAAAAAATGATAACCCGAATGAACGAGGACGATGAATTACGGAAAGTGTATTTCGGCGATAATACGGAATCCAACAAACGATTTGTATTCTATTCGGTTTTTGATAAACTGTTGCAAGGGTTGGTGGATGATAGTCTGGATTTCTACAAGAAACTCACTGAACCAAAACGTAATGATTACGTAAAAAGAGTTTTTTATGATAATTACCCGAAGGAAACTTGACGAAAAAGAGAAGCGATTGGGATTGTTAAAAAGCTGATTTTTAAATAAATTTTTCCTCTCCCCTTTTCTTCCTTTGTAGGCTGTAGGGGCGGTTCGCGAACCACCCCTACTTCGGATAATGGATGAATTCCCACATGGTGATTGGATCGATACAAGCGCTTGGGGTATGGCTCTCCCTCGCCTGCGTGAAACGTGGGAGAGTTCAGGAGGGTGAGGACAATAAAAAGATTATCCACAATTGCAGCACAGGAAGAGAAGCACTTGATTTTTAGCCTAATCATCAGCAAAACCACAAGGAATTTTTATGGCAGACACTTCTACGTTGTTATCCAGACAACTTAACGAACGCATAAATTCAGTTGATATTATGAGAGGTTTAACCATTCTCCTCATGGTGTTCGTCAACGATCTTGCCGATTTCGCACCGGTAAAAGATGTTCCTCAATGGCTAAGGCATATGGAATCCGGAGTCGATGGTTTTACTTTTGTGGATTTGATCATGCCCGTATTCATGTTTATTCTTGGGATTTCCGTTCCCCTCGCCCTCGGGAAACGGTTAGCACGGAATGAACCATTGACGAAAATTGCCGGCCATGTTCTGTTTCGCGTTATCTCTCTTATAATCATGGGGCTTATGGATGTCAACAGATTTAGCGGGTCGTTGGGAAGGCCCTACGGTGATATGCTGAATTGGCCGCATGGCCTCTGGAAATTCCTTGCCTGGACTTTTATTTTTATCGTGTGGCTGGATATTCCACTAAAATCAAAGCTGGCAATCAATGGTAACAAAATAGCCCGGATTGTTGGACTTGTTGGACTTGTCTGGCTGGCAGTAGTGTTCAGGACAAAAAGCGGCGGCTTCTTCTATACAGGCTGGTGGGGAACGTTGGGACAACTGGGATGGGCATACCTGTTCGCCTCGGTCACATGGCTCATATTCTGTAATAACCGTATGGGGATCATCGGAGTATTCGTATTGATGCACAGCGCGTACCTTGGGATGGGAAACGGCCTTTTTCATGAAAACTGGCTGGTTGATCTGATCGGAAAATCTGCCCTCGGCACCTATTCTGCCAACGCTGTCGCAGGACTCTATATTGGTACCCTGCTCAGAGAAAAATCTACCCATATGGAAAAAATTCGCCGTGCGCTGGGACTGGCCTTTTTTGTAGGTATTGCTGCACTATTCCTTCGACCGGTTGGCGGCCTCCATAGTCCTTCTACGAGCTGGTCACTATGTGCAACAAGCTGCGCCTCAGTACTATGGATACTACTCTATTGGAGCACCGATTTACGGGGATGGACAAAGGGATTTGTTCACATACGCACAATCGGAACAAACTGTCTTCTCATTTATCAGCTTTCGCGTTACTGTATATTCATCTATTGGCTGTCCGGCCTGACATTCTATGACTCTTTGGGGGAAAATACCACTACAGGTATTACAAGGGCACTCGTCTACACTCTGTTTCTTGGGGCAATTACAGTTATTTTAACAAAAAAGCGTGTTCTGCTTCGTGTGTGATATCCGGCAAAAATATTACTAATCGTTGATACAATTTTTTGTAAAGCGGTTTGTTTCTCACCCCGCCCACATATTGCTGTCAAGCGTCCGGTACTGTACCGCCTCGGAGACATGACGCGCCAATATGTTTTCCTGCCCGTATAGACCGGCTATAGTTATGATACAAGTTCCTTGGTTTTACCCGCCCTGTCTTCCGCCATTGCCTCTTGTGCAAGTTTAGCGAGTGCATCCTGTGAACCAGCAAATGCTTTCCCCCAACGTACCTCGTCCTCAAGCTCTTCGAGTATGAGCGCAGCAATAGCGTCCTGTTCAGGATCAGGTAATCTCCTTGCTTTTTCTACTACACGGTCAAGAAGTTCAGTCATTTCGTTTCACTCCTGTTAGTATTTTCTTCTTATCCCGATTAATTCATAAAAAAATATTTATTGCCCGCTGTTAAATTTACTTAATCCACATATTCCTGTCAAGCGTCCGGTACTGTACCGCCTCTGAAACATGCCGTGCCAGAATGCTCTCCTGCCCGTCCAGATCGGCTATGGTTCGCGAAACCTTTAGGATACGGTGGTAGGCACGCGCCGAGAACCCAAATGTATCGATGGAACGCCTGAGAATTAATTCACCTTCGTCATCGATACGGCAATACTGTTTGATGGATCGCGGTTCGAGATGAGCGTTGGCATGGATTGATTTGAAGCGTTTATACCGGTTTTTCTGGATTTCACGGGCGGTATTGATACGGTTTCTGATAGTTTCCGAGGTTTCGTTCTGGTCAGAATCATCGGTCAGATCGCGGTAGCTGACAGCTGGCACATCCACATGGATATCGATACGGTCGAGAATGGGCCCGGACACCTTTGCCATATACCGTTGAATTTTGAACGGCGAGCATGTGCATTCGTGACGGGGGTCGGTCATATATCCGCAGGGACAGGGATTCATGGCCACAACGAGCATAAACGATGCGGGATATTTAACCTTGTACTGGGCGCGGGATATGGATACGGCGCCGTCCTCCAGTGGTTGACGCAGCGCTTCGATGCTCTTTTTATTAAGTTCGGGCATTTCATCCATAAAGAGCACCCCATTATGGGCCATGCTGACCTCTCCAGGCCTTGGATAAACACCGCCGCCGATGAGTGCAACCTCTGATATGGTGTGATGAGGATCACGGAACGGGCGTTCAACTACAAGAGGATTGCCCTCACGAAGCGTACCCGCGACAGAATGGACTTTGGTGGTTTCGAGAGCTTCCTCAAGAGTCATTGCAGGCAGAATTCCGGGAATTCTTCTGGCAAGCATTGTTTTGCCCGATCCCGGCGGACCAACCATGAGTATGTTATGACTTCCGGCGGCAGCAACTTCAAGCGCGCGTTTAACATGAGCCTGTCCTTTAACATCGGAAATATCTATCTCACAGGTATTCTCGCACACTAATGATTCTAACTCAAGATGTTGTATTTCCTCAATACTGTTCTGTCCCGAAAGAAAACCTGCGACCTCGCTTAGTTCAGAAGCGGAAAAAACCCTGATGTTGTCAACCAGCGCCGCTTCTTTCGCATTCTCTTTCGGGACTATAATAGCCTCGAAACCTTTGTCTCGTGCCTCGATAGTGATGGGTAATACTCCCCTGACATGCCTGAGAGCACCATCGAGCGACAATTCACCGACCAGCACAATCTTTTTTAGGGCATCCGCCGGTATCCTTCTGTCTGCGGCAAGAATCCCGATTGCTATCGGTAAATCGAACGCCGAACCCTCCTTTCTGAGATCTGCCGGGGCAAGATTTATAGTGACCTTTCTCTGGGGAAATGAAAAACCCGAATTCTTGATGGCCGATGTGACCCGTTCCTTGCTCTCTTTAACAGCGCCTTCGGCAAGGCCCACGGTGGCAAAGGATGGCAGCTTGTATTCGAGATCGGCTTCGACCTCGATGATTTTGCCGTCCACACCAATAACCGCGGCCGAATTAACACGTGCGAACATATTATATCCTTTATTTACATAAAATATTCTTTGTCAATTTGTTATACTGCCAACCGTATAGTATAACACACAAGCGCATGTATAATTATATACACAATCAAAGTCGAATGCAAGATAAATATTTATACCAATAAAATATTTTCAATTAACATTTCAGAAGATATTATTACGCATTGTCAGAAGCTATCAATTGACTAATCGGACTGATTAAATTGATCAGAATAAAATTGACAATTTCTAATTCTACATTATATTTAAATATCTAAAGTGGTAAACATCATACTTATTTACATACAATAGATAATGGCAGGAGATCATACATATTTCAGGAGGCAGAACATGAGATTGACCTGCACAGATTCGATTAAACATCTTCTCAGGATAGCACTGGCCGCTATTCTTACTGCCGTGACCGTCATGGCAGTTATTGCTCAACCACCCGGTTCCCGTAGTTTCTCCACCGGTTCAAAAACTAATATTGTGTTTGATCCGGCAAATAAAAAAAATATCAACGGCAATACTTATATCGCATATGTATCGGGAACACAAATGAAGTCACCGGCAAATGTCGGCAGAGGTATGATCAATCTGAAAGATGCCATGCTGAAACACACGAAAATCGACACAAAAGTTGAACGTCAGATTCGTCTCAGTTCACGTGAAATCATGAAACTTCCGTTCGTGTACTTAGCTTTCGAGAATGGCTTCGAACTCACAGAAAACGAAAGAGACAACCTTAGGAAATATCTTGAAAATGGTGGATTCATCATGCTCGAACAATTCACTCTGGCGAAAGAACAGCCGTACTCGGGATCTGCACTAAGTAATATGATAAGAAGCGAACTTGGCCAGCAAGCACGAGTGAGCAGATTATCGAATTCTCATCAATTATACCACAGTTACTTTGATTATCCGGATGGTCCTCCCCAGGGTGGAGATTTACTATACCAGACAGTCGAATCGTCCGGAAACAGAGTAACAGGCCAGCAAGTAAACTACCTTGAAGGAATCACTATAAACGGCCGTCTTGTGGGCATATGCTCATCGAAGCGTTATTTAACCAAATGGCTGGAACACAACGATGTGCAGCTTAAATTCGGCGTCAATGTGATAGTGTATGCCTTGACCCAACGTGAGGGGATAGCCAATCGTTGATATACGGCTGTTTATTGCCAACTCCGGGGCAGTCACATATATGTCTGCCCTTTTTCACATGGAGCACTACAGAAACCTGTGCAAATGGAAAACCCCCTTCTAAAACAGTCTGAACCTTGATACGCTTGATTTGCCTGATTACTTGATTTAAAAATCATGGTCATCCTTTAATCAGGTGAATCATGGCTCGGACT
>JAFGMP010000154.1 GCA_016927495.1 Candidatus Latescibacterota bacterium | reverse complement strand
CATATTATTTAGATTGCTACACTTACTATAAAAATAAACACTTTACAGATCCCCCCGCATATTATTCATTACACATATAATTAGCAAATAAATTAAAAATAGTAAATTTAAGTTTCAATTTTTGATTTACAACATGTTGTCAATAGCGCTGAATTCAACTTTTGTCTGTTTGACTGTAAAAACAGCGGAGGGATATCTATGGTCGAAAAAATTGTGATTGTTATGACTATTTTATTTTAAAAAATTACTTTCAATTTCATTGGAGGATACAATGTCGAAATCATATATGTTTATAATTTTACTCATACTGTTGACGGGATTACTGGTTTTGGAATCTCCGATTTTGGCGGAAAACAATATTGACAGGTTAATCATGAGTGAAATCCATATCGATAAAAATGAACCCGCAAAAAACTTTATTGAAATCTATAATCCCACCGATAAACCACTTACACTTATACGGTTGCGTTTGTCAACTCTTTTGACACCGAATATTTTGCCATATGAATACAGGGATGGTATTGTCTTATCCGCTCATGAAAAAATAATTGTTTGTGCAAATGAAGATTTTTTGGGAGAGGTTTCGCATCCGGGTATCAGAATAATCGAAGCGGAACCGTTAAAGGTCACATGTTCGGGCGGATTTTTCGCTATTGTCAACAAAGAAAGTACATCGGTCCCAATCGATGTGGTGCGATATGGTGATCCCAAGCGTTCCGATCATGTCAAAGCGTTTTCAAATATACAGGTAATTCCTCTACCGGAAAACGGTAAAAGCTATTCACGACCAATTACAGAAAACAATGGCTCGATTTCTGTTGCCGATTTTATTGAGTCAGTCAGATCACCCGGGGATATTACCATAGACAGGTAATTTTGAATATGGACACAAAACAAACCAAACATTAAAGCATAAATAAACATGAATTCATTCATAAAAGCTTTTTACTATGCTTAAGGAGATTTACAATGTATTCCAAATTACATATAACACTCGGCTTCATAGTTCTTTTTTTAGTTTCGGCTATGAATCTGCATGCTTTGAATTATCATGCCCTCGTTGTCGGATTAGCCTATCCGGCCGGCCTTGGATATATGACTACACGAGTTTGTTACTATGACGCTAATGGATTTTATAACACTCTGATTGATTCATTAGGTTGGGATTCAGGAAATATTACACTTATGCTTGATTATGATGGGGCAAATATTGTAGATAATGGAAATAAAGACGATATTCTTGACGCATTGGCCGCTATGCCGAAAGGAGAGGACGATATTAACGTTTTTTTCTTCTCGGGCCATGGATTAGGTTGTCCACCTTATATTGTTCCGGCAGATCATTCGGGTTCATCTTATTACGAAACCTTAACAGCATCGGAAATATATGGTGCACTAAGTAACAGCGGCACTTTTTCCCAATTTGTTTGTTTTTTTAATTCATGCTATTCGGGATGTTTAATCGATCCATTTGAAACATTAAGAACAACATATGATGATGACTATAGTATGATTATGACGGCAAGTGATGATCACATATTAGACTATCCATATAGCGAAGAAGTATTTATTTGTGTATGGCCATATTTTTTATTTAAAAGTATGAGTTTGAATGATAACAATGCAGATCAATCATCAAACGTATATGGTGGTATTTCTGGAAACAAAGATCATTTAATTTCAGTAAGAGAGGTATTTAGTTTTGCCGGGAAATGCACATATGATCACACTAACGGTGGTGGATTTGAAGGCCCCCTTCAAGAACCCAAAATGGTCTACGAAGGTGATCTAAACCTTCATACAGTTTCCAATTTGCATACAGACGATACATATACACGGTATATTTCAATCGAAGATGCATTAGTAACTTTATCCAGCGGTGATTCTCTTTTTGTCGGGAATAACGATACGATTTCCGATGATATTGAAATTCCTTCGACTCCATCCAATATTGTTATGAGTATTGTTCCTCCTATTTATGCGTGTATGATTGATGATGATGACCGAACCATAAGTATTGCGAACGGCAAAAAAATCGAAGTGGCGGGCAGGCTTCACATTCAAAACAACACACACGGGGATGTAATTTTTTCTAAAGTATCAGATGGCACGTATTGGAGCGGTATCGATATTAAATCAGGCGGTGTGCTCGATGCAGATGGTGCAATGACTATCCAGTACGCTAACAGCGGCATCGATATTGAAAACTCCAACGGCCTGTCAAACGGCCTGAATATAATAACCATCAGGGAATGCAATCAGTGCGGTATTTTTGTTAATAACTGCAGCCCGACAATACGTTATATTATATGTGATAATGTATCGAATTCCACATACCAGAATGGAGGCATCACCATTTCGGGAAGCTCTGCGAATCCTGCAATTCATTATATCGATGTATTAAGCTCGTATTACGGTATTTATGTGGCTACTTCAAGTACAAATGCGGTTTTGGATTACTGTGACATACAGAACACTAATACAAGTCACAGCATACAGGTAAATTCAAACTGTTGTTTATCACTGTGTGGCGGTGCATTCAACGGTAATAACAATATTGTTCGGAAAAACGAAGCAGGTATAAAAGCAATCAATAATCCTTCAACCGGATCGATTTACGCTGAATACAACTGGTGGGGCGTGAATCCTCCTACAACAGCATTATTCACGTTTCCCGGAAATGTCGATTATACCAATTATCTAACATCGGCAGCGAGCGCTGGCGCCGGTAAAGCGGTAGCTTTATATGCGGAACGGGACTTGGTGAAGCAAGGTGAGGAATTCGAATTTTATGGTGATTATGAAAGTGCGCTTACCTGTTATTATACTGCGTTTGCAATCGAAAACGACCTGTTACAAAAGAAATATCTCATAACATCGATACTTCGTGTCATCGATAAATACGGCAAAAACTATAGCAATTTGCAACAACTTATCGATGAAGAACTTGCAACAGCAGAAGGATGGTATAAAGCATCGTTGGATTTTATTCAAACCGATATTCTGTTTCGTGAGAACAAATACGAAGAGGCTGTTGAAGAATTTGTTTTAAAAAGTGCTAAATATGATAACACATCCATGGAAACCGAAATGCTCGCTCGTGCTGCTGAAATTGCGGGTTCATATTTAAATGATAAGAACACCGCACAGCAGTATGCTTCTTTGGCTGCCGACAATAATCCCGGTTTTGCCGGTTTACGTCTCGCTTATGATGCAGCCGGAACGTCATATGACCTTTCTCAATACACTGATAAATTCTGGGGTATCGAGGAGAACTTTGATGTTCAGGATGATCCTGATGAAAACAGTGAGGAAACAGCGGATAACTCCGTTGGGATTTACCCAAATCCTGCGAATCCTTCAACAACCATTACCTATTCGATCAGCGACCCGTCACATGTCCGTATAGCGATCTATAACATGGCAGGACAGAAAATTACCACACTAATAAATTCGAATAACACAGCGGGTACCCACTCGGTTGTATTCGACGGTTCCAATTATGCATCGGGAATATATTTCTACCGTTTTGAAACACCACAATTCAGTACAAACGGTAAATTCTTACTTATGAAATAAAACTGTGTCACTATCAACATAAAGGGGGCTTACATAACAGACTTCAAGCCCCCTTCGGGAGTTCCAACCTATGAAACCACATTCGTTTCTCTTGCCACTTTATATTTCGGGATTCTGTTTTATTTTATCTGTTTTTACACTTCATGCTGAGGGCCGTTGGACTAACTATCCTCAAACCAACTGGATACAGCGTATTGCCGTTGATGATGAGTATGTCTGGGCTGCGACATCAACCGGCATTGTCAGGTGGACCAAACGCGATGGTACATTCACCAAATTCCCAAATTCCCAAATAAAAGAAGCTCTTGGAGAAAATGAGCGGTATTATGTTAATCCCTCATATGTTATTGAAGTGGATACACGGGGAGATATGTGGATTAACGGTATGGGACTGATTAAATATGACGGTGTCTCTTGGACAAGAAAATCATTGGGAAATATAAATGATCTTGTATTCGATAGTAATAACAGCCTCTGGATTGCTGCTACGAATGGTTACCTCTGTGGTAGTTTGGAGAGTGATTATTCACTGACATTAATACAGGAATTTCCTTTTGAAGGAAGATATATCGATGTGGACTGCAATGATGTTATATGGGTAGAGTCCGATGGTAACGAGGATGATGGCTATGCCGGGGGAATTGTGCGGTACGATGGTGATACCATGATATACTATGACACCGATGACGGTTTATTGAGCAATAATATCAAGGAAATATATGTTGACAGGGAAAACAATGTATGGTGCGGCTTTGACAACGGTATGTCGGTTTTTGACGGCGAGACATGGACATCCTATGAAAATCCGGAACTGTTTGGAGATCTCCCTGTTGTTGATATTGTCAGAGATTCGAAAGGGATTGTATGGGTAAGCAAGGTGAGAAAAATATACAGTTTTAACGGTTCAGAATGGATCGACCGCACACCGGATGATGATATACTGGGAGTAAATACCGAATTCTATAATATGCGTTTTTATAATATCGAAATCGATGACGATGATATTATGTGGTGTGCATCATATAACGGGCTGCTCAGGTTTGACGGCACTTCATGGGAGAACTGGCAGGAACCGGGCGGCCCCCACGACGGGATAGAAAGTATTTATGTCGATTCAAAAAACAGAAAATGGTTTTCAAGCACCGGCGGAATTACCTGTTTCGATGGCGAGAAATGGTTGCAGTTTAGTGACACTCCACAGAATAATTTACGTGTTTTTTCAGATACCGAAGGTCCGGACGGTTCTCACTGGACAGCAAACGGATCCGGTGAGTTGTATATGCTGGAGGATGGCGAGGATTCATGGACACGGATTGAAAACATGGAACGCTGCTATTTTGTCATGAAGGATAACGATGATAATATCTGGACAACAAATAACAATGGTTTAAGCCGCTATGACGGAACAAAGTGGGAACATTTTTCACTGTCTGATCTAAAACTGAAAGACTCTATTCTTTGCGGCGCGGTCGATTCACAGGATAGACTGTGGTTCGGAACCGTAGAGGAAATTATCAGGTATGACGGCGAACATTTCACACGGTATGCACCGGAAGATATGCGTGAAAATTACAACTATTCTTTAATGATAATAGACCACAACGATGTTATATGGATCGGGCCGCAACTCTACAGTTTCGATGGTGAAACATGGACCGACCACAGAACCGTCGGTGGCCCCGAAAGAGTCTATAGTTTGGAAGTTGATAACAACAATGTTGTATGGGCCGGAGGTTATAACGGAGGTCTATGGAGTTATCAGAACGGCGTATGGCATCAACATACCGAAGAAATTATACCTGCAACCAGAATCTATTTAGCGGTAGCCGGTACCGGAAACGACATGTGGTTTCTCTGTGCGGATGGTGTTATACAATATGACGGAAACGAATGGAAACTTTTAAATAGAGAAAACGTTTACTTTACCAAACCGCTTACTCATACCTTAAACAGAAACTGTATTGCAGTCGACCATGATGGTGTTGTGTGGATCGGAACCTATGATGGTGTTATAAGCTATACTGATGATTCGGTTACCTTTATAGAAAATAACTCAATCATACCGAAAGCAACGCCGGTGATAACGGCTCATCCCAATCCGTTCAATCCCTCGACCACCATTACCTATTCAATCAGCGACCCGTCATATGTCCGTATAGCGATCTATAACATGGCAGGCCAGAAAATCCGTGAAATCGAAGCCGATTTTATGCCCGCCGGAACACACACGCTCTCATGGGACGGCAGAGACACCAGCGGCAACATCGTTTCATCGGGTATTTATATAACCCGTTTAGAGGCAGGGAAACACACCGCGACCGGCAGGATGGTATTGGTTAGGTAAAGACGAGGCAGAAGGCACAGAGGCACAAAGGCAGAAGGAGAAAAAACAGGTAAAGAATTAGTAGGGGCAACTCCCGTGGTTGCTCTTTTTACGTTTTGGGTACGCCACCTGTAGGGGCAGACCCGTGTGTCTGCTCTCGTTTGGCTGTTGACACAAAATCACAGGTTTCGCAGGGGCACAACATCTTGTGCCCTGTTTTAAGTCTGAACCTTGATTTACATGATGAAATGATGTCCATGATCTTTCTCCAATCATTGTCGATTTCCAGATAATACTTTTTTATCCCGGTCGTTCCCTTTGTGCCTCTGTGCCTGTTATTTTAATAGATTTTCGGCAAGAACCGCTTTTTTGAACGCCCTTAACGCTTTCCCACGGTGGCTGACCGAGTTTTTTTCTTCCCTGGATAATTCTGCAAATGTTTTTCCCAGAGGCTGGTAATAAAATACCGGGTCGTAGCCGAAACCGCCGTCACCGCTTACACTGTAGGTGATCGATCCTTCGCAGGTGCCGGTGGTTGACCACTCAAAACCGTCGGGCCGGGCAAGTGCAAGGGCACATACGAACCGTGCCGTACGGAGGTGGTCAGGGACAGATTCAAGCTCTTTTAGAAGTTTGTAGTTTCGTTCCTCTGTGGTAGGCGCATATCGTGCCGATAAAACACCGGGCTTGCCGCTGAGAGCATCGACTTCAAGACCGCTGTCATCGGCAAGCGAAGGATGTCCGGTGAATTTTGCGGTAAATCTGGCTTTTATAAGGGCGTTATCGAGAAATATAGCGCCGTCCTCGATAATTTCAGGCATACCGGGAAAATGAGTGAGGGATAAAATGTCGATTGGGATGTCATTAAGCAGTTCCCTGATTTCCGAAATTTTACCTTTGTTTCCGGTTGCAATTACGAGTTTCATGATAGACCGAGAGCTTGTTTCTGAATGTCGATGATAGTTTTAATTGAACACTCGGCGGCATCGATCATTGCATCGAGTTGGGCGCGGTCGAATGTGCTGCCCTCGGCAGTCCCCTGAATTTCCACGAGATCGCATGATTCGGTCATGACGATATTCATGTCGACATCGGCCGATGAATCTTCTGTATAGGAAAGGTCGACCGCGACTTCGCCATTAACGACACCGACACTGATTGCTGCGACGAGTTCGCTCATAAGCTGTCGCTCGATCATGTTTTTCTCAAGCATCCATGTGCATGCGTCATGAAGAGCAATCGCAGCGCCGATGATCGATGCAACACGTGTCCCGCCATCAGCATTCACCACATCGCAGTCGATGGTGATGGTGCGTTCGCCAAGTTTTTTAAAGTCGGTGACTGCACGGAGAGCACGGCCAATAACACGCTGGATTTCCATGGTCCGCCCGTTTTGCTGCATCGCTGATGTAGGCCGTCTGTTACGGGTATGCGTCGACCGCGGTAGCATGCCGTACTCTGCGGTAATCCAGCCGGTACCCTGTCCCTGAAGCCAGGGTGGTACTGAATTCTGTACACTCGCCGCGATAATGACATGAGTGTCACCGAGTTTAACAAAGCAGGAACCCTCGGCATGTGGAAGGTAATTTCGGGTGAGTGTAATATCCCGTATTTCGAACGGTGAACGGCCGTCTTTTCTCGAGCTCATATTTGTATAGTATTCCCTTTTGTCAGATTTGATTAGAAAACTTTTCGCGGTAATCAGGCAGATCGATATGTACGATTTTGCACATTTCGAGAATTCGGGAATATACTCTTCCCATTGCCACTTTTTTATATTCGGAGATATTCAAATTTGATGTTATGATCGTAACCCGCTCCTCGGCATACCGTGAATCGATAAGATTATAGAGCATTTCCGATTCCCAATCTGTGTTACGTTGCACTCCGAAATCATCGATAACGAGAAACGGCACATTGATGAGTTCATCGAGTATCTGACCGCCGGTACCATACAGTTCGTCGGTATTGTCGTAAGACCGTTTTAGACGGCTAAAGAACTGGCGTGAAAGGTCGACAAATTTTCCTGATTGAGCGTATTTGAGGATTAATTCCTGAAGAAAGATGCTGGCGAGCAGGGTTTTTCCGCTTCCTGCCTGTCCCCATAAATAAAAACCGTCTTTCCACTTTTCATTCGGTTTCTTATCTCTGATCGTGTCAACGAATCCGATAATTTTATTTGCTGTAGGGTGATTGATCTCGAAATCCTCACGGAATTTCCATTTATATTTACTCGGAATCTGGGATTCTTTGAAAGCTTTTTTTACGGTGTTAAGTTTCATACGTGTGCCGCGGCATGAGCACCAGGAATGGTTCCCGTTTCCGTCGAACACCTGATACGGTTCGATTCCTCCACATGTGCATTGTTTCTCGATGCACTGACATACCTTCAGTTCACCCTGTGAGCCTGCCTTTATGTTATTACGGTCGTATATGATTCCCGAACTGCCGCATACTCTGCATCTTTTCATACGTTACCGGTTCCTTGTAACCTTGATGATATCGCGTTCCGCCTGTTCTTTAAACTCGATGATGGCATCGTATATGGATTCGGCGATTCGTTTCTGATAACTTGCCCGCCGCATCATTTTTTCTTCCTCCGGATTTGATATGAATCCGATTTCAAACAGAACGCTCGGCATAGATGCCTGTGTTCCTTTCATAACATAAAATCCGGCCTGTTTGACTCCACGGTATTTTTGGTTTGTTGATGAGATGGCATTATCGAGTAAAATAGCACACATTGACTGGCTTTCCTTCAAAAACTGGTTCGATGCCATATCGATCAATGTATCCCTTACACCGGCAGGTAAATTGGAATTAGTGTAAAGGGTCGAATATATGGTTGGATTATCCTCATAATTGATCGATGCATTTTCCCGTTCTGCCACGCGTTTTGCATCTTCTGTTCTGGCTACCGAAAGGAAAAAGACTTCCATGCCGGATGCATGCTGACTTTGAGCAGCATTAGCATGAATGCTGACGAACAATTTACCGTTTGCTTTAATTGCTTTTGCCGCACGTTCATGAAGCGGTACAAGAACGTCTTCATCACGGGTCAGTACTGTTTTGACTTCACCGCGTTTATCAGCAATTTTTTTCAATTCCCGTGCAATCGCCAGCACTATTTCTTTTTCTTTTGTACCGTTGGGGCCTATAGCGCCCGAATCTTTGCCGCCATGGCCCGGATCGATTACAATCGTGTCGATAACCCAGAGATCGCTGTCACCGAATGACTCTAAAGGAGCACCGGCAGTATCACCCGTTACCGGTTTTTGTGAAGTAGTTTGAGCAATCGGACGTCTTTCCCGTAATGAAATGAGCATTTCATTCGGTTCAGTTCCTTTCTGGATATCGAAGCTCTCGATATTATCCGAAACACGGAATGCGATGACAGCTTCATTGTTTGCCGAATATGTTCTTACCGATTGAACCATACCCGATGGCGAAGGGGTTAGATATGAATCGGTAAATAGCACACCGTTTTCCAGATACAACTGAAACCATTTCTGGTTTTCAATGACCTGAAGCTTACCGGAGTAATTTAAAGGTTCAGTCAAATTGATACGTATGAGTGTACCCTGAGTGCGGTCATCATAGGTGATGGATTTAACCGAATCCACTGTATCTGAAGAAAAAATCGTCCATTTTTTCTCGTTCCACTCGAGTGTTCCCGGTATCAATTCCGAAAAAAGAGGCAATAATGTCGCCGCAGGTGCATATAGAGCCCCCTGTAACAATTTGGCCGGAGCCATCAGATTTTGCACTGATCCGTTACAATAGGCAAACCTCGACCGGTTATGGATCGTGAGGGATTTTGTGCCTCTGCTCAAAGTCATACTGTGAGTTGATGGTGTGTAATCGATTTTAAGTCCGAACTTTTCAGCGAGTTCTATACACGAAATATATGGTTTATTATCGATTGGCAGAATCCTGATCGATGATAATCCTTTTGATTTGCCTGGCAGGGAATATATTACTTCAACATGCAATATAAGCAGTGCAATAACAATAGATATGCCAAAAACCGGGGATTTACAACGTTTCGAGGTCATTGAGCCACCTTCTTTCGGGCACGGTCCATCTCACGCTTCGCATCACGCGATGCTTTATCGTCACGCTTGTCGTACAGATGTTTACCACGTGCAAGTCCAAGTTCAACTTTGACTCGACCCCCAATGAAATATAATGATAATGGCACAATTGTCAAGCCCTTCTCATCAATGCTTTTTCTCAGACGTTCGATTTCACCCGCATGCAACAGAAGCTTTCGTTTTCTGACAGGATCGTGGTTAAAGATATTTCCCTGTTCATAGGGGCTTATATGCATGCCGACAAGCCACAACTCGCCGTTATCGAAGCGGGCATAGCTTTCCTTGAGGTTAGCGTTGCCGTTCCGTATGGATTTAACCTCAGTACCCTGCAGCACTATTCCCGCCTCATACTTTGACAGGATAAAAAAATCGTGAAAGGCTTTTTTATTTTTGGCAATGATTTTCATGGTAATTTAATTCCGGTTTCCGCGATTAATAACGTTTAACACGGATTGAAATGAATTTGCATAAGCTTTTTATATATCGGTATAAATATAACCTCACTTACGAATTGAAACAACCTGAATCACGAAGATGGTTCTTTATGGTTCTATATAAATAAACAAATAGGATCGATTGCCCCCAAACAATATTTGCTAATTAATAAATATTTATTGTTATTCAATAATATTTACTTGACAAACAATATATTTTTTGTATTTTATTGACGTGAGGTGAAATTTGTTGTTAATCAAGCACAGGAGATATTTATGAGTTCAATGCAGAAAAATCGATTAATCAGTGTTATGAAAAAAACAACCGAGGTTCTTCTTTTGCTTTTGGCACTGTCTTTTATTCTTTCGATGATATCGGATACGGTAAAGTTTTTTGTAACGGGTGAGCCATCATATATGAATGAAGGCTACAAAAACCTCAGCATCTCTTTTAAAATTTTGTTTAATCTTCTTGCCACAGGTAAGATTGCAATTTTGGGTTTTATCATATTTCAACTCAGAAAGATATTGATAAATTTTACCGTACAGCATCCATTCGAACAGGATAACGTCCGGCGTGTGCGATTAATCGGTAAAAGCATTGTTCTTCTTACCATTTTCCCGATTATCCGGGTCTATGCAGTTAATTCACAAAGTTCGATTCTTTTTGTGAAATATTTAGACATGTTTTATGTTTTGTTTAGTGTTTTACAAACTGTGTTTATTGGTATAATTGTATTTGTTGTCGCTGAGGTTTACAGACGGGGTGTTGTATTATACCAGGAACAGAAACTGACAGTTTAGAGGGAAAATAAAATGAAAATAATAGAGGATAATAAGACGTATAAGGTTTTAAAAATTATATCTGATGTACTCATTACAGTGGTCGCTTTAGGTGTGGTTATTTCTATTATTACAGCAATAATACATTACCGGATAACAGGCTCGATGGAGAACGCTTTGGATTCGTCCAGTGGATTTGTTGTTAATGTTTTTAGGGTAATAATAACACCTGTAAGCTTGGGTTTATTCCTGTTGATTCTGTTTCAACTTCGAAAAATCTTTATTTTAATTTCCGGTGATAGTCCTTTTGAAATGCAAAATATCGATCGTGTACGATCTATAGGTTATGCTGTTTTTTTACTGGGTTTTATTAAATTCGCTACATTTCTTGTTCATTTAATATTTAGCGAAAATTCAAGATTTATTTTTGTTAACGGACCTATGATTTTACTGGGTTTTGGGCAATTAATGTTTGCAGGTTTTGTCGTATTTGTTATAGCTGAAATTTTCAGGATAGGTTTTGAAATATATAATGAGCAGAAACTGACGGTATGAAGGGAATAGATATGAGTATAATAGTCAATCTGGATGTTATGATGGCAAAGCGGAAAATGTCGCTTAATGAGCTTTCCGAAAAGGTGGGAATATCATTGTCGAATTTATCGATATTAAAAACCGGAAAGGCAAAAGCAATCAGGTTTTCGACACTGGAAGCGATATGTCAGGTGCTCGTGTGCCAGCCCGGCGATATTCTCGAATACAGAGAATTCGGAATAAGTATGAAATGATATTTCGAAAATTTGTTTTGAATTAATAGAGAAATGTTCCGGTGTCATTAAAGAAATTATAGTTGGTATATAGCATGACAGTTATTTTTAAATATTTGACTATATTTAAGTATGAAGTTAAAATTCTCCTAAGAAATAATACGCTTAAAGCATTTATTCTTATTTCAATTCCTATTGCTGCCTTTTATAATTTCCTTTCATTTCATAGGTATTTATATACACTTCACCTCTATATTTCTTATTTGAATACAACTTATATGATACTGTTTCAGGGTATTGTATATGCTGTTATTGTAACTGATGTTATAAAGGATTTAGAATATGATTCTAATGTACCTATACATACCAGATCAATAGCGAACGCAGGATATTATTTCGCTAAAATACTGAGTGTAATAATCATTATGTTAATAATAAATGCCTTCATTCTCTTTCTGGTTTACATGAGTTGTTATCTGATAAATGATGAGATACCTTATGGATTCTTCTTTTATACTGCGATAATATCCATTCCCACGCTCGTATTTATAACGGGCATGACTTCCATCTGCATGCTGATTATAAGAAATCGACCCTTATGTATTACACTTATAATGGGTGTGTTGTATTCAATGCATCATATCGATAATCAGCTATATAACTTTTTTGATTTCGCTGCATTGAGTATACCACTGACGCCTACAGATTTTGTATCCATGCCAAATCTTGAACAAATTTTACTGCAGCGTGGGATGTATTTATTTATGGGACTTGGATTGTTGTTATTGTCAGTTTTATCATTCAGACGTCTCTCGCAATCTGTAAAATCAAATGAGTACTGTAAAATATCCGGAGTTTTTCTCATCGGTTTAAGTTTTATCTGTGGATATTTGTATTTATCGGAAAATTTTTCAGATGAGAAATTCAGGCAGGAAATGATTACAATAAATAATGAATATATCGACCAACCGGTAGTATCGATCACCGATTGTGAATTGGATATTCGCCACAATCATAGTACAATTGCTGTTAAATCTAACATAACGCTCAAAAATCAAAACTTGTGTGATGTTGATTCATATGTTTTCAGCCTGAATCCAGGTTTGAAGATAAAAAAAATCAATCAACATAACAAAGAAGTGGATTATATAAGAAAGCAGCAGATTCTTGTGGTTGAACCGGAAATTTCACTCAAATCTGATGGCATCGATTCTCTCACTATTTTCTACGAAGGGACAATAAATAACAGTTCATGTTATTTCAATACAGATCAATCTGTCAGATCGGAAATTAATATATTTAATCGTTTAAATATCTACAAAAGTTACTGTTTTTTATCTCCTGAATATGTTCTGTTGATACCTGATGTGTTGTGGTACCCATATGCGGGAATTTATCAAAACGGTTCCTATAATCAAAAACTGGCAAACTTTCGGTTAAAAGTGGAGACCGACAAAGATTTTACAGTTATCTCGCAAGGAAAAAGCACTGTATCAAAGGACGGAACATATTATTTCACACCTGAGTATCCGCTTCCTCAGTTATCGCTTATTATTGGGAAATATGAAAAAAAATCGATTATGGTCGACGATATTGAGTACAGTACATATGTATTGCCCGGTCATGATTTTTTTTCAATACATTTTGATAAATTATCTGATAGAATTAGTGATGTAATAAGGTTATTAAAACAAGAAAATGAAAATAAAATAGGGTTGAGTTATCCCTACAGAAGGATTTCATGTATTGAAGTGCCCATTCAATTTTATTGTTTTGATGATCAAGTATCAAACTATCAGAATACAGTTCAACCTGAACAGGTATTTATACATGAATACGGTATGTATTGTTCTTCAACTTATTTTGAATATTATAAAGAAAAATTGCATAAGGAAAAAAATATTATTAGAACAGATGAAGAAATTCAGGAAGAAATGTTTTCAGAGTTTATTCAATCAAACTTTTTTAACCTGAATGAACTCCGCATTCAATTTGCCGATAAATTAAATCAGAAATATGTACCGAATTACCAAATATTGCCAAATTATTATCGGTTTGTGAATAGAATTTATTCGGCAAATTTTCCGTATATTGATACGGTATTTGAGAACTACTTTAACAATAAAATTGAACACATTCTTGATGGTCTTCAATATCCTGTATGGAAAATAGATGTATGCAGAACAATGAAAAATAAAAGCTTGCATGATATTCAATCTGATTGTGCTGATAAAAAATTCCTGAAGCATGTATTTAAAATGAAAAGTGATTACCTTTTCTCGCTCATATATGCTGATACCGGTAAGCAAGAATTTGAATCATATTTCAATAAATTAATTCAACAATCGAGGTTTTCTATTGTTGACTTTGATAGTCTACGTCAGGATGTTATACAAAATTTCA
Source organism: Candidatus Latescibacterota bacterium (assembly GCA_016927495.1). Classification (GTDB taxonomy): domain Bacteria; phylum Latescibacterota; class Latescibacteria; order Latescibacterales; family Latescibacteraceae; genus JAFGMP01. The sequence goes on along the minus strand of JAFGMP010000154.1, from coordinate 1,286 downwards.
ATCTGGACCTGTATTCTCTTTTGAATAACTGGTACTATAAAAATGAATTACCCGGATTTATAATTTCAGATGTAACAATCAGTGAATTGACTGAAGGTAATCGGGAAAAATATTTTGTATCATTCAACGTTACGAATACCGGACAGGTTGAGGGACTATTAGATATTAAAATTAGTTTTCACTGGCCGGATGTTGAAAAACGGCTCTATAAAATTGAGGGGCTCACTGAAAAGGAAATTGGATTGATTTTCTATTCAAAACCATTTCCCCAAATTACTTTCAATACTATTATTTCACAAAATATACCGACTATATTCAATATACCGATGATAAAAAATGATATAAAAAATGATAGTGAAGTATTTGATGGAGAAAAGATCGTTAGGCACGTTCAATCCCAAATCAGACAAGATGAAATCATTGTTGACAATGAAGATGCATCATTCATAATACATCCAAACCCAAACATAGGCATGTTGACTAATTTGTTTAAGAAAAAGATTCCGGATATTGAAACTAAGTTGACGTTTTCATTAGGGAGACCACCTCCAAATTGGACAATAATTATCAATCAGGATTTTTATGGTTTATATAATAAATCAGTGCATATCATCAAATCGGGCAAAGGTTCCCAAAAGGTCGAGTGGAACGCGCAATTACCGGAATCTGCCGAATATGATATCTATTATTTTACTCCGGTTAAACAGCCATTTTTTCGAAGTTTAATTAATAGACATGATTTTCAGGATTTAAATTTTGTTATCCCCCATGAAGATGGCGTTGCTGAAAGCACAATCGATGTTCAACAATCACAGAATGAATGGACATTGATCGGTTCATATTATTTTTCAAAAGGAACATCAAACGTAATGTTAACGGATAAATCGCAAGGTAAGATTATTTATGCCGATGCAGTTAAATGGGTAAAAAGGTAAAATAAATACCGTTATCATATTCCGGGATAATTCTCCAATATTTGCCTTCCGAATACCATTTCTTCCTACCATTTCACTAACTTTAATGAATCATTCAGTTATTACAAAATTTTTTTATTTATCCGGTTATGTAGTTTACTAAGTCAAAATTTATTTATGATTAACTAAGTCATTGTTATTAAAAATCTTAACTTCTCGTTACCCCCCTCTTGCACTTCGACAAGCTCAGTGTCCGTGAGGGGGAGAACCACCCGGCACAATTATCCTTCTCTTGGTAGGAGAAGGGATAGGGGATGAGTTTCGGTGTTGGGCGGATATATACGCTTATCTAAAGGCATAACCGGAAATTTT
>JAFGMP010000153.1 GCA_016927495.1 Candidatus Latescibacterota bacterium | reverse complement strand
CGCCACCGTGATTTCAAAAACGTTATCAGGTATAACCTTAAAAACATGACCACATGCTGAGCATGTGGGTTTTTAAGGCGGACTAAAATAAAAGTGCATCCTCAATTTTAAGTCCTGCATTATAAAAGGGATTATCGAGAGCATAATCACCGGTCATTTCTTTATAGTCATCATACCAGTATGCTTCAGTATTACGCCTGAAAATTACAATGTATGCCTTATCTTCGGGCCTTGCCGCACGGTGGAATTTAAAAATAATATGCTCTCCCGTTAAACCGAGAACTTCGATTTTCCCAAGGCTGTGCGACATCGTATACCGTGCACGTTTGGCAAGTCCGGAACATCTCATCTTCGCTTGTTCATGTATTTCATAGGCCCTTTCGACGGGAACTGCCAGATGTTTGTTCCCCTGAGTTGGACGGCACTGGAACACATAATACGGCGGTACACCGATAAATGAAAGCTTATCGAGCAGTTCGGCAAGTACCTCAGGATCATCATTGATGCCCCGAATGATCGGTGTCTGATTTGCGGTTACGACTCCGGCTTTATGCACTTTGTGCAGAGCTTCTATGGCTACATCGGTCAGTTCGCGGGGATGGTTGAAATGCGTCATGAGGTAGATTTTTTTCTCCGGTGTACTGTATTTTTCAAACATGTCAAGCAACGCAGGGTCATTAAGAATCCGAAATGGGTTGAAAGCAGGCATCTTTGAACCGATTCGAATCAGTTGAACATGGTCGATTTCACGAAGCTGACTGATGATTTTTTCCAGTCTGCGTGTCGATAATATAAGCGGATCTCCACCGGTCAGAAGGATGTTGTTGAGTTCCGTATGCTTACGTATATAGTTCAATCCGGGAGTTATATCCCGCGCCACCTCATCATTGCTGTTCATGAAAATGCGTTTTCGGAAGCAGAAACGGCAAATTCCGCCGCATACATCATTGACAAGCAATAATGCAACGTGTTCATATTTATGTTCCAGCCCCGGAACTTTTGTATAGAGCTTTTCATTTGATGCATCGAGACGTCCCCATGGTTCGAGCTCCGCCATATCCGGTACTATCAGCCTCCGTATCGGGTCGTTCGGATCATCCCAGTCTATAAGTGAAAGATAGTACTCATTTGACCGGAATGCATGAGTTTGCGCCACCTCCTGAAGCTCGAAACGTTCCCTGTGGCTTAGGTTGGTGAGATTTTCAAGATTCGTTATATATTTGGGATTTATCATGGTACCTCCGCGGTAATAAAGAGAGAAATATCCGCATTCCAGCAATTACTGCACTCTGGATTGTCGGAAACAGCAGAAATTATCTTTAAAAAACCGGGTGGTGGCAAAGAGACAAAAAAAGAAAAGAGGATTAAATAACAATTAAATTGAGGTTTAATAATCAATAAAAAAGATCGATTTAGTATCGTGTCTCTGTTTTAATCATGCAGTGTCCACCCATAATGTATTGGTTAATCGATTTTTGTTAATACTTATCAAAAGTAACATTAAATTATAACACCCTGAAAAAATAATTGCAAGTAATAAATACAATACATTTTCATATACGGTGATCGTCACGAATAATAACACGATAACCACCGTCACGGCTTTTATTCCAACTCTTTGGTACCGCTATATTTTTAAGCCTGTCAAGCTGTCCGATATCTTTCAGGCGACGATAAATAAGCTGCCATGCACATTCACGATCGGGACTGACCTCGCATCGGTCTTCCTTCGATCCTCCGCAGGGGCCGTTAAGGAGCCGTTTCGCACACCGTGCAACAGGACAAATTCCACCGTAATCAGAAAGTACACACTCACCGCAAGCTATGCACTTTTCAGTCCATACCCCACGTTCCTCCAGAATGCCGATAAACGCTGTGTCTAGGCCTGCATAAACTGGTTTATAAGGGTAACGTTCGGCAACAGCCTGCACTCCGGCGCCACACCCGAGCGACAATACTGCGTCGTTTCTTTCAGTTGCCTCGGCTGCCATTTCTATGAAAATGTTATCACATTGACGCTCGATGGTCAACTCCTCGATATCCAGAGAATAACCATGGAGTTTCGATGCCATCCTTAGAGCAGATGCAATGATGCATACTTCACGTTCACCACCGGCAAGACACACGGTAACACAGGTTCCGCATCCAAGCACAAGAATTTTTTTATGATATTTTAGTTTTTCTAAAATCTCAGGGATTATTTTTCTTTGAGCAACTATCATGAAAATCTCCGGTTAATTATCTATGAAATGTTTTTATTTATGCTTTTTATGATACTGGGCAACCACAAGGGGTTACCCAGATTTTCCCCTGTAACTGTGTTTTCTCCTTTGTGCCTCTGTGCTTATTTTTAAACTATGAACTAACCTTTCAATGGATTCGGTCCGAGTTTGCGGATGGTTTTTACCATATCGATTATATTGTCTGCCAAAGGCCGTGCTTCGGCGGCGGAAACATTGACCATCCTCAGCCGATCTTCCTCAACGCCTATTTCTTCAAGAAGCTTACGGGTATAATTCACCCGTTTTTTGGCAAGCAGATTACCCTCCTGAAAATGGCAACCACCCTCAAGGCAACCGGCCACCAGAACACCGTCCGCGCCGTTTTCGAATGCCTTCAAAAAATACCCGACTTCGAGTCTTCCGGTACAGGGAGTGCGAATTATCCTGACATTAGCCGGATACTGGATACGCATCGATCCGGCAAGATCCGCCGCTGCATAAGCACAATAATGGCAGCAAAAAGCCACTATTTTAGGCTCAAAAACCGTACCAGCAGGTTCTCCCGATTTTTCCTGTTTATCTATTTCATCTTTGATCTGCATTTAATCGCTCTTTCAACTTCTGTAATTATATTTTACCCGCAAACAGTTCCTCGATCATAACTTCAAACTGGCCGGTCTTAAAATGGCCTAATTGAATTGCATGCGCAGGACATTCGGATACACAAATTCCACAACCCATACATTTGGCGCCCTCGATCTGTGCCTTGCGATCATTATTGACATATGGCGCTGTGTATGGACATGCCTTGACACAGGTCATGCACGAAATACATTTGCTCTGATCGACATGGGATATCTGTGCGCTGACATCGAGCACAGCTTTCGATATAACGGTGGTTGCCCGCGCGGCAGCGGCTCGTGCCTGAGCTATGTTTTCGTCAATAAATTTCGGTGAATGGGCAAGCCCGCACAGGAAAATACCCTCGGTCGTAAAATCAACCGGCCGGAGCTTCATATGTGCCTCGACATAAAAACCGTCGTCATTCAGGGGAACCTTAAGCATGTCCGATAGCTTTTTATTTCCCTCCGGCGCCTCAACTCCGGTGCTGAGCACCACAAAATCAGACTCGATCTCGATAGTTTCGGGAAAATCAGGACTCTCCACCGTCACAACCAAACCATCTGTATCGGTCACCGATGGCGGGTTAACCTGATCATAACGGATGAAAACAACACCCGCCTCACGTGCCTTCTTATAATACAGTTCTCTGAATCCGTATGTCCTTATATCACGGTACAGCACAAACACATTGGCGTCAGGATTTTTCTCTTTTATCTTCAATGCATTTTTAACCGCCATCGAACAACAGATGCGACTGCAATAGGAATGTTTATCATTACGTGAGCCGACACACTGGATCATAACAACATTACAACCATCTTGCGGAAAAGTATCTTCATGAAGCTGTGTTTCCAGTTGAACCTGTGTCAGGATATTACCTGACTTCCCATACATATAGTCCGATGTTTCGGCTGGTTTCGCTCCGGTTGCAATGATAATTGTACCGCTTGTGATGTCGTACTTCCCGCCTGTACAGGATAAAGAAATATGGAATTTACCGATGTGTCCGGCAACAGAAGTCACCTCCGTATCAAGATGAAGCATGATTAATGGGTGATTCCCGACACGCTGCACAAGATCACGGGTATATTCCTGTATATTCTGATGTTCGAGAGTGTAGAATACATTTCTGAGATTGCCGCCGAGTTCTCCTTTGCGTTCTATGAGATTCACCGTAAAGCCCTGATTGGCAAGCGCCAGCGCTGCCGTCATTCCGCTCAGGCCGCCTCCGATAACGCATGCGGACTGGTCTACGGCAAGTGTTCCGCCTTTCAGAGGGTCGAGGCGGCGAGCGCGGGCTATCGACATACAGGCAAGATCGATTGCTTTTTCAGTCGCGGACCGGAGCTCTGACGAGTGCACCCAGGAACATTGGTCCCTGACATTGGCAAGCTCGAACATGTAAGGATTGAGGCCCGCTTCACGAAGTGTGTCACGGAATAGGGCTTCGTGAGTTCTCGGTGTGCAGGATGCAACCACAATCCTGTTGAGCCTATGTTCATGGATTGCATCGCGAATATCCGACAAACTGCTGTCGGAGCAGGTGTACATCGTATGGGTGGCAAAAACCACATCTGGTTGCTGTGCAATGACTTCAGTGACATGCTCCACATCGATTACCGAAGCGATATTCATACCGCAGTGACAGACAAATACGCCGATTCGCGGTTTTTCGTCGGTACAGTCATGTTCTTCGGGATACTCTTTTTTCGTAATCATCGTGTTACGGGCACCGGCAAGCAGTTCCATCGACATCGATGCCGCTGCACTCGCCTGCGTAACCGTTTCGGGAATATCTTTCGGCTCCTGGAACGCTCCTGAGACAAACACACCGGGACGGGACGTTATCAGTGGATTTCTGCGGTCTGTTGCACAAAAACCGTAATCATTGAGTTCGATACCAAGATGTCGCGCGCTCTCCATAACCGATTTCCCCGGTTCCAGTCCGACCGCCAGAACGACGAGATCATAATCTTTTTCCGCCAGATGTCCCTGTTCATCGACAAAGCGCAGCCGTAAATCTTTGGTGCCGGGCAATTGTGTAATTCGTGACGGCATGCTCTTGATGTATTGTATTCCGTCAGTGTTTTTTGCACGTTCATAGTACTGGTCAAAATCCTTGCCGTGAGCACGAATGTCCATGTAAAAGATAGTGGTTTCAAGCTCGGGCTGGTGTTCTCCGGCCACCATAGCCTGTTTTGTTGTCGCCATACAGCAAATGGATGAGCAGTAATCGTTGCCGCATCCCGAATCACGTGACCCGACACACTGAATAAATGCAATCCGGCGCGCGTCTCTGCCGTCCGAACGGCGTTTCACATGGCCTTCGTACGGCCCTGAAGCGGAAAGCATACGCTCAAACTGAACGCTGGAAAGGACATTGGGATACCGGCCAAAGCCGTACTCGCCTTTCGCTTCCGCAACGAACTCCTCAAATCCGGGGGTAAGAATCACCGAACCGACATCCAGATCGATTACCTCCTCACGCATGAAGTGATGTATGGAATGTTGTTCACAGGCAAGCACACATTCGCCGCATTCGGAGCATAACGCGCAATTAAGGCACCGCTCACATTCCGCAAGGGCAGCCTCTTCCGATAAGCCCAGTTCAACTTCCTCAAAATTGCTGAGCCGCTGCTCTGAGTTAAGTTCAATTGTTGTGGCTCGGGGCATCTTCTCAACACCCTTCAATGAGGGCAGAAAATCCTCCGGTATTGGCCTGAGTGTGCTTTCAAACCGCTCGCTATGGAGGTCTTCATCTTTAAGGTATCGTAAAATCGATTCCGCGGCACGTTTTCCCGCAGCGACAGCATCGATAACAGACGCAGGCCCGGAAACAGCATCGCCTCCGGCGAATACGCCTCTGATTGACGTCTCGAGTGTGACCGGATCGGCTTTTAAACATCCGTATTCGGTTACTGCGTCAAGTTTGTCGAGTGTATCTTTGTCGACTGACTGCCCTATCGCCACAATTACAAGGTCAGCCTTTATGGTATACGTAACGTTTTCGTCGAACTGCGGATCGAACCTGCCACCACTATCAAAAACACGGGTACAGCGTTTAAGTGTAATGCTATTAACATTATTATCTCCCGAAAAACTTTTAGGGCCCCAGCCGTTGCGAATTGAGATACCCTCGTCCAGTGTCGCCTTTATTTCTTCGGGATAGGCAGGCATTTCACAATGTTGCTCAAGCGAAACCATCTCTACATGATCCGCACCAAGCCTCAAAGCTGTTCGGGTTGTATCGACCGCAACATTGCCACCGCCGATAACGACTACGTTGCCCCTCACATCCGTTTTACCGCCACCTGCTGCCTGCCTCAGGAATTCCACACCATATTCAATTCCGATTAAGTCCTCTCCCTCGATACCGAGCCTACGGCTTTTCTGCGCACCGATACCGACAAAAACCGCATCATAGTCTTCACGTAATTGTTCCAGTGTAATATCTTTGCCCAATTCGGAGTTAAAGGCAAACGACACACCTCTGCGCCTGATCAGTTCGATTTCATGATCGAGCACTTTTTTCGGCATACGGTACTCAGGAATACCCCAGCGCAGCATTCCGCCGGCTTCGGGCATGGCTTCATACACAGTGACAGCGAATCCGTTACCCGCAAGATCGTATGCGGCGGTAAGCCCGGCCGGGCCTGCACCGATGATGCCGATTTTTTTAGCAGTGGGTGAAGGCTGTTTCTCTTCCGGGAGTACATAACCACCTGCATCGATTAGTTCCTTTTCCCTGTCGGAGGCAAAGCGTTTTAACAGCCTGATTGCCACAGGCGAGTCGAGGTCGTTACGGGTACAGGCTGATTCGCAGGGATGCGTACACACTCTTCCGCAGATCGCCGACAGGGGATTACGTTCTCTGATAAGATTGACCGCTTTGATATATTCTTTTTTCTTTATGAGCTGTATATACCCCTGAACGTTAATATTGGCCGGGCAGTTCATTTTGCAGGGTGCATGACCCTCCTTGAGAATGTTGACTATATTCGGTACAGCCTGAGCATAGTGTTTTGCTATGGCTTTGCGGGTTCCGAGGTTACGGTCGAAGCGGTTGAGGATATCCACCGGGCATGCCTGAATACAGTCGCCGCAGCCGGTGCAGGTACTTTCATCAACATACCGCGGATACTTCCTTACCCGCGCCTTGAAATGCCCGGGGTCGCCCTCAAGGCCAACCAGATCGGAAAGGGTGAGAATCTCGATATTGAGGTTGCGGGCACATTCGACAAGCTTGGGCGATACGATGCACGTTGCACAGTCGCCGGTGGGAAATGTCTTGTCCAGATGAGACATCATGCCACCGATTGCGGGCGAGCGTTCGACGAGATAGACCTTGAATCCAGACTCCGCAAGGTCGAGCGATGCCTGGACACCTGCAATACCGCCTCCCTGAACAAGAACGGCGCCGGTCATTGTATCGTTATTTTTTACCATATGAGGTTACTTTTTCCGTTTGACATTTTCAATCGGGTGAACGCGGTTCGCCCCTACAGAGACATCCTGAATATTTTGTGTCTTTACACCAAATCAGTTGTAGTGGCAGACCCATGTGTCTGCCCTCATAATAAAATGTACCCCCCTCGGCTTTGCCGTTTCCCCCTTTTAGGGGGGATTATTAGAAATTGTCACTAACGTTAAATCAAAGCACATTTGTTACCCCCCTGACAGGGGGGTATTTTTACTTCCCTTCTATCACCTCAATAATCTTGTCTGCCGGAACTATAAGCTTTTCCAGCCCAAGTTCCTTCGGAGACAAACCAAGGCAAAGCCCGAGAAGCTGCGTGGTGTATATAATCGGCATATTGTACTTCCTGCCTGTCGCCTTCGTAATATCCTTTTGCCGCATATCCAGATTCGACTGGCACATCGGGCATGCCACAGCGATGCACTCCGCACCCGATTCCTGTGCCATAGCGAGTATTGAATCCGTCAGCCTGATTACCACATCCGTCCGTGTCAGAGACAGCCCTCCACCGCAGCACTCAACTTTATGCGGCCAGTCGAGGCTTTCGCCGCCCATCATGTTTACCAGATTGTCCAGTGATGTGGGATTTTCCGGGTCATCGAACTGCATAACGTCATGAGGGCGCACGAGCAGACACCCGTAAAAGCACGCGACTTTGAGGTTGTCGAGCGATTTCTTCAATTTGCTGCGTATGGATTTCAACCCGATATCTTTTATCAGCAATTCAACAAAATGAATTACTCTGACCGAACCGTCATAATCTCTCCCGATAGCATCGCTGACATGTTCACGCATTTCCGGACTGTGCGATATCTCAAAATTTGCTATTTTCAACCGGTTATAACATGCCGCGCAGGTGGCAACCATATCCATACCCATATGCTGTGCGAGCACAAGATTCGCTGCCGGAAGCGCCGCGGCAAGGACACGTCCGGTCTGATGAGCGGCTGTAGCGCCGCAGCATGACCAGCCAATCGGCTCCACCATCTCAATATCCAGTGCATGGGCAACCGCAAGGGTTGACATATGGCTGTCACGGGCAGTCGAATGTGCTGAGCATCCCGGAAAATAGGCATATTTCATGGTTTGGAATCTCTTTTCACCTGTGTTTTTCGGAAAATTCTCCGGACCGTTTTTTTGTCAGAACCACGAGGCAGTATGAGTGCAATCTTTTTCTTTTTCAGCATCTCGGGGAATTTTCCCGTATCCTGCAGAAATTTATGCGCTCCCAGTTTATATGCCGCTATCATGCCCATGTCATAGGTTCGCCCGAAAAGCTTTACCGTTGTCAGCAACGCACGGTTAAACAGCGGAACATTACCTTCCGGTGCGGGAGTGCCTTTTTTGAGGGCTAAAGCGCGCAGGGCATCCATAACCGCAGCGATGTCAATACCCATAGGACAACGTGCCGAACAGGTTTCGCAGGACATACACATCCATACGATGTCACTCTCCAGAAGTTCTTCGTCTGCTCCGAGATGCAACCTGCGTATGATTTCCGAGGGCGGTGAACCGGCCAAATCACCGACCGGGCATCCGCTCGAACATTTCTTACACTGATAGCACGTACTCAGATTTACACCTGAGAGTTCTTCAATGTTTCCAACGATTCCGCTGCGGGAACTTTTTTTCGTTATTCTGATAGTCATATTATTCTGGTCGTTTACTCCATAATTATTTCTTCAACCGTTTTATCGTCGATATACACATCGGCCACGCCGGATGCCAGAGCCGCAACTTTCGTAGGTACAACCTTCCGATACACCTTCTGAGGAGTCTGTAGTTCTCCGTTAACGGTCAGCAAATCCTCCACGGTTATTCCGAAAAGCCGTTCATTTTCTTCGAGATACGGCAGTATCAACTTCCAGTCCTTGCCGTTAAACGGTGAAAATGCACCGCCATTCAACTGTTGCTCGACAAGACTTTTTTGCGGGTCACGGATAAAGATTGCGCCCCCGGATGCAAGGGAAAACAGATTACTTCCGGGATACGGTTCCGGGTTCGGCGCCACATTGCCGTCATCATCGAATTCAACGCCGTTGAGAATCACAAATCCGCCGCCGTTATGGGGATCACCTGCCATAAATGACTCCGCAAGAAAATCGAGACATGTCCCATTGATGACGACCCGCGGTTTGCCGACAGCATTAATGAGTGGCCGTCCCGCAGCATTACCGAGGACAAATACACTGCCGCCTTTTGCGCCATACATGAATGTCTGGCCTACATCACCATAAATCACCAGTTTGCCGCTCTTTATTATCTGCCCGAGCTGATCCTGCGCATTGTTATGTACTTTAATGGTTAAACCATCGATACCCGAACCGAGATAGTCTCCCGAGCTGCCGTACACATCAATAAACACTTGATCAGTTCCCGGCCCAAGGCCGCACCCGACAAACCGCTGCCCTAAATACCCGAAACAGATAAATCTCCGCCAGCCATTGAGATAGGCATCAAAAAGCAGCGCTGCATCGCACTGTTCACCCTCGGGCGGAAATTTGCTTGCATCTATAATCAGCGTTGTTTCATGCTGTTTCGGGGCACGTAGTGAATTGCGAGATTCAAAATCAATAAACCGGTACCTGCTGTTGTCAAAAACCTCGGCAGACAAATGTGGAAGGCTTCTGAACAGTGTGTCCAGTCCGCTGCGGATTACGTACAGCAGATGGCTTCTTTTTTTCGTCCCGGTTGAATAATATCTGTCGTTCAAAATCGTCAGGGTATCGATGACAACTTCGGTATTCTGCGGCTCCTGCGCATACCCGATCATATATCGGCAGACAGCTTTGAATTCCCCATAACTCCAATTCGGGATGGAATCGCGAATATATTCGTACACAGCCGCTGTATTTCCTGACTCTACCTTAACTTTCACGGCTTTTTTTACCTCTTCAGGTAATCCGATCTGTGTGTCCGCTCTTGTTTCAGGACTGAGCGATTCGGTGCCTCCGGGCATCTTTACGGGATCCCCGAATTTATCGGTACAGGACATGTGAAACTTACCGTCTGAATTTTTATCCAGATTGAATATAAACGCGCCGCCGTCGGTGTGGCTGCCGCCCCGTGCGTTCCAGTAACGGTCGGCGACCGGATTGATACGGGTATCTTCCTTCGAAAGACTCAGGAATGTGGCGTCGATAGCCTGTTTCTCGGAACTTATAACACCCACCTGAACCTCGCCGTCCGAAAACGCAAAGACCTGAGGCCTTAGCATGGCCGTATCGGTTATACCCAAAAGCTGCAAACGGTCTTCATGGGGAATGTTCCGCGCAATGATGAAAAACCACGGCCCGTCGGGCGATCCGTGAATATGAGCAGCCTGTATCGAACGATACGCTTTCTGTTTCTCCTGAGGCAAGCGGTCGAAATCAAGCTCGGTGGTCGGCGCCAAAGCTTCGATAATATATTCGAGCGGATAATGATATGTCCGGTCGAAGAGGTCGAACAATAACACCGCCACCTCGGTATCGGTCAAAAACTGCGGATAAATATTCTTCTGTTTGAGATACTCGGTAACAGAAAAATAATTGGCAAAATCACCGTTATGCACCAGCGCCATATTAATTCCGGCAAAGGGATGCGCGCCGCCGGGATGCCAGACTCGGCCTTTCGTGGGATAGCGCTGATGCGCAATCCATACATGGGCGCACAGGCCTTCTATGCGATAATATTTCACAATCGCCTCGGCATAGCCCACAACTTTAAGGATCATGATGTTTCTGCCATGGGACGCCACAAATGCTTTCTGCACTCCGAGAGATGCGTAATACTGTCGGTTGAGCCTGAAACTGTTCTGGTTAACAAACTCGTCCTCGGCGTCACGGCGATCCATGCTCTCCAAACTGTTATCTCTGATAAAAGTGTCGAGCACATTGGATTTTATCCGCACAAAGTAGCGCATTACATCCGGCGGTTTGACTTCAAGTCCCTCGATAGATTTCCAATCCCCGACGGTATCGAGTTTACCGGAGGAATACACATCGAAATACGGGGTAATAAAAGTATCTTCCACCTCCTGCCGTACGGAAGTGTCAAGTAGAGCTATATGCAGCATATAACATTCACCGAGAATTTCACGGCTCACACCAAGTTGCTCGGGCACAAATCCAACAGCGGCGACACCGCCACCTTTGCCGTTCCCACGGTTATGCATCTGTACCGAGGGTTCATAGATATGCCTGCCGGGCACCGGTTCCGTGCAGCAGAATCCAATGACACCACATCCGCCTTCCTCCTCGACCTTGTTCAGCGGACCGGACATGTCATATTCTTCGTTCAGCTTTTTTCTCACCTGCTTAATTTTTTGTATCACGTCATTATTCATGCTTGCCGCTCCACATCGTTGGAATAGTCGAGATGCATCAAAAGGTCGGTACGGCCTCTCAGTTCACCGATGCTTCTCATGCCGAAACGTTTCAGGATTTTCTTTAATTCGTTATACCATGCATTATACAGATTGATAATGCGCTGCGTTCCCCATTCGATGTTTATTTTTTCGGAAAGTTCCGAGTCTGTCGTCGCGATCCCGCGCGGGCAACCCCGCCCACTCTCACATTTCCCGCAGCGAACGCAGCCGAGCGCCACAAGTTCCGCAGTTCCCACAACAACACCATCCGCGCCGAGAGCAATGGACTTGGCTATATCATGAGCAGACCGTATTCCCCCGCTTGCGATAAGCGTCACATTATCGCGGACGCCCTCTGCATCGAGAAAACCGTGCACCTTAGGAATCGCATACTCGATGGGCATGGCGATGTTCTTCTTCGCAATGTCGGGCGCTGCGCCGGTGCCGCCATAACCGCCGTCAAGGTGCACTATATGAGTTCCGGCAGAATAACTGCCGACCGCTACCATATCCACATCGGTGGGAGTCGATACCTTTGTCGAAAGGAGTGCGCGGCGATTGATGTGTTTAATCCAGTCCAGATGTTTCTTGTGGTCTTCGATGGAATAGACGCTGTGGAAGGGAAACGGCGAAAACAGGGAAATGCCGAGTACAGCCTCACGCATCCGGGCAACATCGGGAGTGTTTTTATCACCCAGCAGATGACCGCCAAGTCCGGGTTTGGCGCCCTGGGCATATTTGAACTCAACGATGGGCGCACGCTGTATTGTTTCCTCGCGAACGCCGAACAGCCCGGTTGCAACCTGCGTAATAATGTGGTCATCATAGGGTCTGAGACGTTCCATATAACCGCCCTCTCCGGTACATGTGAACGTATTCCAAGCGACGGCGGCGCGTGCTTTTGCCAGTTGCGTAGCATTGCTTACCGAACCGAATGACATTCCGCCTCCATACCACGGCACATCGATTTTAATGCGCGGGCGGCCATCGTTACGGCGGTTCAGTTCGATGCTTAAATCGATTTCATCGTCGCTCAGTTCAGCCGGCGGCTTTTCGGGGAATTTAAATCTCAGGCGGTCGAATCCTCCGCCGGTGTTTCCGCAATTGTACTCATAGCCGAAATTTTCCGAAGGAACTTCCCCGGTGCGTGCCATTTTCCATGTTGCGAGAATCATATCAGCCGGCCACCGCGCATCTCCCAGAGCCTGAACAGCCGGGCTTTCCACCAATCTCAGGGCTTGCTGTGGACATTGTGCCACACAATAATGATCGGTTTTTTCGCACGTGAGACCGATGCATAGATGATTTCTGGCAGTCATGAAAAATTTATACCCCGTTTTCAGTGTGTGAACACCATACGGGCATACTTTCACACAATTGCCGCACTGGATACAGTCGCTGTTTCGGTGCACGATCCATTTCGCTATCTCATTACGGAAACGCGGCAAAGACGGCCGAACAGTACGTTCAATCTGTATCTGAGCCACACGAGTTTTAAATGTGTTCCCGGGCAAAATTTCTTTAAGCCTGTTTTCTTTTCCCAAAAAATTTGCCAAACGTTTCCTCCTCGAGTTCCTCGAAAAACATCGCACGACCCGTCTCGCCGCGAAGTCTGCGGATTTCACGCATACCCATGGCGCCCATCACTTCGATCAGCTGACCGTGCCAGGCTGCAATCAGGTTCGTCATCCTGCCTGTACCGTAATCGAAATCTATATTCTCAAGTTTTGCCGGACATGCCAGTCCCGGTTCGCATCTGCTGCAAAAAAAACATTCAAGCGCAATCATCAGCGGCAGATCAATCGATACGAGGTCGGCGCCGCAGATAATCGATTTTGCCACATGCTCAGGCAGTGCAATTCCCCCTCCGGCTATAATCGTGATGTTGTCCCTTATTCCATCCTCCACAAGGGATGTGTGAATCGTACGCAGCATATCTTTGATAAATCTCGGATGCTCCGTTCCGGTTTCGTTCCCGTTTGAATCTGCAATTATATGTATGACTTCAATATCACAGCAGGCAAGTTCTATCGCGCGGTCTAAACCGTTTTTATTCAATTCTATTCTAACAACTGCAACAATATCCGGGCAAATGTCTTTAATTTTTTTGACACGGTCACCTGCATCCGGTGAATCCTGAATTTCAACAAGCCGCGTTTTTTTCAGTACATCATGGGACGGCAGCGGAGTATTTTCGTCAAGATAAAAAGCAATATGCGGTAGAAGTTGCTCAAAATCGATGCCTGGTAAAGGCCATTTCCGTGAATCGACTATCGATATCAATCCTGTTCGTGCAGCGACTGCCGCTTTTATATTCGTCAAATCAGGCAATGCAAATTTCGTGGGGTTCATATCGAAAATAACGGGAAGCGGTATGGTTACCAGCGGAGGCAGATTATTACAGCACGCATCACTCGAAAAATCAAGATAAGATACCTTTCTGCCGATATCGACCGATGTGCTGATGTATTCTCTGCCATGAATGCCGTCACGGGTGGGTCGGACGATCTCCGACATGTCGGTCCACATCGAATCAAAACCCGCGCCAGAAAAAGGGCCGCCGTATCCCGCACCCGACACCGGTATTTTTCCGGTTTCGGCCTGAAGCCATGTTGTTCGAATAATATCGGGTGTCCAGTATTCGTTTCCCAAACGTTCATACACCGGATTTATGGACATCCCCAGCAGATTCTTCGTGCAGTCCTGCACACAACTGAAACATCCCATGCAGTCGAAAAACAGTGCATTCACATCGCTGAGGTTACGGATATACTCCATTTCCTGCCTGTGACGGTCGTATATGCATGCCCGCTTCACGCAGTTATGACATCCGGCACAGTCCTCGCGCCAGTCCACAACACCGTATTTACCGATTCGCGGCAGCCTTGGCGGAACCGGACTGGTTTTTATATGATATTTTTCCGGCATGGTTTCCTGCGTTGAGTTTTCTATTTAATATTTGCCCCTACAATCCTGACATATCAAGCAATTCCGGCACACGATCCTCTTTACCGCCGGACAAAATATGTATACCGCAAACACCCTGAATGTCTTTGATAGTACCAATAATTTCGGAACATATTGCCAATCCCGTGTTTTTTTGAATTGTATCATCCCCTGCCGACCTCAATCGGTCGATGATCTCATTCGGTATTATATGATCCGTATAAAATTCACGAAGCCTTTCAGCTTCTTCAAAAGAGTTAAGAGGTAATATTCCCGGTATTATGGCTGTTTTTTCAGTGATTCCTTCCTGATTGGCCGCTTCGATCCATAATCTGAATTTTTCGATATTGAACACCGGCTGAGTCTGAATAAACTGTGCACCGGCTTTAACCTTTTTGGCAAGTCTGATGATGTTCAGTTCAAGAGGTTCCAGAAACGGATTCGCCACAGCTCCGGCAATCATGGAAAATTCACCCCCGATTTTAGCGCCGTTGATCAAAACCCTCTGTTCATTCATACCGGTGACTGCTGCAAGAAGCTGTATCGAATCGATATCGTATACATTGGCAGACCCGGAACTTGCTGTCAGTGTCTGATGATAACCGGAAAGACAAAGCACATTTTTTATACCGAGATATGCGGCGCCCAACAGATCGGATTGAAGGGCGATACGGTTTCTGTCCCGCGTGACCATCTGAAATATGGGTTCAATTCCATTTGTAGCCATACCGGCCGATGCAGCAAGACTGGAAAGCGCTACGCCATAAGGATTATCAGAGACATTAACTGCGGTCAGGCCATTCCCTAAAGTTTTCAAAACCGAATCGACCGATTGTTTATCCGCAGTGATTCGTGGCAAATATTCCGCAGTAATAATGAAATCACCGTTTTCGATACTTTGAGCAAGCTTACTGTCAGGTTTCATGGAGTAATCTCCGTCAAAGAACTATAAATCGGTATCGATATTCTTAATAACTACTTTTTTATATTTAAATTTATGAATTAACCGGTTGCCTTACGCCGTTATGCAACATATCCACTAATTTTGTCCTGAAGACTTCAATATTGTCGATAACCTGCTGTAATCCTTTATCCTGCAAGCGTATAACGGTGATAAGTCCCTGATTATATCCTATCTCCTGTAATAACGTATCGACTGCCTGAGCACGTTTCCGGGCGCGAAGATTTCCTTCGATATAACGGCATTCACCTTGGGCGCATGTTATGATAATGACTCCGTCAGCGCCTGTTTCAAATGCTTTAAGAAGATAGAGAACATCAACTTTCCCGGAACAGGGCAAACTGATAACTTTCAGTTCTTCAGTACTGTTTTCGTTTATAGAACGAGTTAGTTCTTCGGTATCGATACTTGTGGAGCAGCAGAATATGTAGATTTTCAGGGGGTGGCAGTTCATAATGTTTAACCTTAATCAGTGAATTATACTATTTTTCATAAACAAAATAATTAATCACTACTGACGATTATATTAAACAGCCAAAGAACAGATCATCGACACAACATTTCAACGAAATACCGTTATTTAAAAATTAAAAATTCCCCGGGATAACTTCCTGGAAAATTTAGCCAATAAACACTATATCGAATGTTTCCCGAGAGAATTGCCGGAGAGAATTAATTCGTAAAAATACGATGACACTCCTAATGAGAAACAACTCAAAACATACAACAATTGGTTAATGAAAAACGGTACAATTCAGTATTGAAAATTAAATTTTGATTGTCAATAAAAATTTTTTTCGACTTGATAATTCTTTTAAACCTTTTTGATCTTTCCCCTGTCCAAACTAATGAAAACACCTCTTTAGCATAATTGAAAAATCACCTTTTTTAACCGGGTTGCGTTCAAAGAGTATACATTGTCAGATATCACACCAATTTCTTCCCCGACACTTATTTCTTTTTTCAAATAGAATGAAACTCATGAAAGAGGGAATTTGCAGTCTTAGCTTACCAATATCTGTTCGTAAAAAGACATATACCGAATAAATGAACATACTCTTGTGGGCGCAACCTGGTTTTTGCTTTGTTAATAAAAGAAATTTACTTATACTATCCTGAAATCCGGAGAATCGAATCCCCATGAAACCGAAAAGATTAGTATTGCTATTATTACTTTTTACCCTCACAATACCTCTTTTAGCCGGTTGCCGCGAGCCAAAACTGGAAAGCAGATGGAAAAACCGAGATATTGTAATCGACGGTGATGATTCCGATTGGGGAAATTATATTGAATTCTATGACGAAAACACGAGAATCGACCTCAGTTTATTAAACGACAACAGTGATCTTTACATCAAGTTAGACTCGCGGAATAAAATGTTGAATCGTCAGATAATGAGCCTTGGATTTACCGTCTGGTTCGATCCGAAAATAAGTAAGGATAAAAAATTCGGAATCCACTTCCCGCTCGGAATGCGGGATGATATGATGCCGATGCAGGATGATATGATGTCATCACCGATACCCCGCGGCGGGGAAATACCCGGTATGAAGGAAGAATCGGAACTGTTCACTAAAAGAATCGAAGAAATGCAACGTGAAGTTGAGGTCATAGTACCGGGTAAAAGCGAACGACTTACCATGTCTGTTGCAGAAGCCGAGAGTTCAGGTATCAGCGTTAAAATGAGTATGCCGAAAGGAAATCTGATTTACGAGATTAAAATTCCTCTTGTTTCCAGTAAGACATGTCCATATGCAATCGGCGCCAACTTTGAAAGAGGGATAGGAATCGGATTTGAAACAGGCAAGATTGATAAACGAAAAATGGACGAAATGATAGCTAAGCGCCGTGAGCAAATGAGAGGCAGAGACAGGAATATGGGTAGCAGCGGAGGAATGATGCCGGGAGGAGGAGGAATGCTCAATCCTCTTGAACTCTGGACCAAAGTGACTCTGGCATCAGGGCAAACTACCCAATAATAATAAATTTACGTGAAATCCTCAACCAAGCGCCACATCCAAAGTCATCATTACGGCAAATCCCAGCATTGCCCCGATAGTTGCAATATCAGTCTTCTTATCCATCTGTGACTCTGGTATTACCTCTTCCACAACGACATAAATCATCGCTCCGGCAGCAAATGATAACGCATAGGGCAGTATGGGGCGCATCCAGATCACAGCGACCGCACCGATTACTCCTGCTATGGGTTCCACAATTCCGGACAATTGGCCGTACCAGAAACTTTTAAGACGTGACCAGCCTTCCCGACGCAGCGGTATGGACACGGCGGCGCCTTCGGGAAAATTCTGAATACCGATACCCAGAGCAAGAGCTACAGCTCCTGCAAGTGATGCCGAAGGCAAATCAGCCGCCAGCGCACCGAAAGCCACACCTACAGCAAGCCCCTCAGGGATGTTGTGCAGGGTAATGGCAAGCACCAAAAGAATGCTTCTTTGCCAGCTTGTTTTTATTCCTTCGGCCTGCTCCATTTTGAGTCCGAGGTGTAAATGCGGCAAGATTTTATCAACTGCAAGCAGAAATGCTCCACCCATGAGAAAACCAGTTGTTGCCGGAATCCATTCGGGCAGGCTCGATTCACCCGCCATCTCTATTGCCGGAGCAAGAAGAGACCAGAAACTGGCGGCGATCATAACACCTGCCGCAAATCCGAGCATACCGTCCAAAACAACCCTGTTGATACTTTTAAAGAAAAAAACCAGTCCTGCACCAAGAGCAGTCACAAACCATGTAAAGAGTGTCGCCAGCAATGCCTGGTGAACATGATTTAAATTCAAAAACCAGTCAATAATCATGAATAGTCTCCTATGATAAAAGTCAACTCCTATGATAAAAGTCAACTCCAAAATGAATTTGTACTAAATTAAGTTGTTCTAATTACTCCATTTGTAAAGTCTTCAAAGACGAT
>JAFGMP010000152.1 GCA_016927495.1 Candidatus Latescibacterota bacterium | reverse complement strand
TTTAATCATGCACTTAAAGAAAATCAAGAAAAATTATGGTTCAGGTTTTTTCCCCATTATACTTTTTTGGGTGTGTAAATAATTATAATATCGTTTGAATTTAAAATACGAGTTTTTTGTTTTTACAAATTATTGAATTTCAACATATGTCACACAAACTTTCAAATCTCAGCATTATCGCAATCGATTGTCAAGCGACAGGAGCAAATCCTGATAAAAATAATCTTTTGGAAGTTGGCTGGGCAGAAGTTTACGGTTCGAATGGAGCGAACAGACCACCGCTTGAAGTCAATTCCTATTTGGTAAAGTTGCCTGACAATGTAAAAATTTCACGGCAGGTTGAAAGGATTACCGGCATTACCAGTGAACTGATAAAATCAGGCTATCAGACGGACACTATCCGGAAAAAACTTTGCCGATCGGCACAGAATATCATACAGGCAAACGGTATGGAATTATGCCCGGCGATTATCCATTTCGCTCGTTTCGAGGAGCCATATCTCAAAAAACTTATCGAAGAAAACGTACCGGATACAATCTTCCCATTCGAAATAATCTGTACACATGAAATAACCAAACGCTTGCTACCTGAACTGCCGCGGAGAGGTATACGGGCTATTGCCGGGTATTTCGGCCTGTCGGTACATGAACTGAGACGTGCCGGTCATCACGTTTCCGCAACCGTTTTCATCTGGTGTAAACTCGTTACGCTTCTGGAAAAAGAATGCGGTATTAAAACTCTTGATGCACTGCGAAACTGGCTCGCTGAAACAATTGCCTCGTCACGGACAGGCAGGGCATATCCGATGGAGTCCAAAATTCGGCTTGGACTTCCCGATACTTCCGGTATCTACCGGATGTTCCGCTCAAACGGCGATATCCTGTATATCGGGAAAGCGAAATCGCTAAAACGCCGTGTCAACAGTTACTTCCAAAACAAAACGCAGCATTCCGAACACATACTTGAAATGCTGACCCAGGCTGTTAATATCGAAGTCACCGAAACGAATTCGGCCCTGGAAGCGGCGCTTCTCGAATCGGACGAAATCAAACGGAACACACCCCCGTATAATGTATCATTACGGAAACGGAACCGTAAAATATGGTTTGGTACGAAAGTTATGAATCAATTTTCACAAAGACCGGATGAAGAACACACGATCGGCCCCCTGCTTTCGAAAGAAACTCTGGAATCTTTACCGGTTATTGTACATCTGTTGAAATATCAGGTTTGTCCGGATGAAATCGATATAAAAAATCTTTGTTCTACGGCGCTGAATATACCGGGTGAATATGTACCTGATATAGACTGTTTTTTTGATGGATTTACAATGTTTCAGGACAAATACACTGATTTTTTCATTAACAATGCAACCATACGACATTTGATGCGGTTAGGTTCGGTATTATGGCATGAGAGGTTCGAGGCGGACATAGCTGATCTCGAAACGGATAGTGCGGATGATGCCTGTGAAGATGACCCGGATCGGGTTGATGAGGATGTAATGGATTCTTCGGTAACAAGTGAATTCGTATGGACGCCTGAGGCTGTGGTTTCATCGCTTGAGCGTGTTATTCTGCACGGTTCCTTTATGATACGCAGGGCAAGGTGGTTCTGTATGTTGAGCGAATCAACGCTTGTTTGGGATACAAGAAATCCACAAAACACGGAAAGACATATGGTCATGTTTGAAAATGGTGCTGTCATAATGAGCGACTACCTTAAAAATGGCGCCGAAATTCCTCTGCCTCCGGGATGTCAAAAACGATTAAGTGAACGACAAGAAAGTTTCGATATTCCGACGTATGACCGGATGCGGGTATTAACCACCGAACTGAGGCGGCTTATTGGGGAGAACAGAGAGATATCTCTTTGCATGAGCAAGAATTCTATATTAGATAAAAACCGGCTTGAGAAATTACTTCGATGGGTATGATAAAACTCATTTGACAACATATACAATAAATACTGCTTTCTTCTGAGTAACGTATATATTCATCTTTTTCCGAAAATGAAGGGAGTCGATATAATGTTTCGGTTAAATTTTCAAACTGTAGTATTATTTTTCCTGATACTGTGTTTTCAGTGCAAGTGTACAATTGGACAAAACTATGACATACCTTTATACTCTCTCAAACCACAGGAAATTCTATCAAAGTTTGATCTGGACAGTCCTGAACTTGAGGCGGTGAAATCTGCTTACGAGCAGGGAAGACGGTTCGATGCTCTTACAGAAATGCTGAAATATTTTCGCCAAATGTACCCGTTATCTGAAAATACAACTAAAGACCAAAATCACGATTTCACGATAGCAGACCATATAGTCAGTCACATTTTCCAGTGGGGACCGTACGAACCTGCCGATTACGGCAAAAATGTAGACTGGCAGTGGGACCCGCGCGGCGACATCGAATGGGTCGCCGCTATATACCGGTTTTACTGGGCTCTGCCGCTGGCTGATGCATACAGGGAAACGGGCGACGAGAAATATGCGAAGGCTTTTGTCGAATTGACTGCCGACTGGATATCCAAACACCCGCTGGAAAACCGTGATATCACACATCCGGTTTATACAACCTGGCGGGGTTTCCCCTGGCTGGATATTCAAACCGGTATACGGGCGACCAACATGTGCAGTGTTTTTAAAACGTTTGTTCATGTGGAATCATTTACACCCGAATTCCTCGGTGTATTCCTTGCGAGTATATATGACCATCAGGTAAAAACGGAAAAAATTCCCATGGGTGTGATACATAACAAAGCAATTTTCGAACAGCGTGGCTTTATGAATATTGTGAACAAATTTAATGAATTCAGCGAATCAAGGCGCTGGGCGGAGCTTTCGCTTGAACGGACGAGAGAGAACCTGCTTGCCCAGACGACTTCGGATGGTGTGCAGCGTGAATGGTCAGCAGGCTACCATGTCGGTGTACTGAGGGATGCGGTCGAGATCATGGAACATATGACGGCAATGGGAATTCCGATTCCTGAGGATTATACAGACCGTGTGCAAAAGATGTATGACTATATTTTCGCTGCCGCCACACCGGATCTTGGCTGGGCGATGTTCGGGGATGTGAGTAGACCCTACCCGGTTACAGGAAGCCGTACCCAATGGTCGTTATACAGTCACCTCATTAAAGCGACTGAACTGTTCGGTGATCCGAAATATGCCGCCCGTGCAAACCTCGATTACGATAACCTTCCGGAAGAGAAAAGTTATGCATTCACCGAAGCAGGTATGTATGTAATCCGCGATTCATGGGGACCGGAACAGATTTATTTTGCGCTTCACTGTTCACCGCCACCGCTTTCCTCACACGATCAGCCGGATAATGGTACATTCGAACTGTATGCGTACGGCCGATGGCTGATGACCGACACCGGCTTTTATACCTACGGCCATGATCCCGAAAAACGGGCATGGCACCGTCAAACCAAAGTACACCAGACTCTTACGCTCGATGGTAACAATTCTCAGGTCGATGCCAAACAGCTACTCTGGTATACTTCGAACAATATCGATGCGGTCACGGTGGAAAATAAATCTTATGAAAACCTTACACACCGTCGCACAGTCTGGTTTGTGAACAAACAATTTTTTGTCCTGCTGGATGAAGCTATCGGTGGCTCGAAGGGCACACTCGACCTTCATTTTCAGCTTGCTGTCGGAGATGTAAATATCGATCAGGTACATAACAATGCCCATACGGCTTATGATGATGCAAATGTACTGGTATGGATGAATCCGAATGATCCGGTGAAACTTCAGGAGGAAGAAGGATGGTTTGCATGGTCTTACGGACACCGTACCCAGCGAAAGGCATTCCGCTGCACTCATAACGATGAAATGCCGGCAACATTTCTGACGCTTCTGGTTCCGTATAAAGGTGCAAAAACACCTGATGTATCGGTTAAATATTCAAGCGATTTCGCTGCAGGTGATGATCGTGTTATACTCGATGTTCGGGCATTCGGTAAAATGTATCAGGTTGGCCGTGACCTGAAAACAAAGGATGTATGGTGTGTACTGAAATGATAGGGTATTTATTTTGTTTCTACCCGATAGCATTACCCCCGGTTTCACCGGTTCGTATTCTGATGCATTCGGGAAGGTCGAGGATAAATATTTTGCCGTCCCCGATGTTACCCGTTCTGGCGCCTTTAATAATCGCATCGACCGTGGGTTTGACAAAGTCTTCATTAACAGCGATCTCAAGGCGGACTTTTTTAAGCAGATTCACTTCGATATCCACACCTCTGTAGGACTCGTGATAGCCTTTCTGTTGGCCGCAACCGAGAGCGTTGGTCACCGAAATTTTAAATACTTCAGCCTCATAGAGAGATCGTTTGACATCGTTTAACCGTTCCGGCTGAATATATGCAACAATAAGTTTCATTTTTTATATACTCCTTCATTTTATCATTAGGTAATGTTTCGTGAAATTGAAATGTTCAATTCGGCAATCTTATCAGTGTTATTGTGTAATAAACAACTGGAAACCGGGATATGCTTCGTTGCCGTGTTCCTCGATATCGAGTCCGCGAAGCTCCTCATTTCTGGATACCCTGAGACCAATGGTATATTTAATGAGGTTAAACAGAATCATACCGGATCCGAACGCCCACACAAACATTACCAGTATACCGATCAACTGTATAAGAACGCCGGCGCCGTCGTTATATCCCGGAGTGCCGGGTGTATTCAATATACCGGCCATGAGCGTTCCGAATGCACCGCATACACCATGTACGCTAACAGCGCCGACTGGGTCATCGATTTTGAGGACTTTATCGATGAGTTCAACCGAAACTACACAGAGTATACCTGCTGATGCCCCTATTAGGATAGCTCCGGCCATAGTCACGCTTGCGCACCCTGCCGTAATAGCTACAAGCCCGGCGAGAACACCATTCAGGCTCATCGATATATCGGGTTTTTTGAATCGTACCCATGATGTGAGCATGGCGGCAAGTGAGCCTGAGGCTGCAGCGAGATTTGTGGTCATGGCGATATAACCGATTGAAATATTGGCTGAGGTTGTGCTACCCGGATTGAAACCGAACCACCCGAACCATAAGATGAATACTCCCAGCGCTGCCAGCGGAATATTATGGCCGGGAATAGCGTTTGATTTTTTCCCGGGACCATATTTCCCGGTTCGTGTTCCCAGAGTAATGGCACCGGCTAAAGCGAGCCATCCACCGCAGCTATGCACCACAGTTGAACCGGCAAAATCGATAAAATTCATATTTGCAAGCCATCCGCTGCCAATTTCTGAAGACGTGCCCCAAATCCAATGTCCACTTATCGGATAAATCACCGAACAGATAACAGCACTGTAAGCTACATATGCGGTGAATTTTGTTCTTTCCGCCATAGCGCCGGACACAATTGTGGCTGCTGTTCCCGCAAATACACACTGAAATAGCCAGAAAGTCCAGTTTAGGTTGCTGATATCGCCGTAATCGGAAACAGCAAAGTGTGTCAATCCCAAAAATCTGTTACCACCGCCTCCGAACATTAGCCCGAAACCCAACAGAAACCACATGAGCGATCCGATTGAGAAATCCAGAAGATTTTTCATAATGATATTACAGGCGTTTTTTGCCCGTGTAAAACCTGTTTCCACCAGAGCAAATCCGGCCTGCATGAAAAATACGAGAAAAGCTGCAACAGAAGTCCATACTAAATCGAGATTCAACTGGATATCTTCTGATGAAAAATCATATGCAAAAACTGTGATTGAACTGAAACAGCCAATAGCAAAAACCAATAACAAAATTTTTATGGAAAATTTCACGATACATCCTTTCCTGGCTATTTAAAAAACAAACATATCGGATAGTATTATTTCAGTTCCTGAAGCCGAACTGGGGTGTATCGGCACTATCGCAGTTTTCCATCACGGAAAAAGAGCAATTTGCATGCCAATATTTTATTTTGCGTGTATTGCTTTATTAATTAAAAGCTTGTGGTTATATCGAAGTCAGAAAAGTATAAACTGGGTGGTTATAAGTTATACAGGGTTGTATAATTTATAACCAATTAAGGTATTAAAACTAAAGATCGAATGTTCGGCGAGGCAAATAAAAAAGAGGGCAACTCTCACCCATTTTTTTGAATTTATAGAAAATACTTGATTTTAGTATATTTCATATATATATTTTTGGTATGGATAAAGTATACGAAATACTTCGTAAC
>JAFGMP010000151.1 GCA_016927495.1 Candidatus Latescibacterota bacterium | reverse complement strand
TAAAGGTGAAAAATTTCAAACCCGGTGGTCGAGTTTCGAGAATCCTGCCGCAGAAAAGGGACGGGGCGGGATGTCGAATAAAGGTGCGAAGGGTCATGCTTTCGAGACATTTTCTGCCGGGGAAACAAAGACTCTGCTCGATATACAGGGCTGCGGAACGGTACACCGTATCTGGATGACAATCTCGAAACGTGACCCGGTCAGCCTTCGCTCGGTCAGGATCGAAATGTTCTGGGATAATTCAGCTACACCGGCGGTGTCTGCGCCTCTCGGGGATTTCTTTTGCGATATTCACGGTCACATGCTGGCATTTGAAAATGAACTTTTTTCCAATCCGGAGGGGCGTTCGTTCAACTGCTCTATTCCCATGCCGTTTCGAACCGCGGCAAAAATCACCGTAACCAACGATTCGGATCAGGATATATCTCACATATTCTATGATGTTAATTTCATCCTGTGTGAATCCCATGAAAACGATGTCCTGTATTTTCATGCCTACTGGAGCCGTGAGCACCGTACAACAATCGCACAGGATTTTGAGATCCTACCGTCGGTTAAAGGTTCGGGGAGATTTATCGGTACACATATCGGAGTTATCACCAATCCAGGGAATGTGGGCTGGTGGGGTGAAGGCGAATTCAAGGCCTATCTGGACGGCGACTCCGAACATCCTACCCTGGCCGGCACAGGGACTGAAGATTACATCGGAACCGCATGGGGACAGGGCGTATATAATCATACATACCAGGGCTGTCTTATTGCCGACGGCGAAAAAGGAATGTTCGGTTTTTACAGATACCATATTAATGATCCGATATACTTCCATTCGGATTGCCGTATAACCATGCAGCAGATCGGGGGAACAGGTAAAAAGGAAGTTCTCGAACAACTTCAAAAGGGCGCTTCCATCAAGCCGGTATCCATCGATGCCGGGGAGAAGGGATTTATACGGCTCCTTGAGGGTGACGGGAAACGTCTTGACGATGCATCGCTTCCTGACGGCTGGACTAATTTTTACCGGAGGGACGACTGGTCGGCCACAGCTTTCTTTTATCTCGATTCGCCGGAAAACGGACTTCCGAAAATTGCCACCGTAAAAGATCGTATTGCAGGGCTTGAAGAAAAGGAAATGCAAAAGTAAAGGGCTGCTGGTAAATTATGCTTGCATGTTATTCGGATTACTTTATTATTGATGTTACGGGAAAATATGTTATTATATTATACATCTAAAGTCGTGGGGAATTAATATTTTCCGATATAGAAATCCGGGGAAATTCTTACATAATAATAATTAAGCTGAAAAGGTTCCTATATGAAAGGCAATATCCTTATTGTTGACGATGAACAGGCTTTAGTGCAATTGATTGCCAAAGCGCTTGACCATTACGGATATTCGTACGATGACGCATACGCTGTGAAACCGGCGCTGGAAATGATAGGGGAAAACGAATATAACATCATTCTGACCGATAAAAATATGCCCTCACTCGATGGCACTCATGATGAAGGCGGTATGGAAGTTCTGAAATATGCACGCGACCATGATCCTACGATGGAAATCATCATGATGACGGGATATGCCTCACTGGACAGCGCAATAAAAGCTATGCGCCTCGGCGCTTTCGATTATATCATGAAACCGTTCGATATCGAGGATCTTGTTAAAAAAATAGATTTTATCAGAATTTGCCAGAATTTCATTAATTCGGAAGATGTAGTACTTCTTTACAAATCTCTTCATATCGGTATGCTCGAAATTCTCGATGAACAATTTCATCTTTCTCCTGAAAAACAACACCGGCTTTTGAAATTTGTTAACGAGAAAATCGACTATATGTTCAGATCCCTTAAAAACTCCGAACGTATCATTTTTCAACAGCGTGAGACTCTTGCGCGGCTTGCTGCTTTGGCTGAAGAATTATATGATAATACACCGGAATCAGATCCCCAAATGACTCTTATAAAAAAAATTGCCGAACAAGCATCACAACGGGCATAACACGGATTTCTTTTTTATTACATTAATCTTTGTCTGAACCCTGATTTGTCTGATTAACCTGATTACTTGATTTTAAAAACTCTAAATTCTGATACACTCGATTGTGAAAGAAATAATGAAAATCCTTTAATCATGAAAATCAAGGTTCAGACAATTTTCTCATTTCCTTTTGTAATGTATTTTAAAACATCCTGCCAACTCGTTTTCTGAATTGGTTTTGAAATAATATGAGCTTTCCCTGTTTTAAGCCAATGTCCCAATTTATTTGAAATCGCACCGCGAGCCGATTGACTAAGTTCTTTTAGTTTAGGATGAATGATAATTATTTTATGTCGCTCGGAGGAGTAAATCCATTCAATAATTCTTGTGTTAATACCTTTATCGCGGAATCCATAACCACTGATTATCAGAATCGATGCTCTTTTTAATCTAATTCATTATCACTTTTTTTCAATGTTTATTCTGTTTTTCCCAGTCTACTGTCTTCAATCCTTTAACTCTTTTGAATTCAC
>JAFGMP010000150.1 GCA_016927495.1 Candidatus Latescibacterota bacterium | reverse complement strand
TTAACTCATATAAAGATAATAAATTCAGGAAAATATTGCAAGACATAATAGCATTATTATATTATTTGATATATAGATTGATGATGATAAAAAAGTAAAATCATAAAAAATGTATGTTTACAGATGTTGAAATGCTTTATTATTATCATATGAAAAATGTACCGCAAACTTCTTAAAGAAGGTATTTATGTACAGATTTTTTATATGTTCGATTTTTGTTTGTTGTATGACAGTCATTACGCTCTCTTCGCGATGCGGAGTTCAAAGCACAACTGATATGACCGCTATTTACGTTGCTCCCTCGGGGAATGACTCATGGGAAGGAACAAAAGCTAAACCGTTCGCAACACTCGACAGAGCCCGTGACGAGATACGGCGGATAAAGGCTGGTAGCGCCCTCCGAAAACCGGTAACCGTCTATCTCCGGAGAGGTGTTTACGAACTTGATAAACCGTTTATTCTGACTCATGAAGATTCCGGTACGGAAGCCTGTCCGGTAACCTATGCTTCGTACTCAGGTGAAACGGCTGTTATCAGCAGCGGCAGAAAAATAACCGGCTGGAAAGAGAATACGGATGGTGTATGGACTGTGGAACTTCCGGATGTACGTACGGGAAATTGGGAATTCCGCCAGCTTTATGTAAACGGTGAAGCCCGTAACCGTCCACGTCTTCCTCGTGAAGGATTTTATCGAGTCGCTGATTATGACTTGAAGGGTAGTGCACCGTGGAATTCCCGGTCTGACTGGTTTCGCTACACATCGGGAGATATCAATCCTGAGTGGAAGAATATCGAAGATTTAGAGGTCGTTATTCCGAGATTCTGGGTCAGTTCACGGCAGCATATCAAATCTATCGATGGATCAGCCAATACCGTGACATTCACTGATTCCACCCGTTATCGTTATTCCGATGACCATACCGGTAAAGGCACCCGATATTATATGGAAAATGTGTACGAGGCTTTTGATGAACCGGGGGAATGGTACCTCGACCAGGTTAAGGGGGAACTTTCTTACAGGCCGCTAAAAGATGAAACCATAGATTCTGTTGAAATTATCGCACCCGTATCTACTCAAATCATTCGTATGGAAGGCGATCCGGCTGAGAACAAGTTTGTTGAACATATCGTTTTCAGTAATCTGACATTCAGCCATAACAACTGGTCGCTGCCACCGGGAAAGGTGGGTGACGGTCAGTCGGCCCCGGAAGTCGAGGGTGCATTGTTCATGAAGGGCGTCCGTTACTGCACAATAAGTGACTGCTCGGTAAAAAATATATCATCTTATGCGATTCAGTGTGACGAGGGGTGTATGTTCAACCGGTTTGAGCAAAACGAACTCGGGTATCTCGGAGGCGGCGGTATTCGCATGGGAGGTGGCAGCACGTACGATCACCCGCTTGTGCGTACCGGCGCAAATGAAATTACCGATAACCATATCCACCACATCGGCCTTGTACATCATGCAGCAACCGGTATCTGGATTCAGCACGGTTTCGGGAATCATATCGCGCACAACCATATTCACCATACCTATTATTCAAGCATAGCAATCGGTTGGGTATGGGGTTATGCACGGAGTATCAGTTCACACAACATTATCGAATACAATCATATTCACGATGTAGGCCAGGGCATGCTTTCGGATATGGGTGGCATCTATCTTCTTGGCATTGCTCCCGGCACTGTGGTACGTAACAATGTGTTTCACGATATTTCATCGCACGGCTATGGCGGTTGGGGAATTTACACAGACGAGGGTTCGACTCATGTGTTAATCGAGAATAATATCGTATACCGGACAAAATGCGGCGGATTCCACCAGCACTATGGCCGTGAAAATATCATCAGGAATAACATTTTCGCGTTTTCAACCGAAGGGCAGATTATACGATCGCGTCAGGAGGAGCATCAGAGTTTTGTCTTCGAAAATAACATTGTATACTGGACCGAGGGCCCGTTATTAGGCGGAAACTGGAATGATGATACTTACGATATATATAATCCGTTCGATTGGAAACGGCAAAAAGGTCAGACATATGAATGCGATTACAATCTTTATTATAATCCGAAGAATGATTCAATTCGTTTCAAAGAGTGGACTTTTGAAGAGTGGAAAGCACGGGGCCGTGATGTTCATTCGAAAATTGCCGATCCGTTGTTTGCCGATCCGGAAAACGGTGATTTTACATTATCGCCCGATTCTCCGGCGCTTAAACTGGGTTTTTTGCCTATAGATGTCAGTACGGTCGGGCCTCGAAAGTAGATCGATCATAAATCGCTTTCAGTACGGCCGATATGTATCGAACGTATCGATCAGAGCCATAAAATTATCGTATTTTGTACCGACGGCGACTGAATGGGATGTTCCGAATATGTATTTACCTCCGGGTTTATAATGATCCATGGCGTATTTCACTCCTTGCCGTACATTTTCGGGAGTACCGGAAACAATCGTTTCAACATTGAGTCCACCCCATGGTATCATGCTGTTTCCGGTCGTTTCTTTAATCTTTAGAATATCCATACCCGCTGTCTGTTGAATCGATTGATAGGCATCATACCCGGCTTCTATAAACATATCAAGCAGTTTCGTGTTATTGCCGCATGCATGTTTAAAGACCGGTAAACCGAATTTTTTATGGACATTGTCCACACGTTCTTTAATTGACGGCAGGGCAAATTCTCGAAACATTTCCGGTGAGATAAACGGGCCCTGTGTACTGGCAAAATCCTGGTGCCCGAAAAATACGGCATCCTGGCCGCGGCGAATGTACTGTCGGTCTTTGTTGTTGTTATTTCTCACTTCATAATGGTATGCGGCACGGACAGCCTCGGGATTGTCATAATACTGCATAAGGCCATGGGCAAAACCTCCACCTCCTGTCTCAAAATTACCGCCAAGTAACACAATTCCCACCTCATGACCGCACGGGCCGATAATATAGCGGTCGTTCTGAAACTCTTCTATAAAAGCATCGACGACTTCAAAACAGCTTTCATTCACCGGTTCTTCATCCGGAGCATTTTCAAAATCCGAAGGTGTGTATACTTTTTTCCCCGCATGAGGATCATATACCACGGTCAGGTCAGCGGTAAGCTCGGAATATTGTATCACCGTGCCATCCTGATATTCCCAGGTATTATCGCTGATTTTTCCCGGTTTTTCGCATTCGTAACCTTTCGGGGGAGCGATCCCGCTGGCCATTGCGGTAACATTGATGATATCAAAACAGTCAAGTTTACGAAAAAACTCGATGCCGTCCTCTTTCCAGCTTTGCACAACTTCGTCACGGCGGCCATCCCAGAATGCCATCTGTGATTTCGCTTTTGCACGGTAATATGTTTCGTGACCGATTACTTTACCCACGGTATCGAAATCGATGGCAAACTCACCCCAAGGAACCTTGTCGGGAATATCTCCACTCATCACGGCTACAACACGTTCTTTCGAAGTCATTTTTTCTCC
>JAFGMP010000149.1 GCA_016927495.1 Candidatus Latescibacterota bacterium | reverse complement strand
GAGTCAGGAACCGTTATAAATGTTTTTTGCGATCCAATGTATCCTTTACAACTCAATCGATAACATTTGTCAAAACAAGGAGGAATATAATGAAAGAGCATGTCCAGTACCTTAATGAGAAACAAGTAGCTACAATTACAGGAAGAGCTTTGTCAACACTCAGAAACGAACGATTTCTTGGTAAAGGGATTCCTTACATTAAAATAGGGAAAAGTGTACGATACAAATTTGAAGATCTCATAAATTTTATGGAATCAAGAAGAATAGAAACCGTTCAATGACTTCACTTGATATTATATCAAATACCTTGAGTTTATCAAATCAATGTTGGGGATAGTGTTGGGGATGAATTATTTAAGTGTAAAAATAAGGACTCAGAAATTACTCTAAGTCTTTGTCTTTTAAGTGGTAGCGGGGGCCGGATTCGAACCAGCGACCTTTGGGTTATGAGCCCAACGAGCTACCAGACTGCTCCACCCCGCGTCTCTTTTCAAGTTATGTAATATACATTGTCAAAATAGTCATGTCAAGCAAGAAAACATGCTGTTGTAAACATCGAGTAAAAATCGTATACTTGATTTCGGAAATTTTAAATTTAAAATAAGATAACCGGATATTGGGGTCGGGAAAGTCATTTATTTAACATCCCGTATACCCTACCTGAAAGGAGCCACAGATGCCATTTTTTGATATGCCGGAGGAGGAACTGGTTATATACAAACCCGAACGTACAGAACCTGCAGATTTTGAAAAATTCTGGCGCCGCACACTTATCGAAACTTGTGAATATGAACTCAACGCAACCTTCCAAAAAATCGATTACGGTCTGAAACACATTGAAACTTTTGATGTCACATTCAACGGATTTGGAGGTCAGCCGATCAAAGGGTGGTTCAATGTTCCGCGTGGGAGAGAAAAGTCGCTGCCCTGTGTTGTCGAATATATCGGGTATGGCGGCGGACGAGGATTTCCTATGGACTGGCTTATCTGGGCCTCGGCAGGATATGCCCATTTCATAATGGACACCCGTGGGCAGGGCAGTTCATGGCAGCCCGGAGACACTCCCGATCCGGAGCCAGCAGGTTCGAGCCCTCATTATCCGGGTTTTATGACAAAGGGTATTTATGATCCCGATACCTATTATTATCGCCGTGTTTTTGCCGATGCTGTTCGGGCGATAGAGGCTGCAAAGTCAAACAGTATAGTCGACACCGAAAAAATCGCTGTCAGGGGAGTCAGCCAGGGGGGCGGAATTTCCATTGCTGCGGCGGGCCTCGAACCATCGATCAAGGCTGTCCTCACCAATGTACCGTTTCTTTGCCATTACCGGCGTGCAACCGAATTGATAGACACTATGCCGTATGAAGAGATTTCACGGTTTCTTAAAATACACCGTGACAAAGTCGATGTTGTATTCAAAACGCTGTCATATTTCGATGGATTAAATTTCGCAGTCCGTGCTAAGGCACGTGCTCTTTTTGCAGTCGGGTTGATGGATGATATCTGCCCACCATCGACTGTCTATGCGGCATATAATTACTATGCAGGGGAAAAGGAAATTCGTGTTTGGCGTTATAACCAGCATGACGGCGGCGGAACTTTTCAGGTGGTTGACGAGATTAAATTTCTCGACAGGATATTTGGGGAATAGAAAGAGATATTTGATTTTGGAAAAAAGTTTTTGGTTCAGGACAGGATAACGAGAAAGATTAATAGAATTTCCGAAACACGATTATACGTGTGGTTCTTGCAGACGTAAGCCCGTATTTGAGGCTTTCAAAACGATGTGTTCGTTCTCTGATGAAAGTGAATTGGTCTTTCAGGAGTTCGATCACTTCGTGGTGCGAATAGATTTTGAATGTCATATTGTTGTTCGGGTCGATCAGGATTCCGTGTTTTTTGTCTGGAGAATTGACGAGAAGTTTACCATAATACCCATCTTCCTTAACGTAAAACTCGATGATAAGAAAACCTCCGGGTTTCAGGACGCGAAATAATTCATTTTTGAAATGGTTTAATTGATCCGGACTGATAAAATTGTTAAGTACTGTAATCGCGAAAACGGAGTCTATCGACTGGTTTGCCAATGGCCATGAAGTAAAAAGGTCATGTTCAATAAGCAAAATTCTGCTTTGAAGGCCATGAAACCCGGCAATTTCGCCAAATTCCTTCAAGGCGGAGAGAACATAATCCATTCCGGTTACAGTATAACCTGATTTTGCAAGGTGTATTCCGATTCTTCCTTTTCCGCAACCGATATCCAATACGTTTTTACCGGACCGCCTGTTGCTCTGTTTTTCCATGATCTCTTCAAACAAAGACACACACTGAGGAATTTCATCGGAATACTCCATACGGATTCCTTTAAGGACATTATATTCATGTTCCCAGTGAGTTCTTTGGTTCGATTCGTTTTTCATTAAAGAACCTCGTCTTGATTCTCATGTGCATTAGAGACTGTTATACTACACCGCTTATTTAATTGTATGTTTTCAAATCAGGAAATCATGGAAATCAAGTAAATCATGGTTCAAACAATAATTCATTATACCCACATGGGATAGCCCCCATACATACAACGACCGTATTACCATAGTTACCATAACATAGAAACTTAACGTTACCGCACACAATCAAATTAATAGATTTTATAAGATATTTCAAAGATATATAAATATTTTATTGGTATAATAAATTTTTCATTGACAAATTCAATAAGATGTATATTTTATAGCATAAGGACTTATAATAATATGTATTATTTGTATATGTCTAAAATTTTTATACACCTGGCGCTTATCCGGCACAAAACCTACACCATTTTCAAGAGAGGTATGCTTATAAAGCGCGTACTGTTGTACCTAATGATTTTCAGTAGTGTAACCGTCTCAGGCGTTTGGGCAGAACAACTGACCGGAATAAGACTCGATGAGGGTGTGAATCAAATCGCCGTATCGGTAGTCAACCGGCTAGACAGAGATATCGCCGGGCTGACGATAAAAACGGATCAGAGAATGAAAAGTTCGGTTATATAAAAGATACGACACCAACTGTTAAGGCAACGTTTTATTGTGATGAAGAGGATCAGGATTTTGAGTATGTTGAAATTGAAACATTCAGAACTGTTGGAGAATATGATTGGACGCTCACTTCTACTACAGTAACATTTTCGGGCGATTACGCCACAAACATAAGTTTTAGTTCCAATGCTGTTCCAGGTTCTGTTGGAAAACGAACCATAGGATGGGCATGGAGAATCATCGAGGTCGATGGGCAAACTCAATCACCGGCAAAAGTTTTGGGCGGCACAACTCATACGTATTATACGGTATTATCAACTCCACAAACTCCGATGAGTACACCCTGGACAGAAGTACTTGATGCCGCTTGCGCATGGGCAAGTGGAGAAACAACCGCATCACAGGTTGTTGAAAATATAACAACAGGCGCATACACAAGTGATTATAAAGATTACAATTTCGACTATTCTCATTGTGACACTACATCAACAGGATCGATACATTTTGAATTATATGATTTTCTATCAGACGATAATTGTGACTGCAAAGATATGGCAGCAGTCGTACAGGTTTATTCGAATGCGCTGGGAGTTTCCAGTGTGTATAT
The DNA here is from genome assembly GCA_016927495.1 of Candidatus Latescibacterota bacterium. Taxonomy (GTDB): domain Bacteria; phylum Latescibacterota; class Latescibacteria; order Latescibacterales; family Latescibacteraceae; genus JAFGMP01. The sequence goes on along the minus strand of JAFGMP010000149.1, from coordinate 448 downwards.
GAAAAGGATCAGTGGCCCGTTTTATTATCAATCTATAGATCCTATAGGAACAACGAACCCGGATGGCTGGATTTCATCAGATGAATGGAATTATCATCAGGTTGGGTGGTATTCGAGTTCAGTTTATGATGCATGTTTACGTCTTGATCAGAGTTCACCCCGTGTGCCGCGTGGTGAAGATATAAATGATGAATACAAAGATGATTTATACTCGAACGGCACATGGAATGTAAACTCAGGGACAGCATCTATCGGTACTCTCGACTAATTATAAAATCAAAAGGAGCAAATCATGAAACTTTTATCCATGATAACCGGTAAAATTGTATTAGTTGTCTGTATGGTGGTAATGGTATCATTAATCATACCGAAGCCATGTTCTTGCCAGGTACAAGATGAGAAATTTACAAATTTTCTTCTCGATGAATCGGATCTCAATAATTTTCAG
>JAFGMP010000148.1 GCA_016927495.1 Candidatus Latescibacterota bacterium | reverse complement strand
CATGAAGAAAAACTTCATTAACTTCAGTACCTTCATGGTGCATCATTATTAATGGTTATTCCCTGAAAAAGTATTATATTAGGTTTTATGAAACCGAAATTGCCTGACTATAAATATTGTCCGATGTGCGGAGCCTCGGTGGACAAGCTGTTTCACGAGGGCCGTGACCGCCATGTATGCCCCGAATGCGGCTATGTGCTGTATGTCAACCCGATTCCCGCATCGACCCTTGTGGTGCTGAACGAGGGCCATGTTCTGCTGGTTCTGCGGGCTGTCGAGCCACGAAAAGGCGAATGGTGCCTGCCCGGCGGATTCCTCGAATGGGGCGAGTCGCCCGAGGAGGGCGGCAAACGTGAACTGCTGGAGGAAACCGGCCTTGTGGGCGATGATCTGACGTTCGTGGGTGTTTACAACAGCATGGAAACGATGCACGTGCATGCGATACTCCATGGATTCAGGGTAAAAAGATGGCATGGTGACATACATCACGGCGACGATGCCGAAGATGTGCGATGGTATAGATTGGACTCGATGCCCCGTCTGGCGTTTGCGGCGCATGAAAAACTGCTGGCGGATGCGCAAAAAAGTGAGCACGGCTCATGAGGATACTCGCGGTGGATTACGGCGAGCGGCGCACCGGGCTTGCGGTATCCGACGAAATGGGTATAACTGCACAGGGGCTCGATACACTGATGTGCGCGACCGAGGAGGAGATACCGTCTGAGGTTGTGCGAATCGCCGGTGAGCTTGGAGTCGACAGGATTATCCTGGGGCTTCCGCTGAATATGAACGGCTCAGAGAGCGAAAAAAGCCTGAAGGTGCGGAAATTCGGCGAGACAATCGGGCAGCAATTAAACGTGCCGGTAATTTTCTGGGATGAGAGAATGTCAAGTTTGCAGGCGCAGCGGGTGATGCATGAACTCGGCGTTAAGCTCAAAAGCAGGAAAAAGACCGTCGACAGGATATCGGCAACACTCATGCTTCAGGAGTATTTGAAAACCATTCCATGACCGGGTTTATACAGAAATGCCTGTTTGGCGCCGCTTTTGTGATGTTCGGTGCAGTGGTTTTGTTTACAGGATGGGTGTACCGGGGAAATCTGCCGTCAGGATTTTCGGACAGCTATACCATAGAAATTAAACATGGGATGTCAGCGGGCGAGATAGCAGACAGCCTCAAAGCTAAGGGAGCGATCAGGAGCGCATTTTTTTTTAAGGTGATTGCCGAACTCAGAGGATACTCCGGACGGTTTAAATCGGGCGCTCATAAGCTGGACGGCAGTATGACAACCGATGAGATCGCACGGATTCTTATGCAGAATCCGCCGGCGCCGCCGGACATTAAGGTGACCGTCATCGAGGGGCTGACCATAAGGGAAACCGCATCGGCGCTGCAGAAAACAGCGGACATCGATTCGGCGGAATTCGTCGATCTGGCATCCGATAATAATGTTGCGAAAAAGCTTGGTATTGACAATGTTTCACTGGAGGGCTACCTTTATCCCGATACCTATTATGTGCGTGTCGGTACGACACCTATGGAGATGATCAAACGGATGACCGATCATTTTTTTGTGGTGTTCGATGATTCGCTGAAATTACGGGCTAAAAATATGGATATGTCGGTAAACGATGTGGTTACTCTGGCTTCGCTGATTGTGTCCGAAGCTGGGAATGACGAGGAACGGCCGCTGGTATCGCAGGTGTTTCACCGGAGGATGAAACTGGGACGCCCCCTCGAGGCAAATCCGACAATACAATATGCACTCGGTGTGAGACGAAGAGTTCTCGATGAAGACCTGACAGTTGATTCACCATATAACACCTATATTAATAAAGGTTTACCACCGGGGCCGATTGCAAATCCGGGAAAAAAGTCACTGATTGCAGCGCTTTTCCCCGCCGAGTCATCGTACCTTTATTTTGTGGCCGATGGCAAAGGCGGTAATATATTTTCGCGCACTCTTGCGGAACACAACCGTGCGGTGCGCCTCTACAAACGTCAGAGAAGGCAATCGTCTATGCATTGATCTTCCCAGGGAGGAATATGCCATGAAACGGGAATTTATCACAATTGCACTGATTATCGTAGTAACGGCTGTGGCGGCAATCGCGCAGCAGGCGGTAACAACTGCCGGAATCGATCTTGAAAACCTGCCTGAAAAATATCTGATAGTCAAAGGTGATACATTATGGGATATTTCCGAAAGATTTCTCGGCGACCCGTTGAAATGGCCGGAAGTATGGAAACAGAATGATTATATCATCAATCCACATCTGATATTCCCCGGCGATACTATCAGATTCAGGGCTATGGTCCAGACGGCTCTTGAGACTGAAACCATGCCCAAAGTCGAGGAATTTGTTGAAAAAGCACCGGTGGTCGAGCCCGAGCCGGTTGAACCGCCAAAACCGGTTCCGGAACCTCAGCCTCTTTTTTCTCCGGCTGCCCCGCTGATTTCCGAAGCTTCCATGACCGGGTCGACTGACTCTGAGGAAATGGTGTCGGATGATCCGAATATGGTGGCAAAATTGAGACAGCCCAAAAATGTATTTACCGAAAAGGTCTTTTTACGGACGGGGTTTATAACACAGGTAACCGATCTTCCCAAAAATAAAATTATCGATATAGAAGATGGGAAAAGAAGCGCCACAAAATTTGATATTGTAGTAATAGACGCCGGTAAAAATAATGGTGTTAAAGTCGATGATATATTTGCCGCGATTTCTGTGGGAGATCGGGTTAAGCATCCTGATACGGGGAAAAAACTCGGTGTTGTGGTACGGGTTAAAAGTGTGATGAAGGTGATATCAGTCGGCGACGAAAAATCCCGATGTCTTGTGGTCGAAAACTTTGATCCGATGGAAAAAGACGATCTTATTATGCCCTACCGTATCAGTACCGGCCCGAGATTTGATGCATGGGTAAAACCCGATGTATCAATAAAAGGAACAATTCTTGCCGTCCATGAGCCGATGCTGAGTGTTCATGTTAATGATATACTGTATCTTGATAAAGGCTCGGTGGATGGAGTCAGGCCCGGCGACCGCTTCGTCATTTTCGAACGTACGGATTCAACGAACACGACAGGGCAAAAAAATCCGCTTGGTGAAGTCCAGGCGATTAATGTAATGACAAATGAGACTGCTGTGATTGTGGTATCACTCAAGGGTGAACATATTGAGATCGGCGACCGTGCCGAGTTACACGCTCGCTGCAGAGTCGTAAACTGAGAGGAAATATTAAAAATAGCATATGTTTGATTTATCCGGGCTCAACCCAGAGCAGCGTGAGGCTGTTGAGCATACTGAAGGACCAACTTTAGTTCTGGCGGGTGCGGGCAGTGGTAAAACCCGTGTTTTGACACATAAAATAGCATACATTGTTTCCCGGGGAACCAAACCCTGGCGGATTCTCGCTGTCACATTTACCAATAAAGCCGCACGTGAGATGGCCGGGAGAGTGGAAAAGCTAATCGGTATTTCCACGAGAAATTTATGGATAGGTACATTCCACGGTATCTGTGTACGAATTCTTCGCCGTGAAGCGGACAGATGGGGCTTTCGCAGGGATTTTACCATCTATGACCGCGATGATCAGATTTCCATCGTCAAAAAAATCCTCAAAGAATCCGGGCTTGAGTCCAACAGCCAGTACGCCCCTTCAAAGATACTGGGACTTATAGGAAAAGCTAAAAATAACGGCGTACCACCGGAAAGAATGAAAGAGATTGTCACCGGGCCTGCAGTATCTTCTTATGAACACTTGTTTCGACGCTATAACGAAATGATGTATAATTCGGGGGCATTCGATTTTGATGATCTTTTACTCAAACCGGTGGAGATGTTCAATAAAGACAGCGAATCTCTTAAAACCTGGCAGGATCGATTCACTTATACGCTTGTTGATGAATATCAGGATACCAATCATACTCAATATCTTCTTATGAAACTTCTCGGCGGGGCGACCGGCAACGTAACTGTTGTAGGGGACGATGACCAGTCCATTTATAGCTGGCGCGGCGCCGATATTCGCAATATACTCGAATTTGAAAAAGACAATGAAAACGTCAAAACTGTTCGTCTCGAAAGAAATTACCGGTCTACCCGTAACATCCTTGATGCGGCGAATGCCGTGGTTGTCAATAATAAATCGAGGATGAGCAAACGTCTTTGGACTGATGGGCCTGATGGCGATAAAGTTGTGTTGTTCGAATGCCGTGACGAACATGATGAAGCCGACCGGATTGTGAGAAATATTGAAAGCGAGCGTACAGAAAAAGGTTTTAAACTCAGAGATTTTGTCATACTGTACCGGACCAACGCACAGTCACGTCTATTCGAAGATATTCTCAGGCGCCGTGCCATACCGTATATTATTGTCGGGGGCACGAAATTTTATGAAAGAAAAGAAATCAAGGACTTACTTGCCTATTTCAGGCTTGTCGTAAATGCATATGATTCGGTAAGTTTTGAGCGTGCTATTACAACTCCTAAAAGGGGAATCGGGACAAAAACCATAGAAACAATCGTGCGTTTTGCTGCAGACAATGGTATATCTCCTGTGGATGCCTGCGATCGTATTGAAGAGTATGGAAGTGGTAAAATGATACAAAAAATACAATCTTTTCACGGCATTTTATCGACTGCCATTGAATTACGAAAACAAAAAGCCAGTCTTTATGATATAGCACGCACCATAACCGAATCAGCAGGATATGAGCTTTATCTGAGAAATGAATACCCGGAAAACGCCGAAGACCGTATTGATAACGTAAACGAACTCATTACGGCTATGCGTGATTTTGTCAATGAATCGGAAGAGGACGATTTGGCGGCATTTCTTGCCGAGGTGTCACTGGTGTCCGATGTTGATACCTGGGATGCCGACAGTGATGCCTTGACGCTAATGACGCTCCATTCCGCAAAAGGTTTGGAATTTCCTTCGGTTTATATTGCCGGTGTTGAGGAAGGCCTTTTTCCTTTATCACGTTCTCTGGAAGAGGAGGAGACGTTCGAGGAAGAACGCAGGCTGTTTTATGTGGGGATTACAAGGGCGGAAAAAATTCTCCATTTGAGCTATGCATCATACCGTCAGAGGTATGGCTCTTTCAGCGGAGGACCGTCGCCCTTTATTGATGAATTACCGAAAGATGTTATTGAATTTAGTGCATCAGGGAAATATGAATATTCGTATACGGATACGGTCTCTCAACATGGTAATGTACCGAAACAGGATGTCAAAACTCCCGAAGTAACTGCATTTGAGGATTATTCTCAGGAACTGCCGGAATATGATGGGTTTGGTATGTTCAAAATCGGTTCCTTTGTTCTGCACCCCAAGTTTGGCCGCGGACAGATCACCGCAGTTTCCGGTTCGGGAGACAGTCTTAAACTAACCATATTATTTGGCACACAAAAGAAGAATATTTTACCTAAATACGCTTCTCTTGTGCCTGCATGAGAAAGTTAAAACAGTATGAAACAAACTTGAATATATATATTTAAATCATGTTATAATTATGTCAATTAAGCATATATTTCATATGGAGGTAGTATGTCGGTTACCAGGAAAGATGTCGATAATGTTGCCGCTCTTGCCCGACTCTCTTTTACCGATAAGGAAAAAGAAGAACTTATCGGCACGTTGAACAATATTTTGGGATATTTCGATAAATTATCAGAACTGAACACGGAAAATGTTGAGCCTCTGACGCATATCCTGCCTGTGCAAAACGTCATGCGTGATGACGAAATCAAACCGTCGCTCGATCAGGAAACAGCGCTGAAAAATGCTCCCAAACATGCCCGCGGTCATTTTGTAATTCCAAAAGTAATCGAATAAAAAAACAGAAATTAGCATTCATAAACAGAAGGTGAAATTATGGAAAAACATGAAGTAAAAACAAAAAAAGCGCCCGAACCTGTCGGGCCGTACTCTCAGGCGGTTATTGCCGGTCAGTTTGTGTTCTGTTCCGGTCAGATAGCTCTCGATCCGGCATCCGGTCAGCTTATAACGGGAAATATCGAAGAGGAAACCGTTTGTGTAATGAACAACCTGAAAGAGGTTCTTAAAAGCGCCGGGAGTTCTCTCGATAATGTTGTAAAAACAACCATTTACTTACAAAATATGGATGATTTCATTTCGGTGAATAAGGTTTATGGCAGTTTTTTTAGTCAAATTCCTCCTTCGCGGGCAACCGTTCAGGTTGCCTGTCTGCCAAAGAATGCACACGTGGAAATAGACTGTATAGCATTGATAACATAAATAAAAACAACAGATTAATTACAGTTTTCATGCGATAAATCCAATTCGAAAATCCGGATGGACTATAGAAAAGTATAAAATTAAATATTTTAACAAAAAAAACACTTGTTTTTTGGTGATTTATCTATATTAATTATATCAATACATAATTATTAGCAATTAATCTCAAACCTTTAAAATATTGTGGCATTTCTGGAAGGGGGTGGTTTTTTTTAGTAGTTAAGCGATAGAAGATAAAAATTTTTTTTCTAGGGGGAAGTATAATGAAACATGTATTGTTTATGATTCTCATTTTAGCATTTTGCGCTACCAGTGTTTTTGCTGCTCCTTTTGCACCCACGCTTCTCAAAGTATCTGCAGCTTCGTCGATCGAATATGCTTTTGACGGAAAGACAATCGAAATTCCTGTCAAAGTATCCGGAACAAAAGCATTAATGTGGTTTTTCGTATACACCAAAGACAAAGCTGAAACAATTGCTCCTACAACGAACGGTTTTATGGGCTGGCATTATGTCAATAAAATCGACACCTGCGTGTATATGAGTACAAACATTGCTGGTGATGTGGGAAACAATATAATTGAATGGGAAGGTGTGGATAACGACGGCAATATTGTTCCAGCCGGTGAATATACCTACTACATTTGGGCTTATGATGCCTTTGGCGCAAAAACAAGAATGGCAAAGTGGGTTGCTTATGATTCTTATCATACAAAAGACTTCCAGGAAGTCGATGAAGAAGGTAATCCGCTTGCCAATCCGATATATTACAACAAATCACAGCGTTGGGTAATCGGAAACGACCCCGATGATGACACGCTCATCGAGACATGCGCCGTAACCCTGTCCAGCGGTTTTGCAAAAGGCGACAATCTCTGGATGGATCAGAATGATTTTGATTATGTCTATCAGGGAGTGAGATATACCGAAGGACGTTGGGATGCTATGACAAAGTGGAAATGGGTTCCCAACGGCGCTGCCGAAATGCAGACTGATTTTGGCGATAACGGATATGCTCAGTGGTCTTCGGCGTGTGATTCCCATTCGCCGGTAACCGTATCCGACAAAAACTATATTTATACCGTAGATCAGGCCTATCACAATGTTGACGGTAATTCGGATTTCATCGTAATCGATATGGAAGGTAGTATCATAGCACAGCTCGATATGTCGGAATGGTGGAACGATCCGAATGACCTCGAAGCCGGCGGCCAAATGAATGGCGGTCCCGATACCCACAACATTAGGAACGGTTATCTGTTTTTCAACAGCCATGGTTCCTGTCTTAACCAGATGGTCGATCCCCTTGCCTGGCTGGAATCCGAAGACGAGGACGACTTCTATAAATGGGCTAACGGCAACGGTGATTACATTCTCGACCATAATGAACATGAAACAGATCCCAAACCCTGGGTATGCAACGATTACAATATCGGGCCATACAAATACAACATCGGTCCGGATGCCAATCTGTTCTCGGTTGTCCCGGCATATGATATGGGTGCTGTTTCTTTCGGCCTTCTGGCGCCTGACGGCACCGGAGTAGGTTATCTGGCGTATGCCGGAGAAACCGCCGGGTTCAAGATTTCTTCAAACATCGTCGACAGCAATACACCTTTCGATGGACTTTACACCGATAATAACACCGGCGCTTATGCTGACAGTCTCGATGTAAAAGTTTATAATACCGATAAAAGCCGTGGTGTATTTTTCATTGGCCATGATACCATCAAGGGTACCATCTCCAACCAGCCAGTTGCTGTTGAAGAAGCCGCTCCGGTT
>JAFGMP010000015.1 GCA_016927495.1 Candidatus Latescibacterota bacterium | reverse complement strand
TCTTTTTTTTAATCAAGTAATCAGGCAAATCAAGAAAATAATGGTTCAGACAAACAATAATCCAGGGCAAACACTTGGGTTTGCCCCTACACATTCCCTTGTCCCTGTTTTTCCCTTCTGCCTATGTGCCTCTGTGCCTTCTGCCTAAATATCTTTATCGTCAGCACTGTTGATGGTTATTTTCTTATTCCTGCGTATTTTCGAAAAAATAGGGGATTGCCAGTGAATCACTTCCTTGACTTCATTTCTTTTTTTTTGTAAATTACGAATCTTATAATGCTGGAGATAATTTTTTGTTCCCGTACCATATACATCAATACAAACAGGCGTATTTTCCCTTGAAAAAATCACCTGGTAATTTTTTAAATAAACATGATAAGGAGATAGTATGAGTCGCAGAATGATAACCATAGACGGTAATACTGCTGTGGCAAATGTAGCGCATGCAATTAATGAAGTTATTGCGATCTATCCGATTACGCCTTCATCGGGAATGGGCGAGGTGGCTGATGAACGAAGTGCGAAAGGCCTGAAAAATATTTGGGGCACTATTCCCCATGTTGTCGAAATGCAGTCAGAGGGAGGCGCTGCCGGCGCCGTGCACGGCGCCCTTTCCACCGGGGCTTTAAGTACGACGTTTACAGCATCTCAGGGTCTGCTGCTCATGATTCCCAATATGTTCAAAATCGCAGGAGAATTGGCTCCTACGGTATTTCATGTATCCGCACGGTCGATTGCGAGCCATGCTCTCTCAATATTCGGTGATCATTCCGATGTTATGGCGGTGCGGTCGACCGGATTCGGATTGATCGCTTCCGGAAGCGTTCAGGAAGCGGCGGATTTTACCCTGATCGCCACGGCAGCCTCGCTTGAATCACGTGTTCCTTTCGTTCATTTCTTCGACGGCTTCAGGACCACACACGAAGTTGCCAAAATAGAGGAATTGAATCCTGAAGATATGCAGGCAATGATAGATGACAAACTTGTCATAGCACACCGCAAAAGAGCGCTAACCCCGGACAGACCCACCCTTAAGGGAACCGCACAGAATCCGGATGTATTCTTTCAGAGCCGTGAGACCATTAATAAATTCTATGATGCCACTCCCGCAATCGTTCAGAAGTATATGGACAAATTCGCAAAATTGACCGGCCGTCAGTATAAACTGTTCGAGTATTTTGGTGCACCCGATGCTGAACGAGTCATTATCACTATGGCGTCATCTACCGCAACAGTCCATGAAACGGTTGATTATCTGGTATCGAAAGGTGAGAAGGTCGGCCTGATTAAAGCACGTCTTTATCGCCCGTTTGATTCGAATGCGCTTGTTGAGGCTCTTCCCCCGACAGTTAAAGTTATTGCCTGCCTCGACAGGACAAAAGAAGCCGGAGCAATCGGCGAACCGCTTTACATTGATGTACGTACCGGTGTCGGCGAGGTAATGGGATCGGGCGAATCCAAATTTAATACCTATCCGGTTATCGTCGGCGGCCGTTACGGACTCGGTTCCAAAGACCTGACACCGGCAATGATTAAAGCTGTATACGATAATATTACACTGAAAACACCGAAAAATCACTTCACCGTCGGCATCAACGATGATGTAACCGGTACCAGCCTCGATTATGACGAGTCGTTCCATATCGATGACAAAAAGGGCTATAACGCCATGTTCTATGGTCTTGGTTCCGATGGCACCGTCGGCGCAAACAAAAATACCATCAAAATCATCGGTGAGAACACGGAAAATTATGCTCAGGGATACTTCGTGTATGACTCGAAAAAAGCTGGTGCGATTACCACTTCGCATGTACGTTTCGGGCCGGTACTTATCCGTAAACCCTATCTCATCGACCGTGCAGATTTTGTCGCATGCCACAATTTCTCATTCCTCGAGAAGTACGATATGTTCACTGAGATTGTCGAAGGCGGCACATTCCTGCTGAACAGCCCGTTCGGACCTGATGAGGTCTGGGATAAAATCCCTGCGGAAGTTCAAAAACAGATTATCGACAAAAAACTCAGGTTCTGGATTGTGGACGGCATCGATCTCGGCCTCAAGCTTGGTCTCGGCGCTCGTATCAACATGATCATGCAGACAGCGTTCTTCGCAATCTCAAAGGTAATTCCTGAAGAACAGGCTTTTTCTTTAATCAAGGATGCGATAAAAAAGACTTATGGCAAAAAGGGCGAAAAAATCGTCCAGATGAATTACAACGCGGTCGATGCAGCTAAAGATAACGTTTTTGAGGTTAAATATCCGAATAAAGTAACCTCGACGATAAAGATGCCTCCGATTGTACCCGATCACGCTCCCGATTTCGTAAAAAATGTTACGGCAACGATCATGAGCGGCAAGGGAGACAAGCTGCCGGTGAGCGCAATGCCGATTGATGGTACTTTCCCTACAGGAACCACGCAATTTGAGAAACGAAATATCGCCGTTCAGATTCCCGAGTGGGATCCCGATACCTGTATCCAGTGCGGCCAATGCTCGCTGGTCTGCCCTCATGCAGCTATCAGGATTAAAGCATATGATCCGTCGGTGCTTGGAAAAGCGCCCGATGCTTTCAAATCCATAGATGCGAAAGGCCCTCAGTTCAAGGGCTTGAAATTCACCGTTCAGGTCGCGCCTGAAGATTGTACCGGTTGTGGTATGTGCGTATGGAACTGTCCTGCTTTGCAAAAGGATGCGGAAGGTAATAAAACGGACCGTCACGCAATCAATATGGTCAGTCAGTTCGAAATCAGGAAACAGGAAGCTGAAAATTACGATTTCTTCCTCAGCATTCCCGAGACGGATCCTTCGCTGTATAAACGTGATTCGGTCAAAGGCAGTCAGTTGATTCGTCCGCTCTTCGAATACTCGGGAGCATGTGCGGGATGCGGGGAGACAGCTTATGTGAAGCTACTTTCCCAACTTTTCGGCGACAGAGCGCTTATAGCAAATGCAACGGGATGTTCATCGATTTACGGCGGCAACCTGCCGACCACACCATATACGACCCGTGACGACGGCAGAGGCCCCACATGGTCCAACTCGTTGTTCGAGGACAATGCCGAATTCGGTTTCGGTTTCAGATTGACTATAGACAAATTTAAAGAGCTCGCCGGTGAATACCTGCAAAAAGCAGTCAACGAGGGACTGGTCGATAAAGCTCTCGCAGAAAAAATCAACGCTCAGAACCAGACAGAGCAGGAAGGTATCGAAGCGCAACGTGCCAATGTAGCCGAACTGACAAAAGCGCTGGAAGCCAAAGGAAACAGCAGCGGAACCGCCGCTCAGCTTCTGAGCCTTGCCGATTATCTTGTCGAGAAGTCGGTTTGGGTACTCGGCGGTGACGGCTGGGCTTACGATATCGGTTACGGCGGACTCGATCATGTTCTTGCCAGCGGCCGCAATGTTAATGTGCTCGTGCTCGACACCGAGGTCTATTCCAATACCGGCGGACAGATGTCGAAATCGACTCCGCGCGGCGCTACAGCCAAATTTGCGGCATCCGGCAAACCTCTGGCAAAGAAAGATCTCGGCATGATGGCTATGACCTATGGCAATGTATATGTCGCTAAGGTTGCCCTGGGTGCCAATCCCAATCAGGTGGTGAAGGCATTTGCCGAGGCGGCTGCCTACAACGGTCCATCGCTCATTATCGCTTATGCCCACTGTATAGCCCACGGTATTAATATGACTGCCGGTCTCGGCGAACAGAAGAAGGCTGTGGCATCCGGCCACTGGCCGCTGTTCCGTTATAATCCTGACCTCGCAGACCAGGGCAAGAATCCGCTTCAATTGGATTCAAAAGAACCGACGATGTCGTTTGCAGAATATGCATTCGGTGAGAATCGCTACATGGTGCTTAAGAAAGCGATGCCGGAACATGCCGAAGAACTCTCCAAACTCGCTCAGAAGGATGTAGATAAGACTCAGAAGATGTACAGGAGCCTTGCAGCGATTCCTTACGACAACGGGAAGTAAGGAGATTGTTCAAGATTTAAAAGTTCAAAAAGAAAAACATGAACTTTGCTTGAAGAATATCTGATTTATAATATAATAAAACGGGTGGTCATTTGGCTGCCCGTTTTTTGTTTAAAAACCACCAAAGAATATTTATTGATTTATATATATTGCTATTTACAATATCTATCCTGCCGGAATATATTCGATTACCTGGGATGCAAACGATTGTGCCAGCGGCATATACTTCTACCGCATCGAAGCCGGTGAATATATTGAGACACATAAGATGATGCTGATGCGGTGAATGAAAGAAGACAAGCACAAAGGCAGAAGGGGGGGAATACGGGTACAAGATATAAGGTACAAGGATTTTGTAGGGGCAGACCCACGTGTCTGCCCTGAAAAAAGAAAAAGATATGAACACGATTTACAGGATAAAAAACCACGGAAACAGACGGACGTGTCATGTCGAAGCAGTTTTTCTACAAAAAAAATCATAGCAATCCTTTAATTATGCAAATCATTGTTCAGACACTTAATAATTAGGGGCAGACACAGGGATCTGCCCCTGCAACATACCCTGAATCTTTCTTCGCTTTTTATCTCTGTGCCTTCTGTCTTTGTGCCTCTGTGCCTTGTTTTTACAACATCATTTTTGTGCCGGAAACCATAACGTTCTGCACATCGATTTTACCTGCTTTTACATCGAGAAACGGTTTCCCGTTCTTAAGCCCGACTGTACCGTAACCGGTGGCGGTTGACAGGAACGACCTGAAGTTGTTTCCTACCCTTGAATCAATGTAGAGCGTTTTGTCCACTGCATCGTACCGCGCCCCGGTCAGTCCCTGCAAAAGGCCGTAACTTGAAAGGGCACGGGCATACCAGTGGCCGCACTCATACTCGTTGAACGGATTACGGACCGAACCATCGTAACGGTCACGGCAGACTCTGACGATATCGAGGCCTTCTTCGACCATACCTTCGAACATAAGGTGAGAAGCCACCTGATATTCGATGCCGGTCCAGACCTCCTCGCTATACACAAAGGGGATCGAGAGAGCGCCGCCTTTGGGCCATGTGCAGAGCAGTAGGCCGCCGTCCTTACCGAGAGCGAATGCCGGGCGCTGCGGATTAGAATGATCCGACAGGTCGCGTTTGAGATTGTATTTATGGATTGCTCTGAGATTACTTTTCACTTTGACCGGGTCGACAATTTCACCGAGACCACAAACAAGGGCTATCCAGAACCCGAGGACGCCGTCCGAAAGGCATCCGGTACCGTATTGGTACTTCGGCCCCTGAGTATTGAGCATTTGAACGATATCGCTGTAGCCCTCGCCGTTGTCGGATACATCGAGCGGTTTGAATTCGGCATCGAGGCCATCCGTCATAATTTTATGGAAGAAATATTCGCCATCGTAAAGTTCCGTTTCAAGATATGTTTTACCCTTATCGAGCAGAGTCTGATATTGAGTGACATCGTCACCCAACGCGTTTCCCATTTCGATTGCCGCTGTCAGCGCACCCAGATAAAAGCTCGTACAGTGGCCGTCCGGCCCCCAGTACTCGATGTCATAAGTATTGTGATGCGGTTCTTCGAGAACACCTTTACCGCGGGGATCCCATGTGTCGATGCAGTACTTGAGGCTCTGCTTCACCTGCGGCCAGAGACGTTTGAGCCATTCAGTATCACCCAAAATACGCCAGTCACGGTAGACTTTCATTATACCGCCCAATTGACCGTCGGAAGCTGCATGGAAACTATGGTCTATAAGTCGCACCGGCAGCCCTGACCTAAAAGTCTGATGGCCTTTTTCATCCTGGCTTTCATGAAACTCGGTGTCTCGGAGGCTTCGTTCGAGTTCGGGAAAGAGATGCGGAATCGCCTGGGCATAGTTCCATACATGGGTGCAGGTGCCGTGGCAGCAGCCTCGTGTGTCGCTGCATCCCTCCCAGCACCATAGACGGCCGTCGCATTGTCGCCGAACCGTGGGCGATTTGAGAATGGTCAGGTTTGCCGCCGCAGCCTCGATGACCTCGGCAGGGAGTGTTGTATCGTAAAAGGTATCGCTGAATAATTTTGTCTGGGCACGGAGATTGTCGTAATTTGACCGCCAGTATGTAGCAACCTCGTTAACGTCCTTGAAACGTTCGGCATACCAGGGTTTATGGTATTTTCTTTTGGGGCAGCAGACATTGTCAAAGTCTTCGGGCGGCGGCGCACCGTCAGGATCATTGCCGTACCGCATATTTGTTTTCGGCACATACCAGGCGATCATAAGTCTGACCGTTTTTTCAGCGCCGGGATTCAGTGTGAACGGGACAAAGAGTGAGGCGCCGGGACATTTGCCTTCAACCGGCGGGTTATCGAGGAGAATACCTTCCCTGACATTGCGCCATGCTAATGTGAGCGAATCCCACCAGCCTCCTTTGAACCAGCAGTGGTCGACGGTGACCTGTTTGTCATCGACAAAAGCGGCAAAAGCGCCCTCGTCATAAGGTTTTTCTTCCGTACCATCCTGACGGAGTATGAAACCTCCGTTGATCGATTTGATAGTATCGCCTTCGCTGCCAACTTTCATAAAGTTTTTGGTGTGATAAGAAAAAACAGCATCCTGAGTGGTTTTGGATGTGTTTTTGAAGCGGTACTCGAAAGCTCCCACCGGAAGGCTCGAATTATCGGCGTCATCAGGAATAAAGGGACTCCAACCAGTGATTGTGACATCGAGTGGAATTTCGTCATCGGTGAGATTGACCGTACCGAAAGGAAACCGTACCAGAAATCTTGCCTCCTCAAAACGAGGCAGGCCGAAACTGGTCCCCGCAGCGCCATTACCGGTACCCGGTGAACCGAATATCTTCCATTCGGGAACCGGACCTTCGAGAACTTTTGCTCCGTTTGGGTGTCCTTTGACATACAGCGCCGAGAACGTGCACGGTTCATTAAAAACATCGGGCTGATTCCGTACCGAGACATGGGAAAATGCACCGGTGCCTTCGAGACAGACCATGCCGGCCCCGATGCCACCGATGGGGAACGCCACTCTGTTGAGGTAAGGACCTTCATAAGGCCCATTATATTTTTTATCGTAAATCCTGATTTCGGTGTCATCTGTTGGTGAACAGCCGTGTAAACCGGTCAGTACGGCGGCCGATCCCGCTGTTGCTCCGAAAAAGGTGCGGCGTTTCATTGTTTCCCCCCTGTCTTTGAATATCTATTGTTCAAAAGCATTGATGTATGTTTTATTATGGGTATAGTTTTATATGCTACTTTATTTTGTTGTTGTCAAGGAATTGTACACTGAATTTTTGTTCTATATAGAGAAAATAGAAAAAGATTGAATGTCCGGTATTTCTTTTGTATGATTAATTACTTTGGATTGTATTAACAATACACGCAACAATTTTGTCATTTATGCAGTAATCAATATTTACCGGGAGGCAGAATTCGATGGAAAAAAGAAATATACCCTATCTCGCTCTTGGCGGGGTATATGATGATGATGACGCGCAGGC
Source organism: Candidatus Latescibacterota bacterium (assembly GCA_016927495.1). GTDB lineage: Bacteria > Latescibacterota > Latescibacteria > Latescibacterales > Latescibacteraceae > JAFGMP01. The sequence continues at coordinate 914 of JAFGMP010000015.1, read as the reverse complement.
TGCAACTAACGTCATTACAGCAGCGGCTCGACCGGGCGGTAACTTTTTTCCGCTGCCGGAAGAAAATGAATTTCAGGCGGCATTCGCTCTTCACGAGGGCGCAAAAAAAGCCGTTGCGGTCAATTCTGCGGGAACGGCGCTCGACCTGTGCATGATGGCGCTCGATATCGGCCCGGAAGATGAGGTAATCACTACTCCGCTGACATTTGTATGTTCGGCGACGACAGCGATGGCACGAGGAGCCAATGTTGTTTTTGCCGATATCGATCCTGCTACGCTGAATCTCGATCCGGATGCGGTCGAAGCATGTATCACCGACCGGACAAAAGCTGTAATTCCCGTTCACTTTGCCGGGCTTTCGTGCAATTGTGACCGTTTCGACAAAATCGCTCAAAAATATGGCATACACATCGTATATGATGCCGCACATGCCGTATGTACCCGATACAACAGCATTCCTGTAGGTGGTATGGGAACTGCTTCATGCTACAGTTTCCAGTCGAACAAAAACCTGACCACACTCGGTGAGGGCGGCGCTGTCACGACTAACGATCCCGAATTTGCCGAGACAGTGCGACAGATGAAAACATTCGGCTTTATCTACGGTAATCCCACCAGAGTGGTACGGGTCGGTTTCAATTATCGCATGACCAAACCTCAACTTGCTGTCGGCCTTAACCAGTTGAAAAAGATCGACAGTATCATTTCAAAAAAGCGCCAGAATTTTTTAAAGATGAACCGTGCCATTGGAGATATCGATGAATTTATTCCTGCACCGGGCATAGATGACAATCACGGCTCCCTAATGCATGTCATACGGCTCGACACCGGCAAGGTAAAGTTCACACGCGACCAGTTAACCTCGCAGCTTAGAGACATATGGAGCATCGGAACCGTCTGGCATTACCCCGCAG
>JAFGMP010000147.1 GCA_016927495.1 Candidatus Latescibacterota bacterium | reverse complement strand
GTTTCCATCGCTCACCCTATTTTTATTGGTTGCTCAACTAATAAAAAAATAATATATTACTCAAAATTACACAGCTTTTATCCTAAAGCAAATGTCTTAATAAGGGGCATATCGCGACTACCCGCGCTGCGCACCGTCACAGCGGGAGCGACAGGGGTGAGCGTGAAATGAATCCTCACTCCACATATGGTACATCAGACCAGTCGAAATAGTTATTCGCACGGTTATCAGCGGCTTCGGCATGGTTGTTCAGTTCAAATATTTCATCGATTGCGCTGTCAGGATCGAGTACTGCCTTGATTTTTTCTCCTTCGGACTTGTAGGTAAAGTACAAAGTATGGAATTTCGGTACAAAATCGACCGGCGCATCGATGTGTTCGATTGTTTTTGTTTCAATCTGTTTGCCGTCGGCATAAAGGATTACCGGTATGTTGTTAGCCGGAGCGTTGCCGATATTGTGCACCGTCACTGTGATGAATGTACCGCTGATACGGATGTCCTCAGGGTCGAGCGCAAGGTCAGGCAATGGCCCCGGATCGCCGTAACTTTCGACCTGCCTGATATCGAGAACCAATGGTGTACGCGACTCGATGTTCAGTTCGATATCGGAGAACCGCCTGATTTCCAAAAGTTTGGCTGTGGGATTGCCGTCCGGTTGACCGTCATTATTGTTGTCCGGGGCAAGCACTATCGAGTATTTGCCGTTTTTCAGACGGTAAAACCTTGCAGTGAGTGTACGCGCACTGTCATGGAACGAATAAATACGGGTTTTCAGGGAGATATCGTCGGCGTACTCGACCCACCGTGACACATCGATCCCGCCGCCTTTCGGCCATGAGACAGCATGGCTCATATGGGGATAGGTGGTTTCGGAGCAGCCAAGCATATAATTGTAGAAATCACCGGACCCAACCAGCATGGTCCCGAATTCCTTGTATGACCTTGTGTTGTGCCAGAAAATCGTGCTGTCGTTGCTGCTGTACCAGAAACGCAGTTCTTTGAGCAGGGTTTTCTCGTCAGGGCCGGTATAGGGTTTGTCGGGACGGTCGAGTCCCCAGTACCACAAAACAGCGGTATGCGAGGCTTCGAACGGAATACCCTCGGAATAGTGCATGGGTGTCCGCTCGGGAAAACCGTGGTGCCAGCCGACTTCCATAGCGTACTCTATCTCGTGGACTCCGCCTAAATTCATGGCCACAATTTTGTTGTACTGACGTACCGGGTCACGGGTGTGGTGACGGTCCATGGGATACAGCACCTGATATCCATCCTGATACAGCCGTGTTTTATCGAAGCCGTCACGGCACAAATTGAGCGTATTGAGGAGACAATCGTTACCGTCCAGCGCCGATTCGAATTCTCCGGTAATCATATGGGTTGTATCATCATTGTAACCGCCGCCGAACTGGCCGTCCGGATTCTGATGATTCATCCAATGGTTTGAGAATAAGAACTTCTGCTGACGGTATGCCCGCATCCAGGCCGCCCATGCCGGAGCATCGCCGGGTATGTCTATATCCTGCAGCCATTTTTCGGGATAATTGTCGATGGTATACAATTCGTCTGTTTGCGGATTGCGCCGTGATGAATAATAATACCTGCCGCTCCCGAAATTCCGTATGTATTGGCCTACTGCATAATCAGGGTCGACACGGCCGAGCGCACCGGCAAAATAAACCTTGTCGAAGATGCCGCTCCAGACTTTCGGAGTCAGAAAATCTGTATGAACCTTGCCCAGCCACAGCGGATATTCCTGGCTTGCGCTGAATTCGCCCTCTGCAGCATAAATCTCCTTGCGTGAATATTCGGCAAGTGCTTCTTTCACCGGCATGGTCACCACAGTCAAAGACGATGGGTATGTGCTATCGCCGATCAAAATTTCAGCGCCGTCCGCCGAACAAACATCGAGCCACATCCGGTCGCCCTGAGCGCATACAAGATCGGTGATATCGAGTGTCAGGCTTAGTAGTGCCGGTTCATTCCTGTCGAAGCCTTGAAGTTTGATCTCAGCATGCGACCAGATACGGGAGGGTACCGCAGGATCCCTGAGCCGAACCAGCAGAACATCACGAGCGCTGCGAGTTCTGACATAGAAATTAAGGCAGATCGAATCGATGCCGGTATTCTCCCGCCATGCCCCGGAAAAGATATTCAGCCGCCTGAAAGCACCAGTGTTATAATAGCTACCGCCGCTTTTAGGTTTTACCGCTTCAACTGTTATCGGTATCGAATCTCTGGTATCGGCAAGAGCTTTTAGCGCAAACCCATAACGCGCTTTATCAAGGCCGGGATTGCTTTTGGTCAGGTAGAGCGCCGTACCGGATGGTTGTCTGCTCTCGCGCACGTTGAATAGTCCCACCTCATGCAGCCGTGTATTGCCGGTCAAAGGAAGATTGACGTCACCTTTATAATATTCCGGTGTCCCCCATTCCTTCACGAATGGGATACGCAGTTTTTGACCGGTTACAGGACTGACCAGCGATCCGTAAAAGAAACCGTGGGCTGCGGGCACATCCAGCAGCGTTTTCGTGTCGATTCCCCTGTCATCTTCGAGCGCAAGCACTTTGACGCCTTCGAGGTTTCCTTCCAGCGTGATATAGTTCACCGTCTTTCCGGCTGGGATGCCGAGATCAACCTGTTGAGCATGGAAATCCATATCGCCAATAGTGATTGTCCAGAATGCATACGGATGAGGCCAGGCAAGCATATAACGTCCGTCATTCACCCACCATCCCGGGACGTAACCGTCGGAAGCACGGTCATTCCACAGATCTTCGAACAATAGTGTTCGTTCCCCGTCCGATGGAGTCGCAACAGGCAGATCGAGAGATGTCGAAATCCCGGATTTTTCTGAGAGACGCGCTCCGGAACCGGACGATTCGACAGGTTTAGCAGGTGATTGATCCGGCGGCCTGTTGTTCTCGTAAAGATCGCGAACATCCTGTTTTTTCAGAGGACGGTCGAAGATGTATAATTCATCATAGGTGCATCCTCCGGAGGGCAGATGATAAATTCCCGGTGCGATATTCATCCACCAAGCGTCATTACCGTCATTTGAGGCAACCGGATCGCCGTTGAGATACAGGTTGAGGCCCGATGTTTTGTCCCAGGTGAACACAACATGCTTCCAGCCATCACCGGTAACGGGATTGTCCGTGACGATTTCGTGACGATCATACCGTGCATCGACAATATATCCCGAAAGATGGCTGTTCCGGTCGAGCATCACCACTATGAGGTCACGTTCGACACGCCCGAAGGATGAGGTTGTCTGGTAAAACAATTTCCACTGGGGAGTTAATTCACCGTGAATCCAGAATGATACAGTGCCGCCTGACGGATTGATTTTGTTACCGCTCCAGATAAACGGGCCGCTCCAGTTAGAGCCGCGGTAATTCCGCATACGCAGCAGCACATTGTACATGTTCATCCCGAGAGAGGATGCATTGCCGAGATCAAACGGTTCGGGCACATTTCCGAGATGAAGTCCTTTCCCGAAACGCCCTGCGGTCAGGCTGAGGTTACGGCTTTCTATGGTTCTCCATCCGGCATGCTCCAGAATATCATCTTCGAGAAAATCGAAATTTTCAAATGATACATGATAAAGAACAGGTGATTCCGCTTGAACAATGCTGTCGAAAAAGACGTGCAAAGTTATCAGAATGAGGGAAATACACACGATAATCAGCTTTGAAAATCTCACAAAAACCTCCCGTACTTTAATGTATAAAAAATTACGACTATTGATAGCCATTTAGAAACAAAAATATATTGATATTAAAAATAATGTAAAGTTTCAAGGATTTAATTGTTAACCTGGTGACAAAAACCGGTCAAATAAAAAACTGTCTGAACCTTGATTCGCTTGATTTACCTGATTACTTGATTTTAAAATCATGGTCATCCTTTAATCATGTAAATCATGTTCAGACTTTTTCCACCTGATCATACAAATAAATTCCTAACATTCATC
>JAFGMP010000146.1 GCA_016927495.1 Candidatus Latescibacterota bacterium | reverse complement strand
TTGCGGCATCGATCTATTTTTTCGGCTGGAGAAGCCTTGCACTGGTCATCCTGTCCTACACGGTTGGCATTGCCATTGAACTATTATTTGCGGTGGTCAAAGATGAGGAAGTTACCGAGGGGATGTTTGTAACCTGCATCCTGTATCCAATGATCCTGCCTCCGACTATCCCCTTTTGGATGGCAGCGGTTGGCATCGCTGTCGGTATTACACTCGGTAAAGAGGTTTTTGGCGGTACCGGCAAAAACATATTTAATCCGGCAATTGTGGGAAGAGTATTCCTTGCGGTAACATTCCCTGTCGAAATGGCATCACAATGGGTAACACCTTTCGAAGGCCCCTGGGGTGGGTTGATACATTGGGTAAAATCCGGTGATGCAATAACTGCAGCATCTCCGCTCATCAACTTTAAGAATGGTATTCCCGCATCGGTAACCGACATGCTCATCGGCGCTACAAGCGGCTCGCTTGGAGAAACATCGGCAATTCTTATTTTTATTTGCGGTATTTTTCTGGTATTTACACATGTTGCCAACTGGCGACTGCCGCTGTCAACACTCTTTGGGGCAATGGTGTTAGCAGGAATCATGCACATGGTTAATCCTGATACTTTCGCTTCCCCACTGTATCATTTTGCCGGAGGCGGGCTTCTTTTCGGAGCATTTTTCATGGTTACCGATCCCGTCAGTTCACCATTTACCGCAACCGGTAAATGGATATACGGCATACTGATCGGCATGGTTACGATTGTTATTCGAAATTTATCGGGTTTTCCCGAGGGAATGATGTTCGCTATTCTTCTATTGAATATGTTCGCTCCCGTTATAGATGATGCTGTAATGGCATTCAAATTCAAAAAGGCGGGTAAAGCATGAACAGCAGATACTGGATGATCGGTCTCCTTGTGATCATGGCAATTATCTGTTCCGCTGCGCTTGCCCTGGTCAATATAAAAACATCACCCATAATAAGTAAAAACGAAGAAATTTCATATAAAAGTACCGTACTCGATGTATTTGGAGTACCATATGACAGGGAGAACAGCGATTCTGTGATATCAACCTATGATGCCAGAATCACCGAGCGTAAGGACGAAGGACTTACTCTGTTTGATGAAAAAGAAAGCGGCGCGACGGCAATTTATATCAGCGGCGGGGGATTTCAGGGACCGATATCACTCGTAGTAGCACTCGATGGCTCAACCATAACCGGACTTAAAATTGTCAGCCAGAGCGAAACGCCCGGACTTGGGGCAAGAATTACTGAAGAAGAGTTCCAGAACTCGTTTAAAGGCAAAGTGGTACCCAAAGGTATTTCAATGACAAAATCGGGGAATGCGGGACCGGGTGAATTCGACGGGATAACAGGTGCAACAGAAACATCAAAAGCTCTTGTGAAGATATTAAATAAGGGACTTACACAATATTTCGAAATATCAGGAAAAAGTTAAGTATTCGTTTCATCTTATCAAAGGACAGGTCGGTGGGTTTACAGCAGACACGTGAATGGAAAATATTTTATGAGGGATTCTGGGCAAACAATGCCAGCTTCCGCATGATGCTGGGATTGTGTTCCACTTTGGCGGTAACCAACAGCCTTCGTAATTCACTGGCTATGTCCTTCGGTGTGATTTTTGTCCTTGTTGCCTCATCGATGTTCATCAGCGCCATACGGGCAATAATACCGTCACGGGTGAGGATGGCGGTATTCATGATGCTCATTTCGACGTTCACGATTGTAGTAGATCAGCTGTTAAAAGCATATTATCCTGCGATATCCAAAGAACTCGGACCGTATGTGGGATTAATCATTACAAACTGTATTGTGATGGGACGAGCCGAAGCTTTTGCAATCTCCAATCCGGTATTCCCATCAATCATCGATGCTTTTGCAGTTTCAACCGGATATGCATTTTCATTGCTGATGCTGGCTACTATACGTGAATTATTAGGATTCGGTACGTTGTTTGGTATTACAATTCTCGGTACATGGTGGACACCATGGGTGATAATGATTTTGCCGCCAGGATCGTTTTTTGTCCTTGGTCTTTACATCTGGCTTCTCAGGTCTGTTACAAAAGAGAGTTAACCTATGTCGTTTAATTTTCTCGATATTTTTATCATATTTTTTGCGAGTATCTTTACTCAGAATGTGGTGCTCGTTTACTTTCTGGGTATTTGCCCGTTTGTTGCGGTATCAAAAGAAATACCGACTGCATCAGGAATGGGTATGGCTGTGGTCTTCGTCATGTTTATGACCATGGCGATTAACTGGCCTTTATATCATCTTATTCTTGTGCCATTCCATGTCGAGTATCTCCAGTTCTTAGTATTTATCATTGTTATAGCCACTTTCGTTCAGATAGTGGAAATATTTATCGACCGTTATTCACCCATATTATATGTATCTCTCGGAGTATTCCTGCCGCTTATTACGGTCAACTGCGCTATTCTCGGTGTCTCACTTTTCGCGGTGATCAGAAATTATTCCTATCCTCAGAGTCTTGCGTTCGCACTCGGAAGCGGAATCGGCTGGATGTTAGCGATAATTGCAATGGCGGGTATACGGCAGAAACTCCAATTTTCAAGTATCCCGAAAGGCCTTCAGGGACCCGGTATCACCATGATAATTGCCGGAATTATGGCTATGGCATTTATGGGTTTTGCAGGTATAGTCAAGTAACTATCAGGAGTAAGTATCAGTGGAGATTATCACACCGATTGTTGTACTGTCTTTAATCAGCTTAATACTGGGTATCCTGATCGTTCTTGCCGACAGGTTTCTTGCCGATTACGGCGAATGCAAGCTCATAATAAACGATGGGGCCAGGGAATATACAGTCCGCGGCGGTTCAACAATCCTGTCATATCTCTCCTCAAACAAGATATTTATCCCATCGGCATGCGGAGGAAAGGCAACTTGCGGGCTGTGCAAAGGCAGAGTGTTGTCTGATGTCGGGCCGGTATTGCCAACAGAGCGGCCATTTCTTGACAAGGAAGAATTCGATAATAACACACGCCTTCTCTGCCAGGTCAAAGTCAAGAAGGACACTGAAATACTCATCCCGGAAGAATTTTTCCTTGTAAAAGAATTCAGAACTACCGTAGAAGCTATAACCCCGCTTTCTCATGACACTCAAATGTTCCGGTTCAAACTCGAAGAACCGAATGAAATATTGTTTAAACCCGGCCAGTTTGTCCAGTTCCGAATCCCGAAGGCCGGTGAAGAACGGGCTTATTCAATAGCGTCAAGTCCTAACGAAAAAAATATTGTCGAATTGATTGTACGCTTGGTCCCCGGCGGATTATGCACAACATACATGTTCAATAAACTGAAAGTCGGCGATCCGATATTCCTGACAGGGCCATATGGTGATTTTTATCTCCGCGAGGAAACCGATGATCCTATTATTTGTGTAGCCGGAGGATCGGGCAGCGCACCGATACGGTCAATTATTAACTACCTGAATGAAAAGAAATCAGAAAGAACTATCAGAAGTTTTTACGGCGGAAGAACCCCCAAAGATATATATTTGACTGAATACTATGAAGGGTTGGCAAAAATCCTCAAAGATTTCAAACATATTCCTGCCATATCAGAGTACACTAATGTTGATGAAAAAAGCTGGACAGGAGAGAGAGGGCTTATAACAGAAGTTATAGCAAACCATTTTGAAGACCTTTCGGAATATGAAGCGTATATGTGCGGCCCTCCTATCATGATCCAGAAAGCGACAGAATTATTAATAAAACTCGGCATTAACAAAGACCGTGTATTCTTCGATGAATTTTAACAAGGATCTGTTAAGTTAAAAATTGCCATTCATTCCAAATAACATATAAAAATCATATCAAAGTCAGATACACACTTTATAATTATAGCTAAATTGGCATTTATTTCTAAACTTTTCCTACCCGACGAGATAACTTCGTTGCTTCATTCCTCGCAATGACCGGAAATTCGAACAGTATTTTGACTCTTACAGGCAAATTTACAGGCATTACATTATTTCAAAAACGTATTCCGTCTTCCATTCTTTTTGAATTCAGCGAAATCCGGGTATTGGTTTTCACATATGGTGAAATTTGATTAAAACGCATAGATGTTGCTCCTAATAGTCCACCGAATGTTTTTCTCATCTCTTCCTTACTGATTTTTACCTCTCTCGGTAAATCTTTAATTATTTAATCCTTCCTTTTTGAAATTGATATTAATACTAAAAATAATTTATAAAACAGTCCAAGGTAAAGCAATAAAATAGTCCTCTACCTTTTGAGAGCTGACTAACCAGCTTCGGATATGACTTTCAGTACATTGGGAAAAACAAAAAAACTTTTTTTAATCATCTGTATTAACAGATAATCCCGACGGACCTATACTACCATATGTTCCTGTGGTATTGCTACCGCCTGAATCCATAAATACGAACGTGGCCTCACCTAATTGAGACCCCTGACAACATGCGGAAAACAAATCAGGAGTTGATGCATCTAAATATTTTGCCAGGGTAAAATCCTGAAGACCGGAAAGCCCTGTTGATCCCCCGATAACTTTCATCATTTCTTTTCTGCTAATTTTTTGGTCTTTGGGAAGATCGGAGATTTTTATTCGTGCCATGGTAACCACCTCCTTTTTGCCGTAAACCAGCGATTTTGAAAATTCATCATGGGAAAATATTTCTTAATACATACCAAATATTTTATATTGATCAATATAAACTTAATTGATTTTTTGTCAAGACGTTTTTTTATACAGTTAATCTGCAAATCATTTCATACAATGATATTTTGACTGTAAAATTACAAAATTCATAATCTTTCAACACCACGTATTCAACGTTCCCACGGCGCCGAAATATTGTATTCGAGTGCGTGACGGCCATATTTCAATGGCGGCGCTCCACGTTCGAAAGCTCCCAAATCCGGACCGTTTCCTTTGTACCCGGCATTGAAATTCGGAATAGGAATACCGGCATCGATAGCGGGATTCGGAATCGTCATAACCTTATCGGTAACCCGCAGTTCTTTACCGTCATGAACGGTTGTGGTAACACCCCACTCGATTTTTGTGGTTGTCGGAGCAAGGTAAAATTCCAATTTCTGCGACTCAACAAAAGCCGGTCGTGCCCCAAAGCCGTGTTCCTCATACCCGGTAACAAGGTGTATCCCGGTAAAGAGGTCATAGTCGAGATCGCTCGGCACGGCAGGTTCACGCCGCCCGGTGAGTGTACCCGGACAATCGAAAATATTGTTTCTGGTAACATTATTCGTACAGGGGTGTCCGCTGAAAACGCTGAAAGCGCCGCATGGTTGAAGTGCGGTGTTATGAAAAATGTACCGTATACCGCCGATATAAGGATCTCTCTCCCCTATTTTTATCATGCTGCCTCCGAGCGGATTTTCGTGAGTCCTGCGGCTCACACCGAATATGTTCCTGAAAATATAAAGCGGGCCTTTTGAGGTGGCGGCAGTGGCAATATGTTGAAAGGTATGGTGTATGTAATTATTCCAAATCCGCACATTCATGTTGGCGCCCTCGCTTTCGATGCCGTCATCCCACACATTTGATATGATATTCCCGTATATGTCCGAATCACGGCAGGGGCTGCCCTCGAAACTGTAATTACTACCACCGCCGATAGCATCATTAAAACCGTGGTCTTCGGTTGACCGTATTTCATTATACCGTATGATATTACCACCCAGTGAATTTATCAGCGTTACCGCCTGAGGACCGTTCGGATGGCCGGTATCCCAGTCGTTGCTTGCGCCGCGCGGATGTTCGATCAAATTATGCTGGATTATCAGACCCGCTGTGCCCTGTTCAGCAAAGATTGCGCTGTCCGAGCCTCCGGTATTGCCAAATGAACGCGGGCCGCCGCATCTGCCCCAGAACGTAATCCGGCAATCTTCGATCACGACATCGTGAACACCGGATTTAATCAGAATTCCGTGTATTGCGGCATTTTTTAACTCAAGCCCGCGAATGATGACAAACGATGACTCGACAACAATATTATAATCTTTGAAGTTTTCGGGATCTATGGTAGTAACCATATTGTCTTTGGGCGTGATCAAATGCCATGCATCCGGTTTCCCGGGTTCCGTTACATGAAGTTCCTCAGCGGTGATGCCGCCGTCGAGATAGGTGACCTCCCCCACCGGGATATCCTCGTTACGGGTCTGGGTGGAAATAACCTTCTCTTTTCCGCCGGTTATCAATCTAACTTCATATTTTGTAGCGGGTTGAAGGCCTACAATACTTCCCCGGAACTCGCTATCCCGTTTGTCGAACCAGAGCGGCAGGGCTTTGTTCCAGGAATTTGTGCCGGTTTTACGGTATTCTACGGTACATTCACCGGGAGAATCGGTTTCCACTTTGTAATAAAGTCCAAGACACTCGAATGTCGGCACTGCAAAGGGATTTTCATCCTCCGGTACCGTAAATTGGTCAGCAGCTACAATTGAAACGAACAATAAAGTTTGCAAAAACGGCAAAAGCGCTCTAAGAATGAACATACATGTCCTCCATGATTTTTTAAAAAATAGTAATAAACAACCGTTATTATTTTTTTTAATAGGATATTACATACTTCAATAAAACAATTTTATGTATCCTGCGAAATAATTAATTCCCCCTTACCTTCAATGGTTACTTTTTCATTTTTTATATTTCATAAATATTCATAGAATAATAGTAAATTTTATTTGACAAATAGTAATGTATTTCTTACATTATGTAAAATGATTAATACGTACTCTATTACATAACATTATGAACTACGGGAGGATTGTCATGAATCGTTGTGAAAAAATTGCATGGTTTAATCTGGCGGTAGTTTCTGCCGCTGCTGTGTTGTACATACTATTTTTTCTGCTTCTGAGAATCAAATTTGACTTTTTTCTCAGTGCGCAGGTTGCTACTTCAGTATTTTCCTTAATTGCGTTGAGTGCATTCGGCCCTCTGATTTTCAAACAAACCGGAGTGCTTATCGATGAGCATGGAGAAATGATCCGGCAAAAACATGGATTACTCAAATATATTGTATTCTGGGCGGTGTATTTTAGTATTTTCCTCGCGATATGGATATGGAAAAGAATTTCGGGTACAACTGCCGATCAGATAAATTTATTGGTAGTATTTATTAGCGCAACAGTAGCATTTATTTTTGCATTCACCCTTGTTTTGTATTTTAAACGACAAAAAGAGTCCCGTCTTACAGCGGATGATCAGGAAAATGCTGATGTGATCTTGTACGGGCCTGATATGGATGAACGCGACCTGAAGATTCATAAATCGGCAAGGTCTTGTGGTTTCGGAGTTTTCTGGCTTATCTACGTTGCGGCGTTCATGGGCACATGGGGATGGTCATTCTACCGGGGATACCGGACAATATCAGTGAACGTCAATGCATTACCGCTTTTTGTTTTCGGTGCGTTCATTTTGATTTATGCTGTCGATTCGATCACCACTGTCATCCTCTATCGCCGGGGGAAATAATATGAAAAAACCGGTAATAAAGAATTCAATACGGCGGTTTCGTTTCAATCACGACGAAATGACCCAGGAAGAGTTGGCACGGCGTGTGGGAGTAACCCGTCAGACCATAATTGCCTTAGAGGCAGGGAAATATATACCATCTCTCGCTCTTGCATTCAGAATAGCCCGTGTTTTCGGTGAGAATATCGAGGAAGTTTTTCAGTATGAAGAGTAACGATGGGGACAATTATGGATGTAAAACAAATGGAACACGGTTTTTCACGGTTTGGACGGATTTTCACGGATCAATTCTTTAACAATACTCAAGAATCCTTATCATCAACGTTTTTATCCTGTACTCATTCAACGAATTTTCAATTTTCTAAAAATTTTACTTGATAAGCTATAAAACGCACATTATGTTATATATATCATACATTATGTTTGCTATTTCTAACACATGTGCATAATTCTCTCAAGAAAGGAGCAGAATTAATGCAAAAGAGAGTGACTGTTTCCCTTGTGATCGGAATACTCTGCCTGATATCGGGCATTGTCATGATCAAATTCCATGTAGTCCATGAAATCATTCCTACAATAATGATTAGCATCGGTTTTGTATCGGTCATCGTTTACATTTACACCAAAGGAGGCACTATCATCCTTGATGAAATGATGAAACGGGTTGACGCCTTGAGTGGATATTATTCATTTAACGCCTCCACGTATTTTATCATCACCCTTAGCATTATCAATTTTTTCTACCCCTTACCTTTGAGTATTCCCGGATTATTAATGACTATGGTGTTTTTCAATGGCATCTCGTTC
>JAFGMP010000145.1 GCA_016927495.1 Candidatus Latescibacterota bacterium | reverse complement strand
CATGCTTTATGGGTTGCGGCAATCTTCACCATTCCTGTGATTCCTTTACTGACACATGCAGTATCAAAGATCGGTTCAGTGCAGAGGGAGATTACGGTATTACCTGCCTATTCCGATCCTCAGTTGAGAATTGTGCATTCTCAATTAAAGATGAAATTACCACAGAATTCCCACCAGTATCAAAAAATTAAACGCGGCCCAGAAACAAATTTCAGCAGCCTTCCCCCTGCATATCCTGCTCCGACTGTAGTTGACTCGGAGCAGGATAATAATATTAACTCGCTGTCAGTCAGATATTATCCATGGGCTGCAGCCTTGGTTGTGTATATATGCGGAGTTTTATTGCTGTTGCTCTGGATTATAACGGGAAGGTTGCGCATCAGAAGTTGGATCCGTAACGGTGACGCGGTTATCGATCCCCGTATAATCGATATATTCCACCTTGCACGAAAAAGAATAGCACTTCCGCAAGATTTCATGATTATAGAGAGCGATGATGTCCCGGCGCCCATGGCATGCCGTACTCTTCAACCTGTTATAATACTGCCCTCCGGTATTGCACAAAAGCTGAGCGACATCGAACTACAGGCTGTTGCTCTTCACGAACTTACTCATATAAAACGTTATGATGTATTGATTTTGACGATCATAACCATCATTCGTGCACTGTTTTTCTTTCATCCGCTTATATGGCTTGCTGCACGTCAGATATCGAATCTTTCGGAAATTGCCTGTGATGATGCAGTTCTTGAATCAGCCATGGAATCGACTTCTTATGCCGGGATGCTGACCCGTATGGCATCGGAACTTCCTGTTAAATCATATTCGACGGAACTTGCCGCCGGAATACTTGTTTCAAAAAGCGCATTTTTCCGCCGAATCGAGACAATTCTGTCAGACCGTAGAGACCATATTCGGAAGTTGTCCCGGCTGACTTTGGCAGGAACATTCGTAACAGTAGCGCTGTCGCTTGCCGCTTCGCTTTCACTACCTATCGGATATGCCGATAGATATGGCGATAAGATTTCATTGTCAGGGAAAGTTATTTTTCAGGGTGCGCCTGTTCCGGGTGCAGAGATTTATTACAATGATCCTGTTTATGGCAAGGTTCTGAAAGTTGCGGTAACAGATAAAAAAGGACGTTTTTCGTTCAGAACGGTATCACATAATCAAACCGGCGATATGTATATGAACTCTGCAGTCCTGGCATATTCACCACAACATTCTCTCGGCTGGATTTATCCGGGAAAAGATTTAAATACAAAAAAACTGACCATTCATCTGTTTGACCGCATGTCGGCAACCGGTACTGTGACCGATTTGTCAGGAAAACCGCTGAAAGATGTGGAAATATCCTATATGGAAATTAGCGGTAACTTTTACGGTTCACAAAGTTCAGTATCATTCCCCGGTGATTCGATGCAGTGTCTTGAAACGAGAACAGATTCTCATGGCAGATATAAATTGAAATGGCTGCCTCCCGGAGTTACCTTCACGATTTGCGCTAAAAAGACGGGGTATGCAAATGAAATAAGATATGACCAGTTAAACATACCAAGTAGCATGAAACTGCACCCGGAAGGTCGAATACAGGGAAAAATTATATACAGCGCAACCGGTAAACCTGTTAAGAATTTAATTGTTAAAGCAGTAAATGTTTCATCTGATTATAGAATATTTGGGATAAAGGCTCAGACCGATAGCGAAGGTAATTATACGCTAACCGGCCTTTCATCGGGCACATGGAAGATTTCACCGGTTTTAACGGATAACCATATCGAATGGTGCCCGGTAAATCGTGAGAACGTTACGTTATCAAACGGTGAAACGATCAATAATGTTGATTTTGAGTTCATTAAAGGCGGCTATGTCACCGGAAGAGTTATCGATAATAAGGGCAGACCTATAGCGAATCATTGGATAGGATATCTTGATTCGGGTGTCAATAAATATTCCCAGCCGCAAAAAACTGTTGTTACTGATAAAAATGGCAGATTTATGATACATGCATCTCCCGGTAAAGGCCACATTTTCACTTCGGCACCTGAAGGTTATGAACAGACCAGCCGTATAAATCGTGAGATAGAAGTTTTTGAAGAGCATACTGTTTATGCTGAAGATTTTGTGTTCAAACCGGGGATTCAGCTTCATGGAACGGTACGGAATTCTGATGGTAAACCTGCAGCGGGAGCAATGATAACCGATGCCCGGAATAGATGTTTGTTAAGTATAGCGGATGAACAGGGAACTTTTACGATTTCGGGGCTGAAAAACGGTGAGAACTTGATGCTGAATGCATTTTATCCGGGTAAAGATAAACGCGGTTCTGTAAGATTCAAAATAAATGCCGATACTGAAGTGGAAATTCTTCTTGAAGATTATCAAACCACCGATATCACCGGAAATATAGTCGATATCGCCAACAAACCGATATCCGGAGCGACCGTACACTTAATACATGAGAAAGAAGGCCGAGGTTTTGGTACCGTTGATGTGACATCGATAACCGATAAAACCGGATTTTACAGGCTCAAAGGTCTGATAGTTGGCGAACGATATTCGGTTCTCGGAAATGCATCCGGTTACAGTTCATCAAAAATAGTGCATCATCATGTATTCACTGCCGAACCTGATATGCCGTCTTTCAATAATATTGTGCTTGAGAGGGCTGACAGGTGGATTGAGGGCAGAATTATCGATAATACCGGTACTCCGGTCATCGGTGCAACAATCACTGTAAACCAGGGTGTTGATGCAAGTTTGAAATCCGTAACTGACCGGAACGGAAAATATCGCATCGAGGGTTTAAGCGGAATTATGCTGGATAACGTAAGTGTACGTCATAGTGATTTTGGATATTACAGTTTTGACTATGTACCGACAAATTCATTTCGCGAGTTCGAGGTGATTAAGACAGATCGTTATATTGCCGGAATTGTGATTGATAGTAACGGTGATCCTGTCGAAGGAGCGAGGGTGGGTCTTAAATCACCGCTGCATAAATCGGGTCATATTGTTCCGGGAATAAGAACCGATTCTGACGGCAGATTCAGATTCGATCATATTCTTGAAGAAAATATTGGGTTATATGCCCGGCACAATGATTACAAATTTACAGACATCGATAATATTGCATCAAATGATGATAATGCCGTGATAATGCTTGAGAATTCAATATCGCAGGAAAAAGAATCGCTGCCATATATTCCACAATCGCCATCTGTAGCAAAGAAATATGCCGTACGAAATATAGAGGGGAAACCGGAATTAGTAATGGATGGTGATTTATCGGACTGGAGAGGAAAACAGGTGTACCGGCAAAAACTTACCCGTTTTGATGATCCGGATATAAGGTGGTATCAAAATCCGACGTCCGAACAAAATTTATCGGGGAGGTTCAGTTGCGCTACCGACAACGATTATTTCTACGTGAAAGTTAATGTAATCGATAATAAGATTCAAATGGGTTTTGGACCATATAACAGTATAAGGTTTACGGATTGTGTCGAGCTTCTTTTCTATAGTGATAACAGCGAAAAGGAAGCCGCTAATATAATTATTTCAGCAGAAAAAAACGGTCATATTCGAATCGAAGGTAAAATTCCTGAATTCAGCGAATTATGCCCGAATCTGTGGAACGCGGTTGGCGCTCGGGCCGGACTCAAAACAACAGAAAATGGGTATGCGGTCGAATGTGCAATCCCCTGGAGCGTATTGAATCGTGCCGGATGGCAAAAAGACACTATGATGGGTATGAATGTACGGGTGTATGATTGTGATGAGTATACAGGAACAAGATATCTCGTTGAATGGGCGGATGCTCCCGGAAGGATGTATAATGAATTGACGTGTATTGACGGTATTCCTGATAGTGCTATTTCCTGCCGTGTGCAGAAGTATGATAAAATATTTGATATAATCGATAATATTGAGACTGGTAATTTAAAAGAAGCCGAAAAAAGACTGAAGGAAATGGAAAATGCTTCCTGGGTGAAACCCATGCAGGGTATCGTATTTACCCTTGAAAAGAAATGGGATGACCTGTTCACGGTTTTATATGAACTGGCACAGGAAACTGAAGAATTATACATACGGGATTGGTGCCTGAGTTGTATTACATATTTCGGTAGCGATCGTATCGATAAAAGGAATAATGATTCAATTATCCCCTATCTTGAAAATGCCGTTGAAATGAAACCGAAATCTACTTCATTAATCCATACCGAAATGGTTCTCGCCCGCAGTTACGTTATGAACGGTGATTTTGTCAATGCACGGTTTGTCCTGAACGATATTTTAAATGCGCATGATACTCTATTGAGTGATAGGAAAATCCGGGAAGCAACACAGATGCTCACTTCGCTCGATACTCTTGAAAAATCAGACCTGAACTCGGAAAATTAATCGCCGATTATGATATTTGTGCTTCTATTTTAATTGATAAAAAGTGAGTTGGGTATGATTGACACATTACCTTCAAAACAACGCACCCGTCTGTACTGCCTCGATAATTTCCGTTACATTTCCGTTTTATTGATCGTTGTGTTTCATTCCACATCGGCATATGTAGCAGCACGGTATATTGTTATGGATCCGAAATCGAGTCCTGTCACAAAAATTATCGGCGGTATACTTATTTCAGTACTGCTCAATATGTTGTTTTTTGCAGCAGGTTTTTTTGCAATACCATCGTTTGAAAAAAAAGGATTATGGTATTTCTTGTTGAATAAACTGAAACATTTAGGTATACCGCTTGTCCTCGGTTCCGTATTTATTGGCCCCATGCTGCCGTACATAGGTTATTGGAGCCAGAATTTCGAAGGGCTTGAATCGACGAGTTACCGGACATTCTGGTTCAATTACATGAAAAGTTTCGGGCATCCCGGCACGACCGGCGGAAATATTTCGGCAGAACCGGTATTTTATTATCAGCACTACTGGTTTATTCTCGCGCTTCTCAGTATGTTTTGTTTATTTGCTCCGATGTATGCCCTCTGGAAAAAAATCACTTCGACATATAACTTCAGGTTGATAAAAACCGAAGCTTTATCGAATGGTTCGGTACTATTGGTATTGTTTATTTTCCCCAATCTGAGTCAGGCAGGAAACGATTTTGGAATCTTTAGACTTTTCGGGCCGGCATATTTCATTCTCACCATTTTTGTGTTTTTCAGTCTGTTGTTGATATATGACCCGGTAATTAAATTTGTAAAAAATCTGCGTCACACTATACTGGCACGTCACACGCTCGATGAACTAAAATCAGACTGGATGCGATTAACCGTGAAGCTTATTGTGGCTGTGATTCTCGGAATTTTTGTCATTTTCATCGGTACATACGCAAACCGTTATGGCAGAACCATTATACGGGCTCCCGGATTTCCGCTCTATTTTTTGCTCGGAGTGTACGCCTATTCGAAAAAATGGTTCATTAACGGTACTTCACCCGGTTCATTCATTTTCTGGGCGCTTGTGTTGTTTCTGTGCCTTGCAGGACAGCACACAGTGCTGGGAGAACTGAGTTTTATGCCGAAAATTAACATACTGAATATATTATCCAGTCAATATCTTACCATAGCATGTATCGGATTATTGTCCGTGATAACATTTCGGTGGATGAACAAGCCTTCCGGTATAAACGAAAAATTCGCAGCGAATTCCTATATGATGTATATCATTCACTTTCCAATTGTAGCATCGATGCAGTTCATGATGTTGGACTGGGCGATTCCCGTGCTGTTGAAATTCATTATATGCGCTGTTGTCTCGATTTTAGTCAGTTTTTTCATCAGCAATTATATCATTAAACCGTTTCCCAAATGGTCGGTTGCCGGGCTTGTTGTGATATTCGTGCTTATGTCGGTTTTTCTGCAGCCGGAACGCAGTACGGTAGCAGCCGAAGAGGCAAGCATAAGAGAAACCGAAGAATCATTGCCGACCGAACAACCCGCAAAACCTTCACCGGCCGACCATGAGAGAATGATTCAGGGGCAGTTGGAGTATTACGATAAATTTCTCGATCTTACCGACGAACAGAAAAGCAAGCTGACAGCATTATTGAAAATGCAGATTCAGGTTTATGAAACATTCAACACACAACTTGAAGTCATGCTGACTGAAGAACAGCTAAAGAAATACCATGAAAGAAGAGGTGGCAGATAATCACATTAGGGTATACAGGACACATTCAAATTTTGTTGGGCCGGCCAAAAGTATTTTTTTACAAAATAAATGTTATTAATGTGGATATATCTTCACTTATTTTAGTCTTCCGTAGGCTGTAGGGGCGGTTCGCGAACCGCCCCTACTAAGGAAAATGGATAATTCCCCTCTCACGCAGGGAGAGAGCAATGTTAAAAAATATCCATATTTACAGTATCGAAAGAAAAAAACCAGGCTTTATTGACCGGTTCATCATAAATGTCCGTTAACGAACACAATATGTCTCACAACCGGACAGTTATCCGGCTATCTAAAACACGGAAAATCAGTTATTTGACTTAATAGCAACGACTTAACAGGTATGGCATATTTGTTGCGTAAAATTGAAGTGGAGTCTTATAAAAGGTGTTTTTTTACCAATAAGTGCGAAGTAATTCGCCATTACTCGATGTTTTTCTTAACTTCACTGGTAGAAAAAAAATGAAAACAGTGAAAAGCGGACCCGGAATCGATCATATTTCCGATATAATCGATATACATAAGCTCGAACATGAGAGCCGCCGATATCTTTTGTTCGGATTTATTATTGCGATATTTTTTCACGGCATGCTCGGTGTATGCATAAAATTCGAACGGGTAAAAGTCGAATCTGAACAGGTTCACTCCATACCGGTCAAACTATTGACAATTCCCGAAGATATTGACCAGCCGTTAGTAATCGGCAGACGTCAGTTTCACCCCAGAAAGCTTGAGAGAAAACATTCCACCTCTCAAACTCCCGATGGCCACATCGATTCCCGTACACATATGCCATATGGTAGTGGTGAGTCGTTTGGTACAGAGGATTTTGGCGCTGAAAAATATACCTCCGAAAGTTTAATCCCCGGTGAGGGTGAACAGCCCCGCCCAAACGGTTTCGGCATCGAAAATGAAGGAATCGCCCGTAT
>JAFGMP010000144.1 GCA_016927495.1 Candidatus Latescibacterota bacterium | reverse complement strand
TTGATACATTTTTATAAATATAAGTGTAAAAAGAGTGAGCAATATTTGTTTTGTACAGTAACATGTTGATCTGGCAACCTATGGAAATGTCAATTAATTCTTGAAAAAACTCTTTTTTTTATGTACAATTATAAGTCTGTTGATTCGATATATTTCCGGATAATTTTTTATGAATGGAGTCTGATTTTATGCGTGTGTTATCAGGAATTCAACCATCGGGTTCTCTGCATCTTGGGAATTTTTTTGGCATGATGAAAAAAATGATAGAAAACCAGGATAAAAGTGAACTTTTTGTATTTATTGCCAACCTGCATGCAATGACATCAGTATATAATGGCAAGAATCTGGCAAATGGCACAATCGAAGCCGCTATAGACTTTATGGCATTGGGTATCGATCCTGAAAAATCGGTGTTTTGGGTGCAATCCGAAGTACCGGAAGTAAACGAACTGACCTGGTATTTGTCCAATACAACCCCGGTTGGTCTTTTGGAAAGAAGCCATTCGTATAAAGACAAGATTGCAAAGGGAATTGCTCCGAATGCAGGACTTTTCTTCTATCCGGTTCTTATGGCTGCGGATATTTTGCTTTATCAGTCCGATCGGGTTCCCGTTGGCAAGGATCAAAAACAACACCTTGAAATCACACGTGATATTGCCATAAAATTCAATAACACATACGGTGAAGTTTTTACCATACCGGAAGCTGAAATCGATGAAAATGTCGCAACTGTTCCGGGTATTGACGGTCAAAAAATGAGCAAGTCATACGGTAATACTATTGACATATTTTCGGAAAAAAATGAAATGAAGAAAAAAATTATGTCAATAGTAACTGATTCAACTCCTGTCGAAGAGCCGAAAGATCCCGGTAAATGCAACGTATTTGCTCTTTACAAACTCTTTGCTGCGCCCGATGCCATAACCGATATGGAGGATAAGTACCGTAAAGGTGGCCTGGGATATGGCGCTGTTAAAAAAGAACTTCTCGAACTGGTCTGGAATTATTTTACCCCTTACCGGGAACGCCGTCATGAACTCATGAATAATAAGGCGGAAGTTCGAAAAATACTGCTTGCAGGCGCTGATAAAGCCAGATACCATGCTGTCAAAACTATTCGCAAGGTCAGAAAGAAGGTTGGTTCGCAGTATTTTAAAGATTAAATTACAGATAATATTACAAGCGTTAGCATGAATCATCCGGACAACCGGTCTAATTTGGAGCGGGTATTTGAAAAAAAAAAGCATTTCCAGAGATATCAGCCACCGTATTGAATATATGATTTTATTATTTTGTGGTGTAGTTATCAGGGCGATGCCTGTTGCCTTTACATACTTCTTAATAAAGATTCTGGGGATCATAGCTTTTCGAATCTTAAGGATTCGTCGGGATGTAACTATTGAAAATCTCAGGATATTTGCCGGTTCTGATGTTGAGGAAAAGGAATTAAATAAAATTGCGTGTCAGGCTTACAAACATATCGGTACAACATTTATCGAGATACTTCTGATACCGAAATTTGCACGAAATATTCTGGATATTGTTGATATGTCTGAAATGGAAACGGCGCAAAAAGTTTATCAAGAGGGACGGGGGATAATTTTTGTTTCGGGCCATTTCGGAAGCTGGGAGTTAAACGGTGGATCGCTTGCTGCTTCCGGATTTCCGGTTACCACGGTGGCAAGAAGCCAGTCAAATACCTATGTGGACGAACTGATCAACAGATACCGTGAATTGTTCGGTATGAAAGTTGTACGAACCGGTGCACCGTTAAAGTATTTGATTAGGGCATTGAGAAATGGTGAAACGATAGGGTTGATATCAGATCAGGATTCAGGAAAAAAGGGTGTTTTTGTAGATTTCTTTGGCAGAAAAGCATCCACACCGCAAGGCGCTGCACAACTTGCATTAAAATATAAAGCTCCGGTATTTGTGATCATGACCATCCGAACGGGCACCGGAAGATATAAAACACTATTCCGGGAGGTGCCCGTATATCCTGATGATTCTGTCGAAACGCTGACTCAGCGGTATACCAAGGAAATGGAAAATATAATTCACGCATATCCTGAACAATATTTTTGGATGCACCGCAGATGGAAGACTGAAATATGATACTGGGAATTACCGGGTGCCCCGGCTCGGGGAAGTCATTACTTGCCGCTGAACTCGCCCATCAGGGATGGCAACTCATCGATGCTGATAAAATAGGTCGGGCGGTCGTTGAATATAACCGGGCAGTGCTGGATGCTCTTGCTGTAGCTTTCGGTTCGGATATTATTGACACGGATGGAAAACTGCGCAGACGTCTTTTGGGTCAACGGGCATTTATGAATGCCGATTCGATAAAAAAACTTAATGACATTGTACATCCCATTTTGATTGACGACCTGAAAAGCGATGTTAGTTCATTACGGTCTTCGGGAGAAAACGGTGTTGTTGACTGTGCGCTGATTTTTGAATGGGGGATAGAAAAGTTTTTTGACAGGATCATCTGTGTTGCTGCGGATGAAAAACTCAGAAAAAGACGTATAATGAAGAGAGACAATCGGTCTGAGGAAGAGACTGAGAAGATTTTCAGCGCTCAGCTTCCTGAGATCGAGAAAATACAAAAGGCCGATATCGTCGTTAAAAATGATGATTCTGTTAATTGGCTAAAAATTTATGGAAATATGTTTTCTATTCTACCGGATTTGTTGAGTAATTTTTTTCGCTGAAAATTTTATATATATTGTGATAAGAATGGGTATGATTTGAAAAGACCGAACAAACTAACATACATTCAACAATATCTATTTTTTCTTTCGGTCTTCTTTAAATGAAATACTTATAAATATATATTGGGGGGGTAATGATGAATACGCAACGACTTGGTTGTTTCAAAGCATACGATATACGCGGGAAAATACCTGATGATTTCAATGAGGAAATGGCGTACATTCTTGGCCGCGCCTATGTTGCTGAAGTTAAGCCCGGCGGGGCTATAGCGGTTGGCCGTGATATCAGGGATTCGAGCGTGTCGCTGTCGAAAGCGATGATCAGAGGTATCAATGACGCCGGTATCGATACTGTTGATATCGGGCTGAGCGGCACAGAAATGGTTTATTTCGCCTCGTCACTTGAAGGCATGGGGGGTGGCGCAATGATAACGGCGAGCCATAATCCGAAAGGTTATAACGGTATTAAGCTTGTCAAAAAGAATGCACGACCTATCAGTGGGGATACGGGACTTCTTGATATGGAATACCGGGTACGGACAGGCGATGTTCCTCCGAAGGCTTCTCATGCCGGTACAAACAAAGAACTTGACGTTATGTCTGATTATGTCAAACGCATATTATCGTTTATTAATCCTGATATTTTGAAACCGCTGATCATTCTTGCCAATCCGGGTAACGGATGTGCTGGACCGGTGATTGATGTCATGGAATCCATGCTGCCGTTTAAGATTAAACGTTTAAATTTCGATCCCGACGGTACATTTCCCAATGGAATACCAAATCCACTGCTTATCGAAAACAGGTCAATGACTTCTAATGCCGTTATTGCTTCAGGGGCTGATATGGGTGTGGCATGGGACGGCGATTTCGACCGTTGTTTTCTTTTTGATGAGAAAGGTCAGTATATTGAAGGTTATTATCTTGTCGGATTTCTGGCAAAACGTATATTAGGCAGAATGCCGGGTGAAAAGATAGTGATCGATCCACGACTGACATGGAATTCATTTGATATTGTCAAAAAGGCCGGAGGAGAAACCGTAGTTTCAAAATCGGGACATTCTTTTATTAAAGAAAAGATGAGATCGACTAATGCCGTTTACGGTGGTGAAATGAGCGCTCATCATTATTTCCGGGATTTCTCCTTTAGCGACTCAGGTATGATTCCATGGCTGCTTGTTGCTGAAGAACTGTCGATAACAGGCCATAAACTGTCCGAATTAGTTGAGAAACGCATTAAAATGTATCCGTGTTCCGGTGAGATAAACCGTACTGTGGATGATCCCGATAAAGTTTTAACCAAGGTAAAAGAACATTTCACAGGCGAAGCATCAGCTGTTACGGAACTGGACGGTATCAGCATGGAGTTTGGTACAACGTGGCGGTTCAATCTGCGAAAATCAAATACCGAACCGCTTGTTCGTTTGAATGTCGAAGCGTATCGGGATATAGAACTTATGAAAGACCGTACCAGGTATATTTTGGAGTTGATGAGCGGAAACGATGAAAATAATTAAACCAGGTTATAAAGAAAATCAACAATAATCGGATAATTCTTTACCAAAACCTTTACCGGAGGCAATAATGAAAAAAAGTCTGATATTATATATGGCACTTGTTTTTGTTATTATAAGTTGTTCATCGGAACAGGATTCATCACAAAAAACAACACAGATAGATTCCGATTCCGATAAAATAAGCTCTTCACAAACCGAAATATCATCGGGACGTATAAACATTGCCGTTGAAGATTTGGCAAAATGGCAGTTTCTGGGAATCGGCAGTGTCGGTATCGATGCGGCAGAACATGCCGTTGTGCTGGCCGAGGGTGAGGATTCGAAAGGAGTGACTATTGTTTCCCCTGAATCATACGGGACTCATGTTACACTGACATTCAAAGTAAAACCGCTCACATATGAAAGCGTTAATGTCGTAATGCTGTCGGTATCCGATAAGGACTCGGGCGGTGATATAAAAGTACCTGCGGCTTACGATGGTAATTTCAATTTCTGGACACAGGAAAATGTTCAGAATTACGTCTTTGCATTCCATAATGCCGCACATGACCGTACACCGTTCATACAGAAATCACCAGGTGGTTTAGCCATTGCCTCGGCTCCTGAAAATATCACCGGTGAACGATGGTTCGATATTGAAATAGCACGTCACGGCAAGCATCTCATCATGAAGATCGATGGCAAAACGGTTGTCGAGGGTACCGATCCGGACAGCGCCGGACTTCCGGGTGGGAAAATTTGTTTCCGTATGCGAGGGACACCGGGCAATGCGGCAAAAGCTTTATTCAGGGATGTAGTCATCCAGCAGCACTGATCGGGGAAAAAATCAATATGTATAATACAATAGTCATAGTTGGTGTCGGCCTTATCGGTGGATCGTTCGGTTTAGCGGTACGGCGAAAATATCCGAATACTAGGATTATTGGCATTTCTTCAAGGGCTGCCATCACAAGCGCGCTGGAGATGGGGGCAATTACGGAGGGATTCGGATATGAGGAATTGGATGCTGCCGTCGCCGATGCAGATCTGATCATTCTCTGCACTCCGATTCATCGCATTCAGGGGCTTCTCACCGTACTTGCCGGAATTGTACGTGAAGGAGTTCTGATAACGGATGTCGGGTCAACGAAAAAGGTGATTACCGATCATGCCGCTCAGGTATTACCGAAAAATGTGGATTTCATAGGCGGACATCCGATGACCGGATCGGAACGTCGCGGTGTGGATGCTGCCGAACCTTTTTTATTCCAGAACGCAATTTATGTAATTACCCCTTCAGACGGGATACAAGATAAAACGATAAAGGAATTCAGTAATTTTATCGGTGATTTGGGCGCTTCTGTGATCATTATGGAAGCCGGTATCCATGACCGTATTGCTGCAACAGTCAGCCATTTGCCTCAGATGCTTGCGGTAGCGCTGGTTGAGATGGTGGGTAAATTTGATTCCGATAAGGAACCGTTTCTCAGGCTTGCTGCGGGCGGATTTCGCGATATGACACGGATAGCTTCAAGTCCATTCACCATGTGGGATGATATATGCCGTACTAATGACAATGACATAAAGCAGGCGATCGATTTTTTTATAGAACGGCTTGAACAACTAAAAATGCGTATCGGGACACCATCCCTTAGTGAAGATTTTGAGGTAGCGAATATAACGCGAGCTACAATTCCGAAAGATACGAAAGGTTTCATGCGTCCTCTTTTCGAAGTTCTGGTCGTCGTCGAGGACAGGCCGGGAGTTATTGCTGAAATTGCATCGGAGCTTTTGAAATCCGATATCAACATCAAAGATATTGAGGTGGTGAAAGTACGGGAGGGCGAGGGTGGTACTCTCAGGCTGGCGTTTGAGGGTGAAACTACGGCGCAACAGGCTATAAAGCATCTTACCGGCATAGGTTTTGTTGCTCGAATGAGAAAATAGTTCATTTATTATTCGGGAATTATGAGAAGAAATATAAACGTTTTCGGTACATATCCTTGTAATTCCAAGACCAACTTATTTTTTACCTGAAGTAAAAAGATATATGCAATTCACTATATCAAATCAGAGTCCACTTAAAGGGAATATAATTATTGACGGTGATTTGCGGCTTACATTGTTGTTGATGTCGCTCGGTTTACATATGGATGTGCCTGTATCGATTATTCATCCCTCAAGTGCAGGCGAAGTGTCAAAATTAAAAATGTTTCTTCAAAGGAACGATATTAAAATATCCGATATGGAGAAAGGTTTTACAATAAAGGGAGCGGGACTCAGAGGTGATGTTGTAATCGATTATGATATCAGTGATATTGTATTACACAGTATTGCCGCCGGTGCGATTTTTACAGCGAATTCGGTTCGAATCATCAGTGGAAAAACAAACCGGAGCGTTGGAGTGGATACTCTCCTTAAACTGCTTTCTTCGTTGGGAGTCAAGACCGACTGTATATCGACCGATAACGATGATGTTGTGATCAGAGATGTTAAGTATTCGGTAGACGGCGCCATTCCGGTACGGTCGCAGTGGGCTTTTGAGGCATTATTGACTTCATCTCTCGCTGCTAAATCGCCCATTATACTTTCCTATGTATCCGATATGTGTTCGTTTTCCCGTAAGGCGCTGACTTTTCTGGGTTTCAAACAGACGACAGCCGGAGACGATCATGATCAGGAAGCTGAACTCGAACGCAGGCTTGCCAAAGCCACAGGTGAAAAAATTTCCGATGTTCAACGGTTCGAATGGATCGAAAAGCCGGCAGCGCCATTTATTATACCGGGGGATACAACACTCGCGGCCGCTTCAGCCGGTTGCGCCGTAATTACCCAGCGTTCCGATATACTTATCAAGGGTGTGCTGTGGGACAGCGAAAGGCGGGGTTTTTTCAATGCTTTACGACGTATGAAGGCTTTATGTGACCAGGTTTATTTGGATAATTCACATATTTTCGAGACTGCGGATATCAGGGTAAAATGGAGCCAGATGACAGGAATACATTTTACTCCGGCACAATCTCACTCTATGTCACATGAACTACTTATTTTAGCTTCTGTTGCAGCTTTTGCAGTCGGGGAGTCGGTAATCTGCGATGTTATGGAATCACCGGTTGCGGGAAGAGAAGCTTTTAAGCTGCTTGCACGGGGTCTTGAGAAAATTGGTGTGCATGTAGGTGATTATACGGATGGCATAGTGCTGAGCGGCGGTACCGAGCTTCGTGGAAACCGGCTTGATTCCGGTGGAAGGCCGGATGTCGCTCTGGCGCTTGCAATTGCCGGAGTTGGGGCCGCAGGTCCTTCGACTATTGTCAACAGTACATTCGACACATATCCTGTAAGTCGTTTTTTAAACCTTATTTCCAATCATAAATCAACATAAAAGTATTAAAGGAGAGAATTCAGATGAAAACGATTGTAAAATTATTTGCTATGTTTGCCGCTATAATTTTTGCTCTTGTGGCTGTTATCAAGATTGTACAAAAATGTTCATGGAAAGACGCTGTGGGTATTCTTGAAGAATTCATTAATGAAATGAGGGAAAACTGTCCCGTCTGCTGCAATACAACAAAGGAAGAGGACGTGGTGGCGGAAGAGGTTGAGGAATAATGAAAGATTTCAACGGGTCGACGGCGGTGTATGGTATCATCGGAGATCCGGTAGAACATTCGATTTCCCCATTCATGCAGACAAGCGCCATGGAAAAAATGGGATTTAACGGTGTTTACCTCCCTTTTCACGTGTTACCCGAACATCTCGAAAAAGCCATCGGCGGAATGAAAGCGCTTAATATCAGTGGGTTGAATGTTACCAGTCCTCACAAACAAAATGTAATCCGGTATCTTGACAGAATCAGTGATGCCGCCGAAGTCATAGGTGCGGTAAACACCATAGTTAATGACAGCGGTGCGTTGTATGGTGACAATACCGATGTATACGGGTATATACAGGGTGTGCTGAAGATGGGGAAAACAGATGTACTCCCGGAAATCGTATGTATATTTGGCGCAGGTGGAGCGGCACGAGGTGTCATTTACGGGTGTGCTATGAGGGAAGAGGTTAGGAAAATTTTCATAATGAACAGAACCCTGTCTAAAGCACAAATTATTGCCGATGAATTTTCCCGGATAACGGGGAAACATATTATGGCTTTTCCCTCTGATGACTCTAAAATCCGTGACATTGTACCCGCTACGGGGCTGGTCATCAACACGACAACCATTGGCCAGCTTCCCGATGCCGGTGTTTCGCCGGTTCCCGATCCATCGGTTTTTCACAAAGGGCAGATTGTCAGCGATATCATTACCGCTCCGGTGAAAACGAAGTACTTGAGGGATGCCGAAGAACGTGGAGCACTTACGGTCAACGGCCTCCCGATGCTGGCATACCAGGGGGCAAGGTCACTTTCTATTTGGACCGGTATGGATGCTCCTGAAGATTACATGCTCACAATAGTGCGAAAACATTTTGATGAAAGTTGAATTTAACATATAGAAGGTAAAATGGAACTAATTCCGGTCGAGTTTGGCAATCGTTCATATACTATTGAAATTGAAGCGGGTTCTCTTGTTCGCACGGGAAAATTTCTTAGAAAATGTGTCGGCGATCAATCTGTGAAAGTCTTAATTGCCACAACAAAAACTGTAGCGGGACTGTACCTCGATACAGTTCGGGAAGCGCTTGTGGCGGAAGGTTTCGATGTTATCGATATAATTGTTCCCGACGGGGAAGAGTATAAAACGCTCAAAACATATGAAAACATCGTTACGAAATGTATCGAAGCGCGATTCGAACGAAGAAGCATTATAGTTCCTTTGGGGGGGGGCGTAATAGGAGATACTGCCGGATTTGTAGCCGCAACACTGCTGCGTGGAGTACCGTTTATTCAGATTCCCACTACGATAGTGTCTCAGGTCGATTCATCTATCGGTGGAAAAGTTGCCGTCAATCACTCTCTCGGTAAAAATCTGATCGGCAGTTTCTATCAACCCCGCGGAGTTTTGATTGACACAAAAGTGCTTACTACTCTGGAACAACGTGAGGTAATCAGCGGTATGGGTGAAGTGGTAAAACATGCAGTAATACGCACTGCTGAGTTTTTTACCTTCCTCGAAGAACATATTGAATCGATAATGCGGTTTGAAGCATCGGATGATGTGATGGAACGCTTCATTGGTTGGAACTGTAAGATTAAAGCCGAAGTTGTTTCTGCTGATGAACATGAGAGCGGTTTAAGAGCCATACTCAATTATGGCCACACGGTCGGCCATGCTCTTGAAGCTGTTACCAGATACAGCCGTTTCAAACACGGTGAAGCCGTGATACTTGGAATGGTTGCCGCCGGTAAGATTGCACTTGATAAAGGACTAATGTCCGAAACGGATTTCACCCGTCAGAACAACCTTCTGAATCGTGTCGGTATTAGTTCGGATTTGACAGGAATCGATATTCATGATGTTTTAAAAGCCATGACGCTGGACAAGAAGGTAATCGGGGGACGTCTCCGGTTTATTTTACCGGACAGCATCGGCGCTGTACGTATTCATAATGATGTGTCGGATGATGAAATTAAAAAATCACTTTCTTTTCTTTTTAATGATTTTTTCGCTTATTAAAAATTTCATAATTAAACAATACTATTCTATTTACGGAAGAAGACAATGAATATAAATGACCTCGCAAAAAAAGTAAAGGAAGTTGCTCTTCTGGAGGGTGACTTTATTCTGTCGAGCGGAAGGCGCAGTAATTATTATCTTGACAAGTACCGTATCGAAACACGGCCGGATATTCTGTCGGTGGTTGCGGACGGTATTGCTGAAAAAATCACCGATGATACGGACATTCTTGCCGGTCCGGAACTTGGCGCGATTCCGCTGGTTACCGCTGTAGGGCTGAAGACAAACATTCCGTTTTTGCTTGTTCGTAAAAAAGCCAAGGATTATGGCACAAAAAAAGTGGTTGAGGGTCTTTACGAACCCGGACAAAACGTTATACTCATCGAAGATGTCCTGACTACCGGCGGGCAGGCGATAACGGCCGCCGACAGCCTTAAAGAACTTGGTTTAAATGTTCTGAAAATTGTATGTGTCATCGACCGTGAGGAAGGTGCGAGAGAAGCTGTCGAGGGTGCAGGATATGTGTTTGACCCTCTGCTTACCCGGAGCATGATGGGACTTTAAACTGTTCCTCTGTTAAATAATATGAAATAGTTTCCGGTTTGTAATTACATTATAGAATATTTATGTCGACGATATGGTGTTTGTTGAGTATTTTCAATGCATTGTTATTGTCGCGAATTATGATAAATTGTTCGGGAAGATTCATAAAGTCCAAAAGTCGGGAGTCGAGATCGATCTGAAGTTCGCCTGCGATACTTCTTCCGGTGCTCAATGATATGGAAACATCTACAATTTGACGTGGAATGGTTTTGTCCTGCATTTGTGGTCTCCTGAGAAAAAGGTTGTTTTTTTTAATAATATTATGTATTACCAAACTATTGTCAAGTGTCAGACATGAAAGATATATATGGAGCATTATGTCCAAGCTGCTTCGATACGATGGTTCAATGCTTGTGCTTATTATGCAACAACTCTCTGCCGAGGTCTCAAATTATTAGGCCAAAGAGTAACTTTTGTCGGTCGCGCTGGTTTACCGGCTCTTGAAAACGTGCGCCGTTATGGCGTTGAAGTTTTTTGCAGAAGAGCCCCGGTTTTTGAGAATCCGGTAGAATATTTGGCTACCGTTAAGACATACCGTAAGTTTGCCCTGGAAAAAGGTGTGACCCTGGTAAATGTACATAACGGTAATGACCACTTATTATGGATGTTTGCACTTAAAGGGACCGGAATTCCGCTAATCAGGACATCCGGAAACCAGATCCCTCCGAAAAATCATATCGGATCACGAATGATATTAAAAAAAACCGCGGGAATAATTGCATCATGTAATACGGTGAGCAATTATTATATCGAAAGATTTGGAATCGGAAATAGCTCTATTCAGGTAATAAACGGCGGTGTGGATGAAAACTATTTTATAAGGCGGAACGTATCCGGCCGGTTGAGAAAAAATCTCGGGATTTCAGACGATGCTTTTCTGTTCGGTATCATAGGCAGGTTTTCTCCGGTAAAGGGTCACCGTTATTTTATCAGCGCTGCAAAAAAGACCTCATCAAAATATCCGAATGCCAGATTTCTCATTTGTGGATGGGATGCCCAGTTAAAAGAGGCGGATATACGGTCGATGGTGTCGAAGGCAGGAATGGAAGATATGACTTCGATACTGGGGCGGCAGAATGACATTCGTGATGTAATCAGTTCACTCGATGCGGGTATAATAGCGTCATTAGGTTCGGAAACAATCTGTCGGATTGCAATGGAGTATATGGCGATGGAAGTGCCTGTAATCGCTGTCGATACGAATGTTATCCCGGAAATTATACGTGATAAGGTAACCGGTATAATCGTTTCGGCCGGTGATTCTGAAGCGATGGCATCAGCGATGGAGAATATGATACAAAACAGAGATCGGGTAAAAGAAATGGGTCATAAAGGCCGGGAAATCATTATGCATAATTATACCCTCGAAGCGTTTGCGGAACAGACTATCGCCGCTTACAGGAGCTTTACCGCTCATGACTGAAAAAATAAATATATCGGAAACACCGATAGAGCATTTCACCATAGAACCGGTTGAACTTGTCGAGGTGATTGATGAGTTTTCAAAACTCCTCGAAAAAATAGAGCGTTATAATCCGCACGTCGATAAAGAACTCATTAAACGGGCGCTGCGGTTTGCAGCGGTAGCGCATGCAGGCCAGCGGAGAAAATCGGGCAAACCTTTTATTTATCACGGAATACAGGCGGCAGGCATCCTGGCGGATCTGCATCTCGATTCTGTTATGATCGCATGTGGGATTCTGCATGATGTTGTCGAGGATACATCGATTACAATCGATATGGTAAAAAGCGAGTTTGGAGATGAAATAGCAAATATAATCGACGGACTGACTAAAATAGCGGGTTTGAAACTCATGAGCCCCGAAGAACAACAGACCGAAAATTTTCGTAAAATGATTCTTTATACCGCGCGAGATATACGAACTGTGCTGGTTAAATTTGCTGACCGACTTCATAACATGAGGACTCTCGAATACCTTCCGGATGCCAAGCGAAAACGTATTGCCCATGAGACTCTCGAGGTTTTTGCACCTCTTGCACATCGTTTCGGTATTTATACCATAAAAACAGAACTCGAAGATTTGTCACTTAGATGGTTGTATCCCCGTGAATATAAAAAAATAAAACGCTCTATAGAACGTATTACCGAAGAACGTGACAATTATCTGGAAAACTTTATCAATCCGATACAAGAACGTCTTTCCAAAGAAAATATTGAACATACCACACAGTGGCGGCTAAAAAATCTGTACAGTATTTATCGTAAAATGACACGGGCTCAAAAAACTATCAGAGAAATATATGATATTTTTGCAATACGAATCATAGTGAATTCAATTGCTGAATGTTATCATACGCTGGGTATCATTCATGCCATGTTCACACCGGTAATTCCCCGAATTAAAGATTTTATAGCAACCCCGAAATTCAATATGTATCAATCAATCCATACCACGGTCGTCGGGCCAAAAGGGGGGATGGTTGAGGTACAGATACGTACTCTTGAAATGCATGAAACGGCGGAAACCGGTATAGCTGCGCACTGGCGATATAAAGAGGGTAAAGTCGAACCCGATGAAATCGATGTCTATATGGCTTGGCTCAGGAAAATGGTTGACTGGCAAAGCGGTACACCAGAACCGAAAGAGTTTATGCATGAACTCAAATTAGACCTGTTTCAGGACGAAATTTTTGTATTTACTCCTAAAGGTGATCTTATTCAGCTTCCTCTCGATTCAACGCCGGTCGATTTTGCATTTGCGCTTCACACGGAAATAGGTATTCATTGTTCCGGAGCAAAAGTTAACGGAAGAATGGTTACTCTGGACAGGAAGTTGGTTAGCGGTGAGATGGTTGAAATAACCACAAATCCGAACAAGCATCCAAGTCCGGGTTGGCTGAATACGGTTATGACAGCTAAGGCTCGGAGCCTTATTCGACGCTGGATAAAGCGTCAACGCTATGACGAAAGTTTTGCTCTTGGTCTGGATATGCTGTCAAAGATAGATAAAGTCAGGGGTGAAAAACTGACAGAAGATGACCGTCAAAATTTAGTGGAAAAATATCATCAAAGAAACTGGGACCAGTTTATTGCCAGTCTTGGATCCGGGGATATTTCCATACATAGTGTGCGGAATTATTTCGGTCTTACAGACAAGCCCAAAAGAGGAAAGCATAAAACCGATTCCAAAAATAATGTCGGTGTATCGATTCAGGGTATGGAAAACCTGCTGGTAAGTTTTGCCGAATGCTGTAAACCCCTTCCGGGTGATAATATAATCGGTTTTATTACAAGAGGCCGTGGAATGGTAATACATCGAAGCGATTGTGAGAATGTAGCGGGGAAACCGGAAAGTATAGAACGTGCGATTCATGTTGATTGGGAGCCAAAAGATAATATGTTTTTTGTTGCAAGTTTAAGGGTTGAGGCGCTTAACAGGAAAAGTCTCTTAAGTGATGTAACTTCTGCTATTGCGCGGTATAATTGTAATATCCGATCTGCCAATATTCAAACTCAGGATGATATAGCATTTGAGGATTTTAATGTAGATGTAAAGAGTCTTAAAGATTTACAAAATCTTATGAAGGAAATTCGGAAAGTCAAGGGAGTAAGCCGGGTGGTACGTTTTGATATGCGTTCACCGGGTAATATCCAGAAAGAAAATGAATAGTATTAAACCGATAATTCCACAGTCTTTTTTGCCGGGAAAAATAGTATGCGGATTTACATCCCGTTCAGGCGGTGTTTCATCCGTGCCGTTCGATACGCTCAATTGTGGATTGAATACTCCTGACAAAGAAGCAAATGTGTTAAGAAACCATGCTTTGGTTTACAACTTTGCGGAAGTCGAAAAAGAAAATGTCGCCCTTATGGGACAGGTACATGGCTCACATGTAGAGATTGTAGGGTCCGGGGGTATTTACAGGGAAACGGACGCATTAATAACATCAAAACCCGGTTTAATGCTTTGTATTCAGGTTGCCGATTGCGTTCCGCTGCTTCTCAACGATCCGGTACGCAATATAATCGCTGCCGTTCATTGTGGCTGGAAGCCGATTACGTCGGGTATAGCTGAAAAATGTGTGCAGATAATGACTGAGGAATTTTCTGTAAAACCCGAATCGATATTGGCTGCGATAGGGCCGTCGGCAGGGAAATGCTGTTATGAGGTCGGTCTCGATGTGGCGGAACATCTGAAACCTGAAGCCATATGCAAACATGATTCCAGATTACATGCCGATTTGAAAAAGGAATTATGGTTACGGCTTGTCGATACCGGATTGATTGCGCAACATATTGATGTCAGTAATGAATGTACAATCTGTAACGAAGGGTTGTTTTATTCATATCGCCGTGATGGTATACAATCCGGCCGTATGCTCGGTTTCATCAAGATGAAAAAATAAAAAAAGTTATAATCAAATTATACCAGCGACAGGGAAAGGAATTCTATTTGACGTACACATACGCATTAATATTAGGTATTGTTCAGGGTTTGACCGAGTTTCTACCGGTTTCATCGTCGGGTCATTTGGTACTCTTGCAACATATCCTTGGACTGACCGATGACATGCTGATGTTTGATATTTTCGTCCACTTCGGAACTTTACTTGCAGTTCTGGCAGTATTTCGAAAATCCGTATTCAGGCTTATATTCAGTGGTCTGGATAGTTTTAGCTCGATAGTTTTCGACAGAATTTCTCCTGGTAAAATATACCGCAATTCTCCGGATTTTCGCACTATTATTGCCATTATAATCGGAACGATACCGGCTGTTTTAGCGGGTTTGTTACTGCAGGACTTTATTGAAAACCTGTTTTCATCACCGTATCTTGTCCTTGCCGCATTGTCATTTACCGGTATTATACTGATATTAACATTCTTTGTCCGTGAGAATTCGGAACGTATCGGCGCAATGAAAGGCCTGGTTATCGGATGTGCTCAGGCACTGGCGATAACACCGGGTATTTCGCGTTCAGGATCAACCATCGCAGCAGCACTTTTTCTGAAATCCAGACGGTCTGATGCCGGAGA
Organism: Candidatus Latescibacterota bacterium; assembly: GCA_016927495.1. Taxonomy (GTDB): domain Bacteria; phylum Latescibacterota; class Latescibacteria; order Latescibacterales; family Latescibacteraceae; genus JAFGMP01. The sequence goes on along the minus strand of JAFGMP010000144.1, from coordinate 12,351 downwards.
ATTTTCGTTTTTACTGGCTATTCCGGTGATTGCGGGAGCAACGGTTCTTGCACTCAAGGACGCAGTGGAAACAGGATTTTCATCCAATCCATGGGGGCCGATTATCACAGGTACTATTGCCGCTTTTCTCACCGGCTGGGTATCTCTCGTAATGCTTATTAAAATTGTCAAACGAGGAAAAATCGGATATTTTGGTTTTTATTGCCTGTTAATCTCACTGGCAGGTTTTTTTATATTGCATAATAATAATGCTGGAAAAAGCGCTGAATCTTTTAAGGGGCCGGACATGAACATTCAGGAAATTTCGATACAATCGACATATGATAATGCGTCACAGAAAGCAAAATATCTCAAAGCACGGGGTGACAAACGTCCGCTGCTTGTTGCGCTTCATACATGGAGCTTCAATTACGAACAGGATGCTGCCGGGGAGTATTTTACACGGTGTTACGACCGTGACTGGAACTGTATTTTCCCCGATTTCAGAGGACCTAACAACAATTCTCTTGCAGGCGGTTCGGAAGCAGCGCTACAGGATATTCTCGATGCTGTGGCGTGGGCGTCGGAGAATCTGAGTATCGACCATCGCCGTATTTTTCTTGCCGGAGCGAGCGGCGGCGGTTATATGTCGCTTCTGTCCGCCGGGAATTCACCATCGACTTGGACTGCTGTAAGCGCCTGGGTTCCCATCAGCGATCTGGTGAGGTGGCATGAGGAAACTCTTGCACGGGATCTTCGATACTATGAAGATGTCGAAAATGTCTGCGGAGGCGCTCCGGGTGTTTCACCCGAAGTCGACAGGGAATACAAGAAACGCTCTCCTGTCTCAAACCTCTGGCGCGCCCATATCATTCCCGTCGATATCAATGCGGGCATACATGACGGCCATGCGGGTAAAGGGGGCGAAGGGTCAGTGCCGGTCGGCCACAGTATCCGCGCGTTCAACGAACTGGCAAAAGCAGCCGGTAAACACGGAGATATTATTCCCGAAGAAGTGATTAGCTACATAGAGCAAAATGAAAGCGTTCCCGAAAAGACCGACGAGGTGATTGCCGATTCTGAAATCTATGGGCGTAAAATACACCTTCGCCGCAATTCTGGTCTTGCACGTCTTACACTCTTTGAGGGTGGACATGAAATAATCTATGATGCCGTGTTCAGCTGGTTTGAGAAATTCTGATCAGCTTCGGCGGTTCGATGAATCCGTATGGTGCAAACTGATATGCGTCGGTCCATGTATTTTTGCTGCCGGTGATACGTGCCTGTTCCTCTGTCAGTTCGGATTCTACAAACTGTTCGGGGCCTGTCCATTTCAGGTTATCCCCATCGATATGGTGAAGAGGCCCCAATGTGTTACGGAGTGAACTGAATACCTCGATTTCGACCGTATTTGTTCCCTCTTTCAAAACACCGGTGATATCACCCCTGAACGGTGAAAAAGCAATCGCCCCGACCTCCGTATCATTGACGACCACATAAAAAATACTGCCTTTAGCGCCGGAAATATCGATTTCATACCGGTCGGATTCTATGGTTTCAAGGTCGAATTCCATTTTGTAAATCATGGAGCCCGAATAAAACGGATATCCCTGTTCCACCCAGCTTCCCGTATTAAGTGTCTCGGGTTCATGTATAATCGGGAAACCGTCCTCCGCGCTGCCTACAGCGAAATCTCCGGTGATGTAAATATCCTCGATTTCGGTATCCCAGAGAAAATCGGTCGATGCCGTGATGGTATTTTCTCCTTCCACAACATGTTCTTTCAGGTCAAGGGATGGGATTTTACGGTCAATATGCCAGCTTCCGGGCGATGGTTCCACTTTGGTTCCGTTTATTTCCACGGTAAACCGGTCTGCATCTTCCATGGCAAGTTCGATACGTTCGGGGATATCTTTGACATTGAATATGAATGTGAGAACTGTTTTATTTGTACGGGTTCGTATATTTCTCGATTCGAGCGTCCACGGCTGATATCCCTTATATTCATCGATGCCGGTATACCGCCAGATTTCTTTACGGACCTTGCAGACAGACTCGTTCGTCAGGATTTTTTTGCCGTCAATTTCAAGAGAGCATCTGTCGATGGTCAGGATATTTTCATGAATACGCTGAAATGCGTACGGCCCTTCGATAGTCAGCGGCTCTTCTTTCATCTTTTGTTCTTTCCCGGCAACAGAAGTCTGGGTTTGATCAATCAGAAAAATCCTGCTTCCTGCGGGTTGAATTTTGGTGTGTATAATCGTTGTGTTATCTTTAATCTCCGAGGCATACCGGTATGCCCTGCCTGTGACGGCATCGAGTTCAACCACACCGCCGATAGCATTGACTGAAATCGTAACCTCCGAACACTCCTTTCGGTCGGTATTTGCAAGGAATAGTATATGCGCCGAGGCTTCGATACGGTGATTGACCAGGATATTACGTGCCTGAGATCCATCCGCTGATGTTATTGAAATGTCCCGGTCGCTGCATTCGTTTATTTTTGCCACTGCCCCTTCAGAAACATCCGGGATTGCAATTACATTTTCCTGCGATAAAAAAGCCGCAATTCTGTCATCGGGAGTGCCATTAATCCTTTTAGGAGATTCTCCTATAACGATCACCGTGCCCTCAAACGATTCAAGCAAATCGATTGTCGATGATTTCCATGTGACAGCGTATGGCAGAACCACACAGGAGTATGATGAATTTCCCACAGTAAGATTATTCCCGGACGATACTCCGTGACGACTTAGAATACGTTCATCCCCGAGATCGAACGAAATATGCTCGGCAAGTAACTCCCTGATAAGCCCATGACAGGATTCTTCAATGGATTTAAGCTGTACGCCGCCGTTTTCCGCATCGACATTGTAAACGCCATAAGCCGAATTGACCGGCATCAACACAAGTGTTTTCGCAGCGCTTCTGCCCTGGCTTGCCGTCCATGAAATACGGGCGAGATAATCGTTCATCACCCTGATATGATCCCAGTACGGCTGATGATAGGAGAATGTGGGAGGGAAATCACGTTTGCGGTCACCGGTCATGGTGTACTGTACCAGATGCTGGCAGAAAAACGTAACGCCGAGAGCACAGTTATAATCACCGATCCACTTCATATCCTCAAAACTCATCGAATGTCCGGAGCAGCCGAATATTTCACATATAACCCGCTTTTTCCCCATCTGATTCGCCACACTCGATACCTGTTTGATTGTCCATGGATGATCGATGTTGCGGCCGAGATGATCTATACCCGGTATATCCATGTATTCATAGTGAGGCATGACAGCGCCGCCGGAGGAAATCATGGGATAAAAATCATCCTCATAGAGGTAGTGCCCCGTGAGCTTGAATTCATGCTCGCTGCACCATTTTGATATGGGAATCGTAAATGATTCGATAAATCGTTCGTTAATGGCCAGCCAGAAATCGTGACGGAATTTAAAGCCCTCGTCAGTATCGGACAGAAGGTGCGAGAGATGAGACAAAGGAGAATAACCGTGGAGTTTCTCAAAATATTCAGCGAATCCCGGTGTCCATGGAAACGAAAATGGCGACTGGCCGTCACGGTCGAACCATTTGATTAACCGGTTAACATTTGGTTCATCGGTAAAGATGCCCGGCATGTATTCCCCGAAATCATAGCGGAAGAGCTTTGCATATCGCTCGTGGGTGTTATCGATGAAATCCTGTACCGTCTGAGGATTCAGCAGGTCGACATAGTTTTCACCGTTATACCAGAAATGGCCGCGATTAAAACGACGTGCAATAAAAGCGCCTGTTCCGGTCATATTTTCAGGTTTTTCAGTGAAGGTTTGCGCTGCACCGTCCTCCCCGGTCTTAGTGTAGGCAACAATTTCTTCGTAATCGCCATCTTTAAGCGCTGATGCATCCCTGATCCAGGTGAGAGCCATTGCAAGGTTTTCATTTTTACGTTCGGTGGTTTTGCCTCCACAAATTCCGCTTGGCCAGCGGTCTTCGTCATAAAGCCAGCTTTCCATTTTTACTTCACGGGCTACCTCAACGCCACGGCGTATGGCACGCATCCAGTCATCATCCATGTATGCAGTTTTCAGACCGGTACGTGAGTGCATGAAAAAGCCGCCGAAACCTTTTTGCTTCATATCCCGTATACGATTTTCAATTTCAGGCGGTTCGATTTTTCCGTTCCATGACCAGAAGGGTGATGGCCGATACTGTTTTGGAGGGTCAACGAATTCTTTGAGGTTCATGTTTTTTCTCCGGGTGTATATAGAAAATGTGTTTTAACGTTTTTGATGCAAGAATAAGAGATTTTGATATATTAATAAATTCTTTCGTTATGTGAGATTTGATATAGTTAACCGATAATTTAATATATAAGGCTTTAAGTTTCAATCGGTGTTTTCAGTATGAACAAGTCCGAATCTGTGATGATACATCATTCTTTGCACTATGATTGCAGTTGACAGAATTATTCCACCGAGTATCACAAACGGCCAGCGAAGACCGAGAAAAGAAGCCATAATACCCCCGAAAAACGGGCCGATACCAATCCCGAGTGTTGTTGCCGATGATGTAAGTCCGTATGCGCTGCCGACTTTTTCCTGTTGGATTATTTTTGATACCATGGCGCTGATTGAAGGAACAATTCCACCGGCACCAAAACCCATAAGACACCGTCCGATAAAGAGTACCCATAAATTTGGTGCCAAAGCTTGCGGAAAGCAGAAAAGTCCCGTCAATAAAAGCGAAACAAGCAGTGTTTTTGTATGGCCGACCCTGTCTCCAATTTTGCCGAACATAGCTGCGGAAAAAGCACTGATGAAACCTACCATTCCGAGAAAAACTCCGGTCAATGTGGAAGATTTTGAAGGATCTCCCGAAAGCTTTTCAATGAAAAAAGGTAAAATAGGCACAAGGATTGTCCCAAGAGTATATGTCATAAAATATATAGCCATTATCATGGGAAATCCTGGCTTAATAATGATTTCCCTGATTGTTTTTATACCGGCTCCCCATGTTCTGCGGGGCGCTACAAAGCGTTCCGATGCTCCGAATATTACCAGAATAACCGAAGAGAAAAGAAGTATGGACGCTATGGCACAGGGGATACGGAATCCGTATTTATCCGCTAAAAAACCCCCGAAAAAAGGGCCTGCGGATGCGCCGATCATTAATGAAGTCTGCAATATACCAAGGCTGAATCCACGATTGGATGCCGGTGTAATACTTGAGACAAGAGTTACCGAAGCCGTAACAGTGCCGGTGGTCATACCCTGAATAACACGCAGGAAAAGAAGATGCCATGGATTTTGTGCCAGTCCCATTAAACCCAATATTATAGAACCGGCAAACATAGATCGCAGCACCATGATCTTACGGCCGTAACGATCGGATATCATTCCCCAGACCGGAGCGGAAAAAAACATGGTCAATCCGAATGCGAGTGATGATCCTCCGACCCACATGTAGACTTCTTTGTCAGATGTAGCGCCGAGATAACGGAAGTAAAACGGATAAAAAGGCAGGACAAAAGAAAAACCCACTCCTGATAAAAATTGGGCTATTGATATGACTGTCAGGGTTATCCGCCATGAAGGTTTATCGTCGGCCTCCGGCGAAAAACTTTTTGAATTATTCATGTGATATTCATATTTGATTAATAAGCAGAAACAGACTTGTTAAGATGACAAACAAATATAGCACATGAATTAACATAAGTCAATGATCATCCCTGAAATGTGTGGTAATTGAGTCTTTGATTAAAGTGTTCAAAAATATATTTTTAATGATAAATATTTCAATTTTTTTCTTGACTCAATAGCAATATAGCTATATATTTTCTATAAAGGAGTACATGGAATGAGTTTGCAAAATGTTGATGAAAAAAAAATTGAATATGCTGCCGAAGTTTTTAAAGGATTTGGTAATTCTATACGAATTCGTATCATAGATGCGCTTAATTCGAAAAATCTTCGTGTGATGGAACTTTCCGAATTACTGGGACATCCGCAGCCAATCATAAGCCAGCAACTCAAAATCCTTAAAAGTGTCGGTATTGTGGAAAAAATCAAAGATGAGGGTACATTCTGTTACAAACTTACGAATCATCATTTTTCCGATATGATCAAATGCATGAGGGGATGCCTTGGAGTCTGATGATATTTCAAGGCTCGATTTTGTCATATAATTATTAAAATACTCCGGCCTTCTAGGCCTTTTTTATTGCCATAAATATAACTATATGAGTAATTTTCTTTATGAATTCCCAATTTGCCGCTGATATAAACGATTGGTTTAATAGTCATGTGGATACTATTCTACCTGATACGGTACGTACTTTTCCTGAAATTGAATCAAAGTTAGAGCATATCAAAAATGTAATATCCTATTGCCGTATTCTCGGTAAAAATCTTGACTGGTCCGAGAATAATATACAAATAGCGGAAACGATAGGCCTTCTGCATGATGTCGGAAGGTTCACGCAGTTTATCAAATATCACACAATTATCGATGCCGATTCTGTTAATCATGCAAAACTTGCCTTCTCGATAGTAAATAAATCGGGAATATTGGCTCCATTACCTTTTCCGGACCGTACTATCATTTTGGAAGGAATACGGTATCATAACGACAAAAAGTTCGGAAATAAGGTTCATCCGGAAAGTTTACCTTTTATTAAACTCATACGTGACGCGGATAAACTGGATAAATTGCGTGTCGCAAAGGTGGCTGTACAGGAACACCTGAATAATTCACCTAATTTACAGCTTACCCTTTTTACGGACGGTACTGTCAATCCGAAAGCGCTGTCACAACTCAAAAGGTGTCAAACGGTTTCAAAGAAGTATATCAGGTCTGAATTAGATTTTCGACTTCTGCAGCTATCATTGATTTTTGATATACAATATGCTGTTACATATCGCATAATTGCAGAAAGCAACATTGTTGGCCAATTAATTGCAATTCTTCCCGACGAAAAAGAAATCCGAAAAACGGTTAATAAAGTAACGAAATTTTTTAACGAAAAAATATCATAATATTCCATTTTTGAATACACTTGAATTCGAACAGCAATATGTGATTTTTAATGTTTACACAATCACAGGTATCCCGTTAAAAATTCAATCTTACTTTTCAAATCTATGGTGAATTGTTATACTATATGATTGCGTACACTGTCAATCCATTAATTTTGTATTTTTTCAAAAGGAGCATATTATGAAGGAAACACTTGGTTTTATCGGCCTGGGAATTATGGGAAAACCCATGGCAAAGAATCTTATCAACGCCGGTTACAAACTCATTGTTCTCGATGTTAATCCCGGTCCTGTGAAAGAACTGGTTGAAATGGGCGCTGTTGCGGCATCTACTCCGGCCGGGATTGCCGGTTCAGTATCGAAAATCATAACTATGCTTCCCGATGGTCCGGAAGTCGAAGAAGTAGTGCTTGGTGCTGGGGGTATTATTGAGAATGCCGGTTTAAACACTGCTTTGATCGACATGAGCAGTATTTCACCAACAGTGACCCATAAGATTGCAGCTTCCCTGAAAGAAAAAGAGGCTCAGGCACTCGATGCACCGGTAAGCGGGGGTGAACCCGGCGCTATAAAAGGCGAACTCGCAATAATGGTCGGCGGCCCGGAAACTCTCTTTAATGAAATGAAACCGGTATTCGATGTCCTTGGAAAGAGCGCCGTGCTGGTTGGCGACACCGGCGCCGGACAGACGACCAAGCTGGTAAACCAAATTCTTGTAGGTATACATATCGAAGCAATGGGAGAAGCTTTTCTGCTTGCATCGAAAGCCGGTGTCGACTGCATGAAAGTGTTTCAGGCGATAAAAGGCGGCCTTGCCGGATCAAATGTGCTTAACGCCAAAGTACCGCTTCTGCTTGACCGTAACTTCAAACCCGGATTCAAAATTCGGCTTCACCAAAAAGATCTGAAGAATGCTCTGGAAGCCTCGGAAACTTTAGGCCTCGACCTTAAGGTTACCCGAATAGTACAGGAAATGATAGGCGCCCTTGTCGATCGTGGGAACGGTGATGATGACCACGGCGGAATCGTTCAGGAACTGGAGTATCGTAATAAGACTGAAATTATGTAATTACCGCTATAAATACTTTTTTTTTGAAATAACAAAAGAGGGCAGACACTCAGTTTTGCCCCTACAAAAAAAGTGTCTTGCGAATCCCGAATTGTAGGGGTTTAAAATTTTATGTTCCTGTTTTGAGGAATTTATTTTTATAACAGAACATGTACTCTTTAGCTTTGATTATCCATTATTGCAGCATAGGAAGAATAACACTTGACTTTTCTCCGGATCATCAATAATGAAAACACAAATTATAAAAGAACTCATATTGGTACTGTGTTGTTTGTGCTGCTTTCCGATATATTCATCCGGCAGGGATCATCAGGTTACTGATATTTTTCAATGGGGAAAACTGCCTGATTTACCCGATCCGCTTGGTGTTGCCGGACCGTTCGCAGGTATCAGTAACGATGTTTTACTGGTGGCAGGAGGTGCAAATTTCCCGGTTTCATTGTTTGACGGCGGGAAAAAAGTCTGGACGGAAAAAGGTTATGTTCTGCAAAAACAATCCTCCGGAAGATACAGGTGGATTAACACATTCGTTTTGGATAGACCGATTGCTTACGGCGCATCGGTGAATGTCCCCAGAAGTGTAGTTTTCATTGGAGGATGCGATGCCGAACAATGTTATGATGAAGTTGTCAGGATTGAATGGACCGGAGACCGGGTTCAGCAATATCCCTGGCCGCAGCTTCCCCAACCATGTGGGTTCACCAGTGCTGCGCTTATAGGTACTACGATATATGTTGCAGGCGGGCAATCTGCTGTAAATCCCCAAGAAGCTTTGAAAAATTTCTGGGCGCTGGATTTAACCGATATAGAGTCGGGATGGAAAGTGCTGGAACCATGGCCGGGCCCGGCACGTGCGCTTCCGGTTGCTGCCGCTCAGGATGGTTGTTTTTATGTATTCAGCGGGCATGATTATGTTCCCGGAGAAAATGGCGCTGTCGTCAGGAAGTTTTTGAACGATGCCTATAGATACGATCCCATAACAAAACAATGGACCAGAATAGCCGATCTCCCTGTGTCTGTCGCCGCAGGAGCTGCTCCGGGTTTCCCTGCTGGCTCTACACATATTTTGATCTTCGGGGGCAATGACGGCTCACTTGCGGGCCGTGAAATGGAGTTGAAAGACAATCATCACGGTTTCAGCCAAAACATTCTGGCCTACCATACCGTAACCGACACATGGAGAATCATCGGAAAGATGCCGGCAGGACATGTCACCACAAATGCAATACAATGGGGTGAAGGTGTTGTAATTACCAGCGGTGAAATCCGTCCCGGAGTACGGTCACCCGAACTGTATCTCGGCACTCCGGTGGAAACGAAAACCGGATTTGCCTTGCTCGATTACGGTGTTTTGTTTGTCTATCTTATTTTACTGGTAGGTATCGGTATTTATTTTTCACGGTCCGAGCGAACGACCGAAGACTTCTTCCTGGCCAGGCACCGTATTCCCTGGTGGGCAGCTGGTATGAGTATATTCGGGACGCAACTCAGTGCGATCACTTTTATGTCAATACCGGCGAAAAGCTATCTGACAGACTGGACATTCTTCATTTTTAATCTTGGAATATTTACGATTGCTCCCCTTGTAGTCTTTTTTTTCCTGCCATTTTTTAGCCGTCTCAATGTAACCTCAGCATATGAATATCTGGAATTGCGGTTCAATTCTGCAGTCAGAATGCTGGGTAGTGCATCGTTTGTATTGGTACAGCTTGGTAGAATGGGTATTGTATTATATTTGCCTGCAATAGCTCTTACTACAGTCACCGGAATCAACATTTATTTCTGTATTGCGCTTATGGGAGTATTGTGTACCATCTATACGGTGCTCGGCGGCATTCAGGCTGTTATATGGACCGATGTTGTGCAGGTGATTGTACTGATCGGAGGAGTCATCATCAGCCTTGTGCTGATAGCACTTAATGTTGACGGCGGCCTGCAGGGGATCATTCAGACCGGATTTGTGCAAAACAAATTCAAAACATTCGACTGGAATTTCAGTTTCGGGTCGCCAACCATCTGGGTTATCGTTATCGCATGGTTCGGCAATCTCATACCGTATGCCTCAGACCAGACAGTCATTCAGCGGTATATGACGACCGCGAGTGAGAAGGAAGCGGCAAGGAGCATTTGGACAAACGCATTTCTGACTATACCGGCCTCGATCTTGTTTTTCGGTGTCGGAACAGCGCTCTATGTGTTTTATAAAAGCAAGCCCGACCTGCTTAATCCGGTACTGTCGACCGATGCGATTTTTCCATGGTTTATTGCACATGAGCTTCCTGCGGGGATTTCGGGGTTGGTCATTGCAGGTATATTTGCCGCTGCAATGTCGAGTCTTGACAGCAGCCTGAACAGTACTGCAACCGCTTTGGTCACTGATTTCTACCGAAGAATTAAGAGAGAAGCCTCCGATCACACCTGTTTGAACCTGGCACGGTTATTGACTGTAATTTTTGGGGTGATAGCCACCGGCACAGCACTTATAATGGCAAAAATGGATATCACCTCGCTTTGGGATGTGTTCATTAAAATTATCGGACTCTTCGGCGGTGGCCTTGCCGGATTGTTTGTCCTCGGTATATTTACCCGAAAGGCTCACGGCACAGGTGCTTTGGTCGGATTTGTTGTGAGTATAATTGTCCAGATTTTAGTTCAGTTCACCGGAAGTATTCATTTCCTGCTTTATGGTGTTACCGGAATTGTTTCCTGTTTTACAGCAGGATACCTTGCAAGCATTGTGATACCCGTTGCTGTCAATCCCGCAAACAACCTCACCATATTTACCCTTACAAAGGTAAAACAACAATTATAATTTAAATTTTATAATGAAAGATCAAACATAATGAACTCCTCATACTTTACTCTTTCGCGGCGGAATTTCCTGAGACAAACCGGAAGCGGTCTTTTGACCACAGCCTCATATGGTGTATTTTTGACAAAAAATGCGTTTGCAGGGAGCAATTCCATACTCGATGATGAAGAATTGTATGTCAGCAGGACTTTTACGGCGAAAAATGAATTTACAGGAGGAATAGAAGGCCCTGCATGCGATAAAGACGGTAATCTATATGCTGTCAATTATGGTCATAAAGGAACTATCGGCAAGGTGACGTCCGAGGGTGAAAGCAGCCTGTTTGTCGAACTGCCGGAGGGAAGCGCCGGAAACGGGATTCGTTTTCACAGCGATGGTTCGATGCTGATTGCCGATTATGTAGGTCACAATATACTCAGAGTCGACATGATCACCCATGAAATAAGTGTTTATGCTCATGAACCGGCGATGAGTCAACCAAATGACCTTGCCATAAGCGACAATGACATCATATACGCAAGCGATCCGAACTGGAGCGAATCATCGGGACGGATATGGCGGATCGATACGGACGGTACAACAACAGTGATAGCTTCCGAATTGGGAATCACCAATGGTATCGAGATCAATCCTGAAAATAATATCCTGTATGCGAATGATACAAAAAAATCCAATGTATGGGCGTTCGATCTGTCGGTGGATGGCGAAATCAGCGGTAAACGCCTGCTTATCAACCTTGGAAGCCAATGGCTTGATGGTATGCGCTGCGATATTGACGGTAACCTGTATGTGACTGTCAACAGTAAAGGTAAAGTTGTAAAAGTGTCGCCCGATGGAACGATCAGCCGTGAAATAAAACTGATCGGTTCGGGGCCCAGTAATATAGCTTTCGGGGGAACAGACGGCCGGACATGTTATGTCACTATGGCCGATAACGGAAATATCGAGACATTCCGTGTCGAAAAACCGGGTAGAAGCTGGCAGATGTATCAGGATGGGCCGGTTTCACGAATTGCAGAACGTGAGAACCAGCCTCAAATCTTTAATCTTACCGGAAACTTCCCAAATCCGTTTAATGCATCCACTATAATCGAGTATACACTTACGAAAAATGCATTAGTTGAACTGGCTGTATTTAATATAGCAGGACAGAAAATAACGACTCTCAAAAAGGAATATCAGCACAGCGGCAGATATTCTGTCCGCTGGAACGCCGGTAATCTTCCCAGCGGAGCATATTTTTATGCTTTGACTTCCGGGGGAATAACAAAATCCGGCAGAATGGTTCTGGTGAGGTGATGTAGGGGCAGTCCCATGTGGTTGCCCCTGTATTATTGTTTGAACCTTGATTCGCTTGATTTACCTGATTACTTGATTTTTAAAATCATGGTCATCCTTTAATCATGTAAATCATGTTCAGACTTTTTCCACCTGATCATACAAATAAATTCCTAACATTCATC
>JAFGMP010000143.1 GCA_016927495.1 Candidatus Latescibacterota bacterium | reverse complement strand
CGAACCGCCCCTACAAAATTGAACGAGACAGTATGATTTGTATGAATGGAAATTGGAATAGAAACCGCCCGAAACAGGGCAGACACACGGGTCTGCCCCTACAAAAACAAATCATCAAATCTCAGCAATTTTTTTTATACCCGCTAACCGAAGCGCCCTTTCAGGAGCGGATTTCCAGTCTCCGGAACGAAAATCCTCTATCCAGACGTCCGTTTTCCCCTTCAGCCTGTTCCCAACACCGATGAATCCCCATTGTAATGCGGTAGCTGCTTGCACATCCCATTCGGCATCGCCGACATATACGATGTTTTTGCTGTCCGTGGATATGTGTTTTTTGCACAAGTTCATAATATGCATGCGATTAAAATGATCGTCACTGGAAAACAGAGTAGTTTCATCAATGGAAAATCCTGCGGACTTTAGTTTGAGTAAAGCGGTGTGTTTCCACCCGCCGGTGGCAAAACCTACAATATAATTCTTATTGCTGTAGAGTTCATTGATAGCGTCTACAGCGCCTCGTATAGGTTTGTACGGTTTGGATGCCGCGCTCACCATTATTTTTTCCCCAAAACACCGATGAACCCGTAAAAATACATTCTGTGCATTGGGAATATTGTTTTCGCAAATTAACTGGTTTAGAATTCCGGAGTTTGTAACATCCGGGTAGTTGCCCCAGTCATCATGAATAAAGACGTCGCCGATAATGTTTTTTACCGTTTCAACAAACAGTTTTGTATCGTTTTCCATGCTGTCTGTCAGCGTGCCATCTATATCAAAAATGATGGTAATCATATAATCGTGATCCCAAACAGGATTTATTTACTTTGCGGGATATGCACCACATATTTGAGATGAGTCACCACATTCTGTTCTGTCATGGTATGGTCGAGGATGAAACCATCCTGAACGGGCATGGTAAACGTGGCGGGTTCCGGTGTCAGTGTAAAATTCTGCGACCAGGTCTGATCATCGCAAATATTTGTCTGTGTATATATCCATTTTTCCGTCAACGTGATTTTCATATCATAGTTATTCCAGTCATCATTCCATTGAAGCTGGCCGGAGACCTCGATATCGACATTACCGGCTTTTGTCCAGGAACAATCCTCCGAAGATCCGCTTCCCGTGAGCATAAGCGTTCCACCGCCGGTAAGTTCGCCGAACTCGTCTGTTTTCCCGCCGAACAAGGGAGCGTACACCGTTATGGTGCCCTGGCAGATAAATTCATCGGTTACATCGTCGGCCTTCAGTGTCTGTTTGTAATCGGCATCTATGGTTATGCGCACTCTGCACTGGTCGTAAATCTGCTTATATACATTCGATATTTTGTCATATGCCGTACTTTCTCCGGCACCCAGTGTTACCAATACGGTGTAGTATTTATCGAGAGCCTGAATGTATTCCTTATCTTCACAGGGATTGACCGGCGGAATAACCTCATCGGCAAAAACCTCGGCGTCCTCCTCGACAACCTTTTTTGCTTCATCTATAGCCTTTTTTGCCTCGGAGTCCATCCCGAGTGCCATGGATCTATCCGCCCAGTGCAGAAGGCCAAGAATGTTTGTATATGTAATTTGCCAGCCGTAATTGGTCGCGGCGGATGCAGCGATTTTTTCCGATGGATGTCCGTAAAGCCGGGCTTTATCGATCTGGCCGGATATTTCGTTGATCGTCGCTTTCCCGGCGGAATAGGTGCTGAAATGATAGATTTCGCCCTGAATAGAGTCGTATGAATGATCCTGATTTCCGAGGGGGATTACATACTCGGGATCAACAGACCAGAATATAGTGCAAGCATTAAGGTCACCGCGGGTTTCCGCCAAAGTGATGCGGAGAATAGCCGTACCGTTAAGCAGAAGTCCCTCCGGTTCTATTGTCACACCAGGGAAAATATTTTCTTCGATGGGATTTTCAGGAGGCTCGTCAAGCGTTGTCAGAGTAATAAGCTCCGAACCGAGTATGGCAAGGGGAGGAATTTCGAGTGTAATTTCGTCCCCGAGGCCGTTCATAACCGAAATAGTCCCGCCATTGGTTGAAATCGTTGCGCTGGCAGAATTGATATCGATAGGTTTTGATCTGGTTCCGACAATATCATCGGCCGTGAAAGACGCTTTATCAACCGTAACTGTAATTGAAGGAGGATCAAAAGTGAAATCCTCACGTTGTGGTGTGATAGTAAATATTCCGGGCCATAAATCATCAAACATGTATCTCCCGTCGAGATCGGTAGAAGTGATACCGACAACTTTATTTTCCAAATCGATGCTTTGTATTGTAATGTCGATATCACTGATACCTTTTCCGGCTTCTGTCACAACACGCCCGGATATTTGAGCAACTTCGCCGCCCTCCGGGTAGCCTATAAAGTTGAAGGTTATATCGCCACCAACGACCGTAAGCTGCTGGAATTTGGGAGAGAATGTGTAACCTTCTTTTACCGGTGTGAGTAGATAAATATTACTTTTCACACTTGGAAATTCATAAGCGCCGTCCGAATCTGTCATGGTATCGACTATTCCATCCGGGCCGCTCAGCGAGAGTTTTACATCGGGGATGCCGCTGCCCGATTCATCTCTTATTTTTCCGGAAACGTTGTAAAATTTATCATCGCTGCCTGACATGGTTGTGAAATTCACAGTAACATCCCCACCTCTTACTACAACCGATTGAGCGGTTGGGGAAAATGCCATACCGATCAGCATGGGAAACAGCATATAATCGCCGTTTTCAATGTTTATAAATTTAAATTTTCCATCTTTATCGGAAAGTGTCGTCAGATCGCCATCCTCACCGCCAAGAGTCATGGTAACACCGGAAATACCATTACCTTCGGCATCAACAACGACTCCTGAAATTGTGTATTGCCCCTCACCGGTTCCACCGCCTCCTTTTGTACCGAGGAAGGGTTCGACGAATACATCCGTGCCATCGACTTTTACAACACGGGATTCCGGGGAAAAAGTATAGTTTTCCAGTGATGGTATTACCGTATAATCTCCATTGGGGATGTTTCCGAAGTAGAAGTTACCCTCTTTGTCTGATTGTGTTGTTTTATCTGTCCCTGCGAGAACGACGGTGACATCGGCAAGCACATTACCCTGGTTGTCGGCAACAATGCCGAGTATTTTGTAAGTATTATCATCCTGTCCACCGGACGATAGAATAAAATCCGGAGCACGGACATCTGCACCGTCGATATTGATGACATGGACTTCAGGTTCGAATACAAGACCTTTCATTACCGCAGATACAAAATAAATGCCGTCCTCGATGTTGCCGAAGAAATAATTCCCTTCTTTGTCGGTTTGTACCGAAATTTTCTGCATAATAAGCATAACGGTAATGTCGGCGAGTCCGTTACCGTTTTCGTCGAGCACTCTGCCGGAAATGCTGTACCGGCCGTCACCCGATCCACCCGGTGAACCGGTAAAATCAGCTCTGATGTCCGATCCGGCTACTATTATTGTCTTGCTTGGTGGCGAGAATACATATCCATCTTTGGATGGAATCAATGTGCAGGTACCGTCTTTGATATTACCAAAATAATAATTCCCCTCTTTGTCAGTCATACCGGTCATATTTTTTTCGGGGATTGAAATGGTAACATCGGGGATACCGTTGCCGGAGTTGTCCAGTATTCTGCCGGAAATGCTGTGTTCTGCATAGATATCCGTGGCTATAAAATTGTCGGTGGTGATATCAGATCCGTTGACAACAATATTCTGGAACGTTGGCGAAAAGAGGTATCTTTCAGATAACGGCAAAAGTCCGTATACCGCATTTGGTATATCGGTGAATATGTAATATCCGTCGTTGTCAGTTTCCGCGGTAAAGCGGTCGGTGACGCTGGTGAATGAAAGGTCTATACCCGGAACACCATTGCCCGATTGGTCGATGATTCTGCCGCTGACAGCATGTCCTTCACCGCCGAGTACACCGGTAAAATCCACACGTACATTTTCTCCGCTGATTGTGACCGTTTTCACCGGGGGAGAGAATGCATATCCGGTTATGGAGGGTGTGATTTTGTAGTCGCCATCTCCGAGATTGCCGAAGAAATAGTTTCCTTCCTTGTCGGCCGAGGTAATTTTGTCCTGATAATCGAGCATAATAAGTGCATCAGGAATAGCGTTTCCGGAATCATCCAGAATTCTTCCGGTTATACTATATGTACCTTCACTTCCACCCGCTGAAGCTATAAAGTTGTCTACGGTGATATTAGTGCCGTTCACGAACACCGTTCTATACTCAGGAGTAAATGTATATTCCCCCGATATGGGGAGCAGGCCGTAAGAAGCATCCGGAACATTCACAAAGGTATAATTCCCCTGTGCATCGGTTATTGCGGTATAACGATTTGTATTTCCGGTCAGCGATAGCTCGATACCCGAAACTCCATTACCGGAAAAGTCGACAATCGTACCTGATACGGTGTATCCGCCCTCAACGATCAATGATCCGGTGAAATCGGTACGGATGTCCGCATCAATTATAGCGATCTCTGCGCTCCGGGGGGAAAATCTGTAACCTTCGAGAGAAGGTAGTATCGTGTATGTTCCGTTTTCGATATGCCCGAAATAATAATTGCCTTCTTTGTCCGCTGTCACGGATTTGTCGGTGCCGGCTAGTATAACATTGACATCCGGGATAGCAGCGCCTGAGCGGTCCAGAATTCTCCCGAAAATGCTGAAATCACCGCCGTCGTTTGCTGTTTCGGCAGTGCCGGTAAAATTATCGACCATTTTATTGGCATTTTCAACTACAACCTGACTGCTCAACGGGGTAAATATGAATTCTGGTTTTGATGGAGTAACCGTGTATGTACCGTTACTGATATTCTGAAAAGAGTAATATCCCGTTGAATCGGTAGTAACTGTTAGATTGGAACTGCCGCCTGCCAGGGTTACGGTAACTCCGGATAGTCCCGTGCCTGAGTGGTCTGTAATACTGCCGGAGACGGTGTGTGTTGTATCGGTGTCTTCTCCATCATTTTTACCGCTGTCGCTGGTGAGGCATCCGATTACTATCGTTATAATGAGTACAAATAAAATTGCAAATATTTTTTTCATGACAGCCTCTTATATGATAAAAATGATCAATGAACAGGTAGAATACTCCTCCGAATTATATAAATATATTTTTTATTATAAAATGATATTATATAGCTTATAATATACGGTAATATACTTATTACAAATTAAATGCGGTGACGTTAAAATACAACAAAAAAACCGCTGCTCCTGTAAAGAACAGCGGTTTTTAATAAGTATGTTTACGATATTACTGCATGAAAATCATGTTACGGTATATTATAACTGGTCAGCTCTTCTTCCGTTAACCAATAGGGTTCGCCGTCTTCGGTTTCGGAATCTGATGATTTTACCAATCCCACATTCGGAGCAAGATAAACCGTTGTTTTCGTTACGTATGATTCCGAATAAAAGGATGAAGTTATGCTGCTTTCCCATATTATTTCATATTTTCTGCAGTTGCTGAAAGAACCGGCGGTTACACTCACATTTTCAGTTCCAACATATTTCCCATTTATTTTCATTGATGAGGTATAACCGGACTCGGATATAGAATACTCGTATATTTTATATGAGGTGCCGGCGCTGGCATTAAGGTAAAACATCGGCATTTCTTCATTGAGAAAGTCCTGCTTTATTGCGGCCGTCTTTGCAACGCCCAGTGTTTTTTTCACACCGGCAGGGAATTTTGCATAAATTTCGTCATCTCCGCCAAATACATATAAAATGTTGTTTTCGATGCGCATATATCCGTCTTCATAGCCGTCTTCGTCCAACATTTCCCAATATTCTTTGTCGTTAAATACTTTTGTGCCTCCAACGGTAGATGTATAATCATATTCATAGACTTCGTCGTCTTCATAATCGGTATCTTTAACATGGTATGTCCATGTTGCGCCGGTTTTCATAGGGAAATAGTTGTGTGTGCCTGCGTTTCCGCTTCCGGTGTCACCGCCGTTGCCCGAATCGGTCGAGCCAGTGAAATTGTCGACTGTCACATTTGAAGTGCCGACAATAACTGTTTTGAATTGAGGTATAAATGAATAACCGGATTTCGTGGGTACTAAACCATAAGAACCCGAAGGAATAGTATTGAACGTATAGTTGCCGTTAGCATTAGTTGTCGCTGAATATTGTTGAACACTTGCAAGTATCAGGTTCACACCCGAAATGCCGTTACCGGACGAATCGATGACTCTACCTGATACGGTATAAGTGTCAGTATCGCCGCCGCCGTTTCCGCCCGATTCAGTTCCGACGAAATTGGATACGGTGGCATTCGAGCCGCTGACCTGAACCGTTCTGCTCGATGGTTCAAAGGTATAATTGGCTTTTGCAGGCCCAACTACATACGTGCCGTTTTTGATATTCTGGAATGTATAATTTCCTTCGGAAGTGGTCGATACGGTTAGATTAACACTCTCAACGGCGCTTTTTTCGGTTGTTTGGCCGATGAGCGTTACCGTAACTCCGGAAATTCCGGAGCCGGAACTGTTGACTACTTTACCGGTAACAGTATATTTTCCTCCGGTAACTTCATCTTTATCATCATCATCACTGTCGCTTGTAAGGCAACCGGCCATTACTGCAACAAGCAAGATAAGAAGAAGAGCAAATAACTTTTTCATGTTTTTTTTCCTCCTGCCATGGATTGTTTAAAAAATTTTTCACATAGATTAATATGATTAATATAACAAATATTCTGTTTTAAAAAAAGAACAAATTTTTTTAGACAAATAGTCAATAAATGGATAATTTTGACCGGACAAATCGCTTCGTTCCCGAAAAAATACATACTTATCATCAAATTTATCATTACTAATCCTTTGATACATAAGGGAATACACTTTTGCCCAAAAGGATGGCATAAAAGTAGCTTAAGATATGAAACAGGAAGAGGTGATATGGTCAGTTACATTACATTAATGTTTTTATTTTATTGAAAAAGTATAGGGGGGAAGTCATGGAACTCGTATCGACTGGAATGAACACAAAAAATTCAATGTTTTCAGTGCAGGGAAAAGGAATGACAGCATCAAAAGTCAATCCCCGGGAGGCAGAATCATCCGGGAATACTAATGTAGCTGCGACTATTCAAAAAACAGTTACCTATTCGCCTGAAGGAAAAATTTCGAACGCACAGAGTAAAGAAAACGGTAGCGGATTCAGCAGGATTTTTTAATATACATTTAATTTATATATAGAGGTAATATTCCCGCAAAGGCGGTCTATCAACTTTCTCATTTAATGAAGTATTCCTATTAACCCTTTTCATATAGATAAATATATTTCGTTGGGAAAGAGCCTTTGCGGGATTATTTATTATATCAGATCATCAGGGTATTGAAAATCCTATCAGTTCTTCCTCTCTGATCAATACGGTATCCGATCCGCTTACTTTCTTCTCAGTCAATTTTACTACACCGACATCCGGTGCAAGCCACAGTTCGGTAGTAGTGGTGTCACGCCCGTATGCACCACCGGCCACAGCTACAGCGTCATAGAGTATCTCATATTTCTTGCAGTTGGGAAATGTCCCCGCCGAAACCGTTACATCCTCGGTACCTGTGTATGTTCCCAACCATGTCAGAGTGAAGTTCCCACCACTTTCAGACTTCGAATACCTCATTATCTCGTAGTTTGTTCCCGGTGAAATGTTCAACTGAAGCAGCGGCAGTTCATTTATAGTCGGATCCCAATCGCCGTCTGAAGTGGTTTTACTGAATAAGGACAGCGTGTTGTATCTTTCGATCAGACTGGTTTTTCTTAAGGTATAATCGCTGGAGTAATAAACACTGGCGAAATCAGTGAAAGTATACATCACCTCATCCTCAATACGGACAAACGAGTCTATTTTGTTATCATCATTCATAATTATCCAGTATTCTTTATCATTCACAAGTTTGGTGCCGGTAACCCTGAGTGTATATTCGTACTCTATGACATTTCCGGCGGTGAAATCGGTATCGATACGTTTGATTGTCCAGCTTGCATTTTTGCTTACCGGATAATAAACATGCGTTCCGGCAAATCCACCGGCATTACCATCCTGTTCATCTGTCGTTTCTCCTATAAATGTTTCGACAGTGATATCATAACCGCTTACCCGGATTGTTTTATACGTTGGTGAAAAAACATAGCCTTCTTTTCCCGGAGCTATGGTATAGGTGCCGTTTGCGACATTTCTGAAGGAATAATATCCCTGGCTGTTGGTCAGAGCGTTAAGTCCGAGGCTTTCACCGGCTAATCCTATGGATATATCGGCCATTCCTGCGCCGGATGTGTCCACGACTCTGCCGGAAACAGTGTATTCAGCATTGCCGCCGCTGCCATTGCCATCACTCATTGCGGCGCCTGTGAATGAAGGAATAGACAGGTTCATACCGTTCACGGTAATCTGGTAATTATCGGGAGAAAAAACAAATTTCGATCGCATTGGCGTAATGGTATAACTGCCGTTCGGGATGTTTTTGAACAAATATGCTCCGTTTGAATCCGTAGACACGCTCATATTGATTTTTATATCGGTACCTTCATCGTCAGCATATCCGAACAGATTTACCAGTACATTTTCAACACCGACTCCGGATTCATAATAAATCTTTCCGAAGACCGAATATGTACCTTTACCGGAATCATCGCCCGTTACTTTATTGTCGTCGCATCCGGCAGAAACAATCACGGGCAGAAAAAGGATATAAAACAATATTTTCTTCGACAATGACATAGCCATTAGCTTTTTCATAAACCTATAACCTCAATGTCCGATACTATCTATTAGACATCCTGATTTGCTACAAGTTCCGGGTATATATACTTTTTCGTTGTACCCGATACACATTACTCCTGCTTGCTAACGTATTAAGAATTATAGTATATTGATATGTGGAATACAATGGTTAAAATATAATCTTTAAAATATCTTAAGGATAATACTATGATAATCGTTATGAAGCAAAATTCGAGCGAGGAACAGGTCGGCGAGGTCATATCCCTTATAGAAAAACTCGGGTATAAAGCCCACCTTAGCAGGGGAGTGGAACGTACTATTATAGGGGTAATCGGCCATAAGGATAAAAGCGCGATACAATCTTTTGCATCTCTGGATTCTGTCGAATCGGTGATCCCGATCCTCAAACCGTTCAAAATCGCCAGCCGTGAAATGCATCTCGAGCCGACTGTCGTCGATGTTGGGGGAGTGAAAATAGGAGGAGAACGTATCACGGTTATTGCCGGACCATGCTCGGTGGAGTCCGAGGAGCAGATCGTACGGATTGCGCATGCGGTGAAAGATGCCGGGGCGCAGATGCTTCGCGGAGGCGCATACAAGCCGCGAACATCACCCTATGCTTTTCAGGGTCTTGAAGAGGAGGGACTCAAATATCTCGCCAGGGCTAAAAAAGAAACCGGCCTTAAAATTGTCACCGAGATAGTGGCCATAGGCGATACCGATGTATTGGTCAAGTATGTCGACATGATTCAGATCGGCGCCCGCAACTGCCAGAACTTCGCACTCCTGAAAGCGGTGGGACAGAGCGGTATGCCGGTGATACTGAAACGCGGTATGGCGACCACCATAAAGGAATTCATTCAGGCGGCTGAATACATCCTGAGCGAGGGAAATCCGAATGTTGTGCTTTGCGAACGCGGTGTGCGGACATTCGAAGACTCGACCCGTAACACCCTCGATCTCAGCGCAGTGGCGCTCATCAAGGAATGGAGCCACCTTCCGGTCATTGTCGACCCGAGCCACGGCACAGGTGTCCGTGAACTGGTGACCCCTATGTCACGAGCGGCGATTGCCGCGGGCGCCGACGGCCTCATAATCGAGGTGCACGATCATCCCGAGGAAGCGTTTTCGGACGGCCCTCAGTCGCTCAAGCCCGATCAGTTCAGGGAGTGCCTGAAAGAGATGGCGAAAATTGCCGCGGCGATGGGGAGGACGGTATAAGGGAGTGGTGATTTTAATTATGATATCCGGTTGTTCAATTAGCTCAGCCAATTACGTTTTTTTTATGAAAATACTGCCCTCACCCTCCGTCTCCCTCTCCCATACTTCGAAAGGCTCAGTACGGGCGAGGGAGTGCCCATATACATAAGTTATCGGCCCTCATCTTTTAAGGAGAGGGAATTAAAGGGTGAGGTTAAAATAGTTCAAAGACCTGAAAATCAATAACTTGGACCGCAACATCTTATTGCTTTATGTTATAAATGAATAACTAAATTCCGATATTTCACGCTATTTTCATCCTGTCGCGGAAGTTTTCAGATGAAATGTCTGTATGGTGTTTTGTTAAGTCTTTTTTTTGCAGCTTCGATAATCACGGTACATGCCGATGAAGCGCTACTCGAAGAATCCTCAGGATTTCTCGCACCTGTCGAGGGTGACAGCACGGACATACGTATGGTGTCGGAGCGTGTGATCATCGAGTTGGGCAGGACAAGTTACACGGTGGATGCATCCTTCGAATTCATGAATGATGGCGATACTGTCACCGTGCCGGTGGGATTCCCTGATTTCGGCTATGGCTATACGAATGCTTTCAAGGGTGTCAGGACTAACGATACTTTCAAGACATGGGTAAACGGCGAAGCCTGTACGTTCAAAAACACACCCGGAATGATGAACATACGAATTTTCGGAAATCCGGAAAGAGATATTATCCTAACAGACCCTGACAGCCTCGATACCGCTCATGCTAATTTACAGAAAGGCCTGAATCCCATCGAAACGAATTCATCCTCGGCTATGTTTGTAAAAGAACTGCGATGGCTTGTGAAGGAAGTGACTTTCCCCAGCGGGAAAACCACATCAACACGGGTACGGTACACTGCTGTTTACGGCAATTTCGGCCATCTGGAGTATCTCTACGGAACAGGGCGAACATGGAAAGGCACCATCGGGAAAGCGGTGTTCGTGGTCAAATCATCTCCTGAAGTTTGGATGCAGTCGGTCCCTCAGTTCGCCCGTGGTGGTTTTACCAGTACACGTTCGTATATTAAACAACGGGCAGGGGAATTCGAGCACGAGTATATCCTGACCGATGTCGAACCTTTCGAAAGTGAGATATTCAGTGTTTTTGTGAAAAAGAGAAACCTAAAACAGTCCGAACAACCGTGGGAGTTTTACAGTGAATTCGAGTATGATGACAAACCGGTTGATGACAGTTTCCTCGACATTCTATCGCTTGACCAACTAAGGCTGTTCCGAAATTCATTTTATGCGATTCACGGGAAGGTTTTTCATTCATCTGATCTTGACACCTATTTCCGAAACACCTATTGGTACAAACCCCGTGAGGATTTTGAAGATACCGATTTAACAAAAATTGAGCAGGAAAATATAAGAAAGATTATCGCCAAAGAGCAATGGCTTAAAGAACTGATAAGCAGTTATTGATATGATATTAATGCTAACCCGAAATGATATGAACAAACAGAAAAAGGAATATTTATGATTCATTCTTCTGGTTATTTTGTAGGGTGGGGGACACTGGCTCTCATCAATGCCGGGCTTGCCCAGGGTAAAAACAAAAGCGGCCTTTTGTGATTTTTGATATCACTGTTTCTGGGGCCTGTAGCGACTTTGATTCTGGTAATAATGAAGAAAGGATAGAAAATAGCCCTGCAGGGTATGAATGTCCGTTCCGCATATTCTTAAACAACTAAGTGTTTTATTGTACCCCGAATAACTACTCGTGTTGTGGCGGCTGAGAATGCACAAGCCATACAAGACCAAGCCCAGTAACAATACCGTACGCTATAGGATAAGCCCCAGAGTTAATCCAGACCAATTCGGTCAGCATCCATCCTGCCACGCTGAACACGATCCACAGGCTTGCGCGATGCATGTGCCGACGAAATATCCACCATTGTGGCACACTCAGAAACAACCCGAATGTAGCAACACACGACCAATATCCCGTCCAGTGCAAGCTCCAGTGGTGAATAAAGATGCCCTGGATGGTCTGTCCAAAAGGATAACCTACTGCAAAGCATACAGCACTTGCCACAATGAACAGTATAGGGCGCACACCAACGGCTCGAACGATAGGCCATTGCAGGCCTGTTATAATTCCACCCCAGACAAATCCCTTACCCAAACGAGCCCATATTCCTGGTTCGCCCCCTAATATTGCGGCTATATCCGAGCCCCAACTATAACCCAGCTCCATCGCAATTGTGGAGAGCAGAACACCGATAAACCATGGTGTAATACTCATCAGAGTCTTCAATTGTATTCTCATCGTTATTAATTCTCCTGTTTAGCGTGAAATGGAATTTTAGGAATCAAAAATAAGCTGCGGTGGAACTTTACTTTTTAAAAGTAATATTTCCCCTAAAATATCCTCGATTTGCCGCCTTTAAGAAGATGCATAACCACCGGCATCCGTGCCCGTGACAGCTTACGGTAGTCCGGAATTTTTTCCACACCCGAACCGGTAATTTCATAGAGGGGAATTTTCTCGATGTCGTTCTGTCCCATACCCCGCTCGTTGGCGATGCGGAGATAAAAAAGTTCGCGCGGGTCATGCCCCATGAGCCATGAAGTCACCGAATCGCATGCAACCATCGACCGGCTTATTGCCACGAAATTGTTGAGATACAGGTTGTCTTTGATATCGATTCCGAACACACCCTCGACCAGGTTAACCGTGGGATGAATGTTCGAGGCTATGTCGAGAATACGCTGGCTCCACTGTTCCTCACGGAATGTCAGGAAGTTGGGTTCGAAAGAACCGTTTTTGAAGGCATCCCAGCCGCCCGCTGCGAAGTACTCTTTGGCAAAACCGCCGTCATCATAGTATTTGTAGCTCATTCCGGCATGCCTGATATAGTTCTGCTCAACGCGTTTCTGGTAGTCGGGATTGAATACCTCGACAGCGGGTTGAAGGTCGACAGCGGTTTTGAGTCCGGTGGGCCATCCGCCGCAGACATGCATGTAACCGACCGGCATGATGCCCTGAAGGTTTTTGATGGTGAGTGTTGTGACCGCAAGATTATGGATACGGGTTTTAGCCATGTTGATGAATGTGGTATCATCCTCGACCGCCGGAGTAAAGAAAGGTATCTTGCGCATAACCACGCCATCAGGATAATCGATCCAGGCGACTTCCTGCTTTGTGTACTCGTTGA
Organism: Candidatus Latescibacterota bacterium; assembly: GCA_016927495.1. GTDB lineage: Bacteria > Latescibacterota > Latescibacteria > Latescibacterales > Latescibacteraceae > JAFGMP01. The sequence goes on along the minus strand of JAFGMP010000143.1, from coordinate 1,092 downwards.
AGTCCGGATATTTCCCTTCGAGAAAGATAAGGCCGCGGCTGTCCATAAGTTCGCAAATACCGGCCTGTTCGAAATCGGTATGCCGAGTCCCGCCGTTTGCTCCGACAATGATGTTGGTATTGCCCAAATCCTTGAGTACCTCGCAAAAACCGGCCACAAACCAGGGATGAGTCGAAATGCCGTTATTGACTGTCTGACGGCCATGATGTACAAAATGGACAAAATTGGGCTTGATGTAGGTCTTCCCGCCCTGTGTGCTGCCTTTGCGGAACATTTTCGATGCCGTTTCGAATCCCGCGCGTTCCATGGCTTCCTTTTCGTCAGGATAACTGCCGTCAGCTTTTTTGTACGACGTTACATTTGTCCTGACAAGAAATACCGCATCGGGATTATCGAGAATTTCCTCGCGAAGCACAGGGGGAACGTTACTGTTTGTACCTGCCTGTGCACGTTTCATAGCGGTTTCGACCGAATATTTCTTTGCGTAAAGTACTACTTTTTCTTCCCGTTTTGCCGTTTTCCCAAGATAAGAACATTGGGCAAACAGGGGAAGACCGGCGACAACACCGGTTGCAGCAGTTATAAAGTCACGTCTGTTCGTTATCATTATCAATCCTGTTTGATAAGTGTCTGAGTTCCCTGAAATACATAACCGTTTAATCCGAGTTCCTCGGTTCGTTCCATGAGTATACGGCATACCTTTTCCGGCCATTCACGGCCTTTGATAACCGGATGCGCCGGAATTCTTCCCCGGTCGATGGCTGCCAGACGGCTCCATTCGTGAGTCATCAGTTTTATGGTCAAATCAGGGTTGAAATACCCGTAAAACGTATCGGAAGCATCGCCGAAAAGCACATGCTCCTGAGAATTAATGCCGATTCGGAGATCGTCAATATTTTTGTCCGGAAGCCCGAGATTTTCCCAGCCGAAAAACGACATTACAAGACGAAGCGCTGTGGATTCATTTAGTCCGTCAACCCACTCGCAGAGCTGGTTTGCCCATGCCGCAATTACGCTGATATGCTGATAGGCGCACCATGATAGCGGATGGAGACCGTCCGAACCTCCGTTAATAAGGTCATCGTAGTTATG
>JAFGMP010000014.1 GCA_016927495.1 Candidatus Latescibacterota bacterium | reverse complement strand
GGTTTGAATGGGATAAACACAATATAAATAAAAACTGGGAAAAACATAATGTTGCTCCGGTTGAAAGCGAACAATTATTTTTTAATAACCCCCTTTTAATTGCACCGGATATAACACATTCTCAAGCCGAAATCAGATATTATGCATTAGGTCGGACGAATCGTGACAGAAAGTTATTTATTGCGTTTACTATCAAAAAATCAAAAATTCGAGTTATTTCATCCAGAGATATGAGTAAAAAAGAGAGAGCTGAATATGAAAAATATACATAAAAAAAGTATTCCTGAATTTAATACCGAGGAAGAAGAAAGGAAATTTTGGGCCACCCATGATTCTACTGAATATATTGACTGGTCACAATCAAAAACTATTACGTTACCAAAATTAAAACCAACGTTAAAGACAATCTCTATAAGACTTCCTGAGACACTTATTGAAGAACTGAAATTTCTCGCAAATAAAAATGATGTTCCTTACCAGTCCCTGATGAAAATATTTCTGTCTGAAAAAATTGAGGAAAAGCTTCATAAATAGGATGAGATTACAAAAGTATTTTGCCATGTTTCCCTCAAATAAAAATACTTATATTTTTTTTACTCCTTTTTTAATTCTTCTTATTTTCACGACATATATAGCAGTTCAATAGGACAGCAGGAGAATTTTTTTATATCTGTTCCCTGGTTCTTTGCGAGAGAATTTTTTTTAGCAGGTAATGAACTTCATTTCCTCAGATACTCTAATATGGCCTGAGCATGTTTCAGTCCGATACCTTCGACTTCGGCAATCTGTGTTTGTTCGGCTTCCCTTATCGAGGCAACCGAGCCGAAATGTTTGAGAAGTGCTTCAGCTTTTCTGGGGCCGATACCCGGAATGTTGTTGAGAGAGGAAGATATCGTCTTTTTTTGCCGTAACGAACGCTGATATGTGACGGCAAACCGGTGGGCTTCATCACGGATTCGCTGAAGCAGGTGAAGCGCCGATGAAGTTTTGGGTATATTCTGTGCTTCCGATGCTCCGGGCAAAAAGACCTCCTCAAGCCTTTTGGCAAGACCTGCCACAGCCTGCTTTTCAAGATTGAGTTTTTTCAGAGTTTTCTGGGCGCTTGAAAGCTGCCCTTTACCACCGTCGACGAGTAAAAGATCCGGCAATTCTTTTTTTTCATCGATACGGCGCGCGAAATAGCGGTTAACGACTTCCTGCATGCTTTTAAAATCATCGATACCCTGTACCGTGGCAATTTTAAAGTGACGGTATTCTTTCTTTTCCGGTTTTGCGTTTCTGAAAAATACCAGTGATGCCACGGTATCCGTGCCTTGCAGATGGGAAATGTCGATACAGGCGATAGTTCGCGGTGGTTTTTTCAGCCTGAGGTCTCGTTTTAACGCAAGGAGTACACCGGGTACGGCATCTTTCATTCTATCCCGTTTCTCGACACGCTCTTTAATTGTTATTTTGGCGTTCATGGCCGTCATTTTCAAAAGACGCGCTTTTTCTCCGCGACTCGGGTAAACCAGTGTGACTTTTCTCTTTGATCTGTCAGAGAACAACAGCTCGATATTCTCATTATCCAAGGGTGTTTCGGGCAAGTGTATCTCCGGTGGAATGAACCCTGCATGCAAGTAATATTGGGTCAGGAATACTGATAACATCTCCGACGGCGATGTGTATTTCAGGCCGCTCATGAGATAATCTTTTTTACCGAGTATCCTGCCTTCACGGATTTCCATGATCAGGACACATGCTTCATTATCGAGTATATGGTAATTGATGACATCCCAGTCATCGGTGTTTCGGTCGGTTGAAAAAGCGCGTTTTCGTTCAGTAACACGCCGGACAGACTTCAGAAGGTCCCGTAGTGTTGCGGCATGTTCGAATTCAAGTCTTTCCGATGCCTCAAACATTCGTTTTTCGATATCACGAATGAGTGCATCGTTTTTGCCTAAAATAAAGTTGATTGCATCATTAACGATACTATTATAATCATCCGCACTGATGTATTCCGTACATGGAGCGCTGCACCGTTTCATCTGGTAATTCAGACACGGGCGGGTTATTACATCCGAGGGAAGCTTATGCCTGCAGGTACGAAGCGGAAACGTGGAATGCACAAGTTCGAGAGTCTTGCGAACTGCCTTGACATCGGTGTATGGGCCAAGATAGCGTGAACCGTCATCAGCAATTTTACGTGTCAGATATATTTGGGGAATTGCTTCTTTCGTAATTTTTATGTAAGGATAACGCTTGTCATCTTTCAGGCGGACATTATATTTCGGTTTTTTAGCACGAATAAGGTTCGCTTCGGTTACCAGCGCTTCGATATCGGAATCCGTTACAATATAATCGAGGTCGGCTACCTGATTCATAAGGTGTGGAATCTGCATCCTGCCGTCGCCGTCCTCGCGCAAATATGACATCACACGGCTGCGAAGGTTTTTTGCTTTCCCCACATACAGAATATTTTTTTGGTCATCCAGCCAGAGATACACACCGGGATTTGACGGCAGTAATTCAGTTTTCTCTCTAAGATATTTTTGCGATGATTTCATAATTTGACGTTATCTAAGGTCAATCAGTTCGGTACCCATCGAAAGTAAATCCAGCAGTACAACGGTTGGTCTCCCGGTAAGCCATGAACAGCTTTCTCCGGGATTGATGATCATGGGTTTGCCGGGACGGATATCGATCTCGTGGAGATGCCCGTATATTATCACATCGAGGTCGTCACGGTCCTTATTTTTATCGAGATAGTCCGGTTCATGCATGACCAAAAATCGTTTACCGTTATACCCGAACTCATACGGCGGTTTATGAAGTGACCCGATTTTGGAAAATTGGGCTGTCAATCCCTTTATTTCGCCATCGTTGTTACCGAATACACCGATAAACTTCGAGTTAAGCTTTTCAAATTCACGAATGGTGAACGGTGCAACAAAATCACCTGCATGAATCACAAGAGAACATCCGGCATCGTTAAAGGTGGCAACTGCTTTATGGATCATTTCACGGTCATCATGGCTGTCGCTGATGATACCGACGATATTACCCTTTTGCAATGAGCTACTCCTTGTACAGAATTTATTTGTTTCGATTTTTTGTAATTCCCAGAGTAAATGGGCACAGAAATCTGTGCCCCTACAGTTTTATGAAATAATAATTTTGGATTTAACCGTGACAAACATTTTTATGAATATATCTGAACTCCCACTTTTGCCGCAGTCTCTTCGACATATTTTTTTGCCTGCGGATATTTTTCCGCCGGAAGAAACTCGAGAAACAACGGACGTGTCTGTTTTAGCTGACTCAGACGGGTCAGATAAGTTTCATAATCCATGGTTCCGGTGCCGACAACGACCCATTCGAATGCCGGCAGCATTTCGGGTTTCCACAGTACATCTTTGCAATGAGCGTAACTGATGTCTTCACCCAGCAGATCGAAACAGGTATTGACCAGTTCGGTCGAACGGTAATAGGTGGCTGTGTTCATCATATTCTGCGGATCGAGCGTCACCGTTATTCTCGAATCGCCGACATCTTCTTTGAGTTTAACATGCGCCCAGGGATTGTTGATATTGCAAGGATTCAGCGCTTCGACAGCGAGATTGACTTTGCTTCCCGATGTGTCTTTGATGATCTGCTTAAGGGCTTTTACCGAAATGTCCCATGTTTCCTTGCTCCAGTTGTCACGGTGGGGGAGTGTCGGGCCATCGGGATTGCAGCTTCCCGTGTGGGTCACTATAAACGAAAGGTTTAACCTTTCCGCTGTTTCGACGTTTTCGGCAACCTGTTTGTTTATCTTTTGACGTTCTGTGAGATCGGGATGAATGTTGTTGATACACCGGTGAATTGTGTAAAACAGGAGGTCGTGCTCCTTCAGAATTGCTTTGAGTTCACGAATTTCCGAATCGGTGGCAAGTTTCCACTGATCATTCGCTTCCGCCGCAGTATATCCTGCTGCCCGTATTTCTTTTACTCTTTTCGCTATGTCCATGCCTTTACTGAAATGCAGACAATACGCCGAACATGAAAGACGGATTGGAGTTTTTCCCGGTGTCAAGTTGCGTTTCATATTTTCTGACGGGCTCCATGGAGTGATAAACTCCTGTCCCCAGACTTTCTGTAAATGCTGCGCATGCGATTGCCTGACAGACGATCCCATAAACATTCCTGCTGCCGCACCGGCTGTAAGCGCCGAACGCCGTGTTATTCCTTTTTTCATTAAAAAATCCCCCGTTTATTATTTATCGTGTAATAATGTAATCAGACTACATAATCCTCATGTATTTTTCAGATATTCAATTTAATTTCAGCACACATAATATGCAACGAATAAACTAATTTAAACCTGTGAACGAAAAACATTCAGCACATGCTGGATTTCATCTCCGTTGCTGACGATAACCGGATTCCATTCACTGGGGAACAGGGATGTATAACGCCGTGCGGAAAACCGTTCGCCGATGAGCAAAACAACGCCGCGGTCGTTTTCGGAGCGGATAACTCTGCCTGCTGCCTGAAAAACCTTGTTAATGCCCGGATACATATAAGCATACTCGAAACCAGAACTGTTACGTTCGTTGAAATAATCTCTGATAAGTTCTCTTTCAGGGGATATACCGGGTAATCCGACACCCACTATGACAGCGCCGGACAGACGGTCGCCAACAAAATCTATGCCTTCACCGAAAATACCACCCATAACGGCAAATCCGGCCATAGTATCACTGTTATCCTGCGAAAACATATTGAGAAACCCATCTCGTTCGTTTTCTGTCATCCCGGGTGATTGTATTATAGTTCGGATTTCAGGATAGTGTTCATTAAATGCTTCGTAAACTGAAACCATATACTCGTATGACGGAAAAAATATAAGGTAATTACCCTTATTATGAGTGATTAACGCATGAAGTGCTGAAACAACATCACACTGACTGTTTCGGCGGTTTTTATATAATGTGGATATGGTATCATTAATAAGGACGCAGAGATTTTCCTTCGGATAGGGTGAGGGTAATACAAGATTTGCGGCAGAATTTTCCATACCTAAAATGTTCCTGAAATAATCGGCAGGAGTCATTGTTGCGGAGAAAAAGACTGCAGATCTGCAGCGTTCGAGCGCCTCTTTCAGTTGAACGGATGGGTCGATGCAAAACAGTTTTATTCTCAGATCTTTTTCGAACTTCTCGTAAATTGTTGCATAGCTTTCATTATACTGTTCGGCAACACGCATAAATCCGTTGACGGCAAAATACATGTCGAGCCATGTATCACGATATGGTGTTTTGATATTTTTTGACAGCCAGCGTTCCGATGCGGTCAAAAATTTTCTCAGCAGGGGATACAGGTCGGACGGATATCCTTTTTCAACTCGCGGATTCTGTTTTTTCTCGCATACCTTTCGCTCTTTGCCCAAACGGGTGTTAATTCTGCCCAGAATGTTACAGATACCGGGCAGATCATGGCGCAAAGCCTTTCTCAAATCCATAAAAGGGGTTTTATAAAGTTCTGCCGAAAACATTTCCCTCGACCTGTCGACAAGATTGTGTGACTCATCCACCAGAAACGTATACTCCTCCGTCGTTTCGAGAAAAAACCTTCTCAGATACACTCTCGGGTCGAAGGCATAGTTGTAATCGCAAATGATGCAGTCAACCCAGAGTGACAAATCGAGCGAGAACTCAAAAGGACAGACATGGTGTTTTCCGGCTAAATCTACAATGGTATTACGATTAAACATATTTATTTCGAACGCATCACGAATTGCTTCGTTCACACGATCGTAGTGCCCCCGCGCATACTCGCACTCCTCGCCGGTACATGCACTTCCTGGATTAAAACAGATTTTATCCTTGGCGGTAAGGGTCAGAACTTTTAGTTTGAGTCCGTAATTCAGTAAATCAGTTATCGCTTTTTCTGCTACCGTTCTTCCGGTCGTCCGTGCTGTAAGGTAAAACAATTTTCTGGTTAAACCCTCACCGATCGCTTTTATCGAAGGGAAGAGTACTGCCATGGTCTTACCGATTCCGCTTGGCGCCTGAACAATAAGCTGAGTACCGTTTTTGATTGCCCGGTAAACATGTACCGCCATAGCTCGCTGGCCATCACGGTATACCGGATAGGGGAAAACGAGTTTTTTTATCGATTCATCGCGTTTACACTGCCATTCGGCGGTCAAATCAGCCCATTCGAGGTATTTAAAAACAAGCGACTGAAAGAAAAACTCAAGTTCGGTAAAGCTGAATGTGCGCCTTATTTCAGAAGTTTCTTTTGTGTCGATATTATAATAGGTAAGCTGCACATCGATTTTGTCGAGGCCTTGTTCCGTTGCATAGATATACGCATAACTCTGAGCCTGACCCCAATGGAACGGATTGTCATTTTCTGTTAATAAATCGAGGTCTTTCGATGTCGTTTTGATCTCATCGATGATTGTCCGATCCTGGTATATATATATACCATCGATTCGTCCCCCGATTTCAAGGATGTATTTGTCGGTTTCGACGGTGTGAGAAACGGTTACCTCGCTGGTATATTCCTTTGGCCTCGACTTCTGTATCTTCTGATGAATCCGTATCGCATCCACAGGCCGTGAACCGCCGAAAAAAGCCATGTCGAGATCGCCTGAGCGCAGGATAAATTCAACCAGATTACGTACTGCAATTTTAAAGGTTTTTTTCAATCAGATGCCTTAGTGTATTATGTTTAGTAAATACCAATTAGATTGTGCCTTATAATTTACATGAATTATTTTTAAGAAACATCAGGTAACCCAAATTATTCAAAAAAAAATGTTATAGAGAATATATATTGTTGTACAAAAATATAAAAATTAATTATACCATTCCGTTTTAACATGTTTTATTGACAACGGGTATAAATTTCAGTTATCATATTAATGGTCATTTATTACATGAAATCGACAATAAATCAAAATGGGGAAAAACTCTATGCGCCAATATATTCGTCATCCCACCGATATGCCGATAGAATATGATATCGAGGATGTAACGGTAAATAAAGATCAAAGGTTGAATGATATAGGAAAAGGCGGTCTCAGCTTTCATGCGGAAAATCAAATAGATCCCGGAACCAGGATAAAAATGCGATTCCCAATTCATGAACCCGTATTTGAAACCGAGGGAATTGTAGTCTGGTGTTTTAAAAACAAGGACAAATATCAAATTGGCGTCCAGTTTAGCAATATTAATACAGAATACCATATCCGCATGATCGAACAGATTTACTTCATTGAACAGTACAAAAATGAAGTGCTGAAAAACGAGGGTAGAGAACTTTCCAATAAAGAAGCCGCTGCAGAATGGATCAGTAAATACGCAAAAGATTTTCCCCGTGAATGAAATAAATATTATATAATTACGGTTATACTGTTTAAACAAATTCAATAGCCATTTTGTATCAGATGCTTCGCAGAAAATTTTGTAACCCATTTTCAATTCTTCCATAGTATATGAATAAATATTTTATTTTACTGCTCGCAATTATATATTTATTGACAGTTGTTGTTATCCTGAGTATTCACAGCAATTTTTTTCGACAGATTTCTGCAAAATCAGATTTATCGGCAATTCAACATAATAATGTCGAAGGTGAAAATATCACTGAATATGATTCGGGAATATTCTTTGAAAGCGAGAAAATTTATATAAATATTCAGAATGACAGAGTATCGGTCACTGGCCACTATTTTTTCCATAACCATGATTCGGGAAAAAGAATCATACCGCTCTCGTACCCGTTTCCTGTGAATGAGGAAATGGAATTTCCTGACAGCATAAGTGTTTATCTTTCCGATGATTCTTCATCAATATCATTTGAAAAAAATGAAAAACACGGAGTGGTGTTCTTTGCCGTTCCGGTCACGGGACTGACAGAATTCGTAGTCAGTTACTCCCAGAAATTACACGGATCGACAGCACGATACATTCTGACAACCACACAAACCTGGAAAGAACCGCTCAAATATGCTGTATTCAGCATTTCAACGCCACAAAACTTTAAAAACTTAAAATTTAATTACAAACCGGACTTGACAAAAAGTGAACATGATTGTATATTGCACATAATTGAACGAACTGATTTTATGCCGGATAAAGACCTTTACATAACATGGTAGTCCGGATATTTGGAATAAAATATATGTTCCTTAAAATTACATATATCACTGCTATTTGTGGCTTTCTTGCTTGTACACAGTCCCTTTTCGCCAATCCTCTTCCCGAACCCATCATTATAAGTGAGTTTTCCACAAATCCCGACTGGATCGAAGTTTATATATATCCGGGTGAACTAAAATACCATAATTTGAATGTGAACGGTGAGGGAATATCCATATTAATTAACAGTGAACCGGCTATTGATAAAAGATTTTACTTTATTCTCGACAGTTCGAATACATCAGGATTTGACTTGCCTGAAGAAGGAGGTTTTTTCTTTTTCGATTCGGGTGATTCACTGAAATATGGGATTTTGGGTGTGATTCCGGCTCCTCCGGCCGGAGAAAGCGCTGCTACCTGTAAACCGTATTACTATCCTGATCTTTTATCCTGGAATATCGACCCTACGCCGACTCCTAATGCAGAAAACGATATAATCGGTTATTCTTATGGGAAAAGTCCTGTTTTTATCAATGAGATTTATACTGATCCTTCTGATAAAAAAGCATTTGTTGAACTCTTTAATATAAGTGAAACCAGTGTCGATATTTCGGGATGGTCGATCATCTCCGACTGCCGGTATACCGTTCCTCCTGGAACAAGCATATCGGGTAAGGGATTTTATGTGTTGACAGAACCGCAATTTCCGCTGCAGTTCGATATGACACAATCATCGGAAACCGTTTATCTTCAGAACGCCGACTATGCTCTGGTGGATCAGGTGGGCTGGTCGAAAGAAATGCAAACGGAAATATCAATGAATCGTTATCCTGACGGTTTTGCTTATATTTTCGACGGATATGATACAGTGTCATCCGTTGATTTTAGGATTGGGGATGTATCGCAGGGATTACCCAATGAGATTATGGATTTTCCGACGATTGCATCAATTCGGATCGAGCAGGAATCGATTATCCTGTCCCCGGGTAGTACGATACGATTATTTTGCACAGGAACTACACCGGAAGGTGGCATGGTACGAATCCTGCCGGAGTGGAGACTGGAGGGAGATATCGGAACAATCGATACATTCGGTTTTGCTACCGGAATACGATGCGGCGAGGGCAGAATTGTTGCCGTTTACCGCGGTATGGAAAATTCCATAGAAGCACTGGGCGCCATCGGCGGTTATTTGGATTCAGACACTTCATGGGGACCGGATATAAGCCCGCTATATGTAGAAGATAGATTCAATGTGTTGTCAGGTGTAACGCTTACGATTGAACCAGGAGTAACGATTTATTTTAACGGTTACTATTCATTTTTTATTAATGGTTCTATCGAAGCTACCGGAAAACCTGAACTGCCGATAGTTTTTACCTCAGGTGTTTCACCTTCCCAACCTGGTGACTGGCGTGGCATTGATTTCAGAGATGGGACAGGAATATTCGAAAATTGTGAAATCCGCTATTCTGATGAGGGGATTCTTAATACATCGAACAATGAAAACCTGATACAACCGATTACCGTTCATATGTGTTTTTTTTCTGAAAATAACGGGGCAATCCATGTTGAGTCAAATGCAGTTATTACCAACAATATTGTCATCGGTCACCCCGAGGGCTCAGGTATCGAAAGCGGGATTTTTGTACGGACGGCGGAATCGTTGAAAGTATCGAACAATACTGTAGTGGATTGTATTTGCGGACTCTATATACGTAACTGTGCTCCTGTTGTAGAGAATAACATTTTTTATAACTGTGAGTACGGTATCAGGATGAATAGATTTGACACGGCGAATCAGAGCCCGGATATAACCTATAATAACGTAAGTAATTTTATTGATTGCCCTAAAATATTCGGCAATCATACTACCGTGAACAGTACAGGTTACCCATCCGATATATTTTTTAATATTTCCTGTGATCCCCTGTTTGTTGACTCTGATAACGGTGATTACCGTCTTGTCTCAGGTTCTCCCTGTATCGATGCCGGTAATCCCGGGTTGCAGGATGGTGACGGAACTATATCAGATATGGGCGCATACGGTGTCAGAGATGTATCGGTATCAGGTGTGGATACCCGCAGAAATAATGTATTACCACAGGAGATTACTCTGAACCAAAATTTCCCGAATCCGTTCAATCCTGAGACTACGATTACTTTCTCGTTGCCTGAGGATAAACCGGTGATTTTTGACATATATAGTATTACAGGCCAGAAAGTACGGACACTGATCGATTCTTTTATAAGCGGGGGAGTACATTCGGTCATATGGGACGGCAAAGACGATTACAGCCATTATGTTTCAAGTGGTGTGTACCTGTACCGGTTGACTTCCGGGAATGCAGTTTTGACAAAACGTATGATTATGATCCGATAATATATTGTGATATTTGCATTCTTGACCTGTCCGCAGATATCCTTGTTTACCAAGTCAAAATATAATATTAATGTTTTTAAAAAATTATTATCTGTTATTACCGATACCTTTATTATAACGTATGATTATTGCCGATAAAAATCCGTGAAATAGGTGATTTTACAAAAAAGTATGCTGCTCGCAGAAAGGATGGTTCAACTGCATTCGTTTTTTCCTGCGATGTCGATTTTGAGATCGGAAGAATGATTGAGGCATATCTTCAGCTTGGAGGATTCTCCGTAACAACAAAATGTTTCCAAAACATTGAATCTGCTTATGAAAGGTTAGGTATCGAGCCTCCCGAATCATCGTAGTAATAACCGTGCAATTCGTCAATTCGGAATTTTATTTATATCGAATCACCATGCAGGGGCCGGGGAGCAACACCTCGATACCGTGGTGTTCCGTGTCTGATAATACTGACAATTCATTATCTCCGGGTTTAAGATGTTCCGGTGAAATGTCAATTATAGTGAATACAACATCATGAATATGTTTGCCGGACACGACGTTATAGGGGTGTCCGTTAATGGTAAACGGTTCTTTCACGGTTCCTTCACCACCATCCCAGATTTTTACATATAATCGAGCTTTTTCCAGTCCGGAAAGGTTTTGAGGCAAGCGAATAATCGCCGTTTTTTTCTGCGATGCCCGTGACCAGAATGGTTTTGGTAAACTGCTGCAGGAATAAAGCCGAACGCTTTTACGGTTTTTGGGAAACGTAAGTCCGTCAGTAACCGGTGACCGGTATTGAACCCCATTTTTAAAATGAATCAGCGCTTTAACCGCCATTGGTTTGTCCTGATCGGGGATCATTGAAGTATCCCAGTCTACCGCGAACGGAGGTTTAGTGCTTGTACCAATGTGATTAACCGCTTCACGGTCGAACGTGAAACCGTGCCAGTCATCCTCCAATCCGTTTCCGTTATCATCAAATCCTAAATATCGCCCGTAATAATCCACTGATCCGATGTCGCTTTCGAACGTTTTGGGATACGATAACGAAACCTGTATCCGGTCATTCAAAACACCATCATCAGGTACGACTACTTCTGCAAAGAAATCTTTCAGACCGCTTTCAGCCAGAACCGGATGATCGGCTTTAAGATAGCATTTCACCGCTAAGTTATCCATAATGAAATGACCCCAAAAACCGCTGCCACGGTCACAGGCAAATTGAAAAGCATTAATGCCGTTTACCAGATGTTTGACTTCGACAGGAATGGCAGGATAGGAATAGGTACAGTTGTTTTCTTCGGTACCATATCCCGGAACAGCATATAACTGTTTGCCATTAACAAAAAATCGCTTGTTCGCTGTTAGTGGATGTCCGCCCCACAATTCCAAGTAGATTTCCGCGCCATCCAATAAAAATAAATCTTCCGGCACATTTACAAGAACAAGACCATTAGCCCGTGCTTCAGGGCGTTTCCCATATTCTTCGTGAAGGTTCAAATCCTCATCATTAACACGCCACCGTCCACCGCCGTGATTGCTGACATTTTCGTCAAACTCAGCCCAGTATTCCCTGAAGAATACATTTTCCTGACAAAAACCATCACCTGATGGACAGAGTAATATTAATGAAAACAACAGGAATAAATCTATTGTTTTTTGAGCACAAACTTGTCGTTTCCGATACGTCTCATAAATTGTGTTATAACCCAAAGACATAATACTGTTCCCCGATTTTTATTTGCGCCTGGTTATTGTATCGTTGCGCCAGAGATGTAAAAATTGATAATCATCCCATGCAATACCGATAATATCGAGATCACCGTCATTGTTTATATCTGATACACGGGCACCGAGGTGATTTTCTTTCCCCACCGATAAAACGTGTTCTGTCCATGTATTCCCACGATCATTGTTTTCCCAAATCTGTAATTTTTTGCTTCCGCGGTGTTCAGCGGTAATGATATCGATATCTCCATCTCCATCCATGTCGGCGATGTCAAGGTTATTACTGGTATTCTGAGTGCTTATGGTATGGCGTACCCATGTGCGTTTATTTACGTTATATTGCTGCTCGAACCAGAATACATGGGCATCTTCCGGTTCCGGCCATCTTTCTTCGGTAACAATGACATCAGCCAAGCCGTCACCGTTTAGATCGGCGATTTCAAAACGGTCGGCAAACCGAATCGTTTCGCCAACTATATATATTTTCCAGTCGGCGCTGCCGTCACCCGGATTTTCCCACCATGATACGGTCATGCCATCGCCTTTTTTTTCGCCGCTCCCGGCAGCTACATCGATATCGCCGTCACCGTCGATGTCACCGACACCGATACCTTCCTCGGTTGCGTCAGCAGCGATACGGATTGTCGGCCATGTTCCTTGTGTAGGATTTGCGGGTATACCGATACAGTAAATGCCATCTCCGCTCGAGAGCAGAATTTCCGGTTTGCCGCCTTTTTTTATCTGTGCAAGTTTATAGCCCTGACCGTTCACGTGTCCTGTTTTGGGGATTGAACTGATTTTATTTGCTTTCCATGATTTTCCGTTAATATCATCAGCCTCGATCCAATACACATCGGGGAGCGCCTCGGCAATAACATCGCCGTACCGGTCACCATCCACATCGACAAACAGCATGCCGTCCACATTGAATCCTAAATCCGTTCTTACCCATTGTGCAGTCATATCTCCGCCCGGATTGCGGTAGAAATACCGACCCGATACGACATCCTTATAGCCGTCTCCGGTGACATCGGCCATATCAAGTCCGAAGTATTTTAACCATGCGGGTTCATTCCAGTCTCCCCATTTTTGACGCGTTCTGTCAACATTGATATATGTCCATAAATTCAGAACACCTCCTGTGTTATTTATAGTGTTTTCCCACAATTCAACCGGCTGATATTCACCACCGTGATTTGCACCGATAATGTCAATATCCCCATCACTACCGATATCAGCAACTCGAATATAGTGGGAACCTTTTTGGGAAATTACCAGCTTTTGCCATGACGAGCCTTGCTTTTTATTGATATATATACTTACTTCATCCGGATCAGCGCCCTGATGCATTTCCGCAGTGATGATATCACACAAGCCGTCAGCGTTAATGTCGATTGTTTCAAGTGCATGTACTACACATTCGACATTGTTTTCGATAACATGTTCAATCCAAGTATCATTCAGCGGATTTACAGGATTTTCGAACCATGACATTTTGTAGTAGCTGTCTTTCAGTTCGGAGGGAGTGAGAACTATATCTTTTCGCCCGTCACCATTAATGTCGGCACTCTTGACAGTAGCGCTGGAATGCCATGATGCAAATGTATTGTCTGTCCATGCACCGTTTATTTCGCTGCCGGGATTTTTATACCATATTCCGCCGGTGATTATATCGGGATAATTATCAGCGTCAATATCGGCAAGCGTAATACCTTCACCATGCGGACATTCAATAACCAGTTCACTCCATGTTTGTATATCTTTTTGTAACCATACATGAATTTTATTTCCTGCATTGTGTCCGAATTCGGACTGGTCACGGGTTACAATGTCAAGATCACCGTCTTTGTCAAGATCGCCCACCTCTATATCATGAGTGGGATGATCCGCTATTTTATGCATATTCCACACATTTCCTTCGGGATTACCGTCGGGAAGGGGATTTTCATACCAGTAAAGGCCACCCATGATGATATCGGGATCACCATCTTTGTCGATGTCACCGATTTCACCATCGACCGTATTATAACCGCCTTCGGTTATGATCGATTTCGACCATGATGGATATTTATACCACACCAGCGGGCCTTTTTGACCACCGACAATTATATCGGGGAAACCGTCACAATTAATATCTCCGACTATTTTTGTCCATGGATTTTTCGGTGGGCTGCTGTCGATGATTTTATAATTGAATGGTATGTTTTGAGCAAATGATGGTGAAAAAATTAAAACAAAAAACAAAATGATTCCGAATTCGATCTTTATTATCGATATTGACTTCATTCTACAATCCTATACGGTTAGATTGTGATGGTTATTTCCCTTCATTGATCCAGATGTCAAGTCTCGGTGCTTCCCATTTATACGGTTTACCGAGAATGTCATAATCACCATCGCCGTCGAGATCGGTAATTTGTGATTCATGCAGTCCGAATCCTGTAACCGGTACATAAAGCCTGAAATTTCCTGTGCCGTCACCAAGGAATATCCTTGTTTTTGCGTCGGGATTATCACCAAGATTCATTTCGGCATTGAAAATATCGAGGTGACCGTCACCGTCAAAATCGATAATATCGATGGAATGTCCGTTATTGACTCCTTCCCAAATTACCTTACCCATCCATGTTCCATCTTTCCACTCATACATTATCAGCGGTGCAATGCCGTCACCTACCACAAGCACTACCTCCGGCCGTCCGCCTTCGACCAGTTGACCGGCTGCAGTACGAGTGAAGACATATCCGGTATCGATTACATTCGGCAAAAAGCGATCACCTTCGATATGCTTGAACCAGTGTCCGCCGCCGATAATGTCGAGTTTCCCGTCACCATCGATATCGATTTTAGCGAGACCTTCGTGTTCGTTCGTGCCTTTCCAGCCCGGATATGTTCCGCGCTGTTCCATTTGACTGTCCCCGCTCCAAGCATAAATTTCTTTATAATCCCATGTTGCTGCCGATTTCGGGTTTTTCGGTATATCCGCTATATACAGTTTTTTTTCACCCTGATTCCAGAATACAAGTTCAATTTGCCCGTCACCATCGAAGTCGCCGAACATCTGGTCGTGGTGTTTATTCTTTCCTGAGTTCTTTATTTCATAGCGTTTCCAGGGTACATTCGGATCATAATTTGGATATGGATTTTCCCACCACCACACACAGTTACTGCCGCCGTCGCCGCCAAAGACAATATCGGTATCGCCATCACCATCGATATCGTATGATGCAGAACCGGCTTCGATACGTTGTTTGGTGTCATCTATGACATATCGCTTCCAACCGTCGGAGGTTCTGCGATACCAGACAACGGATGGCGCTTCGGAGCGTTCGGTAATGAAAAAATCGTTTACACCGTCCTTGTCGACATCCAGAACTGCCGTAGCCGTTTGCTGTTTTCCGGGATTAGGTACATCGATGTCACCATTGACGCTTGACAGATGTTTCCAGTTTTCTCCGGAGGCATTTTCAGATACAATAATAAGGACGATTGAAAATATCAGTAAACTGAAAAAAGCCGGAAAAGATTTCTTATCCATATTCATATCCTTTCACAAAAAAAGCAGCCGACAGCAAACATTTTCGATTATACTTTTTCGAGCAATGAAAACCATCAAATTTTAACCAACTCTTCAATCATAATGGGTCGTTGCTGTTCAATGCTTCTCCGTGCGGCAATACCGATCAGGATAGAAAGCGCCCCATCCCTTGTTCCTGCTGCAAAACCGAGCGGATCGGGAAATGGCCCTCTGAAAATTCTGTCCTGAAGTTGCGGGTCGGCACCGCCGTGCCCCCCGGATGTTTCAGTCTGCACGGACATGGTTCTGGACTTTCCGAAATGCCCGGTGATACGGATTTCGGCTTCACTGTCGACTTGCCATGGCTGACTGGCGTATGTCCGGCAGTCGAGACGGCCTTTCGTACCGTTAAATGATGCTTTGTAACCTTCATATGGCATGCAGGCATTCAGTGAATAACTCATCATTACATCGTTGTGGTATCTCACCTGCAATGCCATGGTATCCCAAATATTGATTTTCTTTCTGAAAAGGCAGGCGTCGCGGATATATCCATCCTCTGACTCAGCCTTAACATACAGATTCATGAGAAAGTCGTTTTGCGTAATATCCCAGAAGTATTTACAGGATTTTTTATGGGGGCAGGACATGCAGCGTTCTCCGCGGAATTCGCTGTTAAATCCGTAATGCCTGAGTTTACCGTAGGCATTCACCTCTACCGGTTCGGCTTCGAGCCACCAGTTCATCATATCGAAATGATGGGTGGCTTTGTGGACAAGGAGTGAGCCGCTGAACTGCTTGAAAGCATGCCATCTACGGAAATATGAGGCGCCGTGGTCGGTATTGAGATACCAGTTAAAATCTACCGATGTAATCTGGCCGATTTCACCGGTCATTAGGATTTCCTTAACTCTTTTCGCAGGAGCGGCGTAACGGGCGTTGAATGTTACGGTCACTTTTTTCCCGGTACGTTTTTCGGTGTCGATAATATCCTGGCACAATTTTTCGTCAGTAGCCAGAGGTTTTTCACATATAACATCACATCCGAGTTCCATCGCCCGACAGGCATATTTGGCATGAAAACAGTCTACTGTGGTTACGATTACAGAATCCGGTTTGGTTTCACGTATCATTTGATCAAAATCGGTAAATGTCGGGCATGATACCCCGATATACTGTTTGGAAAATGCCATACGTTTGGTATTGATATCGCACAGGCCGACAAATTCGACCACATCGCCGTAATCATCCTTAACTGTCTTTCCCCACATGGTGCTGCCGCGAATACCTGTACCGACAAGAGCCACTTTGAGCTTTCCTCCGGTGGTTTTTGCCTGAGTGCTTTTGGTCTTCAGCAGCGGCGCTGATGTTGCCGCAACAGCGGTTGCACCGATTGCACCAAGAAATGACCGTCTGCCGTGTTTTGTTTTTGTATTTTCCATTGAGTCCTCCTGATGATATTAAAGACAGACTTTTTCGATTTATCATTATAAAAATGAGTTTTTATGTTTCAATCGCCGGTTATATATTTTTCAAATTCAGGGTATATGGTGCGAGCAGTATTCGAATTTTTCATCCGGTCAATTTCATCCGAACAAATAGCAGCAGTACCACCTTTTTTTTATGCAACGAGTGCTCCCAAAATATTACCGAGTCTGCAGGCTTCCTGTGGAGTCTCTCCATTGAGTATTGCATGAACAAATCCCGCAGTAAAAGCATCACCTGATCCGACAGAATCGACATATTGTACTTTAAATCCCGGTTCATATACTGCCTGACCGCTGTCCGTACATAAATAAGCGCCTTTTTCGGCAAACGTAACGATGCAGTATCGAAGAGACCATGTTTCTGTCATTATGTTGCAAAGACGGGGAATTTCCGTCTCGTGCAGTTCAAGCATATGAGATAGTATAACAGCTTCATCTTCATTCAACTTAAGAACATCCGCTTTGTCAAGAGAAAATATAATCGTTTCTTTGCTGTAACATTTTTTTCTGAGATTTATGTCGAGAACTTTTATACTCTGTGAGGATATTTCGAGGAGTTTTTCGAGAGTATTGCGTGATTTTTCCGATCTCTGGATAAGTGTCCCGAAGCATATACAATCAGCTTTTGATGCAATTTCTGTCAGGGAATCCGTCATCCCGATGTAATCATACGCCACACCGGGAATAATGGCATAATCGGGATTGTTGTTTTCTTCAAAGCTCACCTGTACAGTTCCGGTCGGATATTTTTCATCCCATTGAATATATCCGGTTTCCAGTCCGAGCGAATCGACAGCTTCGTATGCTTTTTGTCCCTGTTCGTCACGGCCGATACGGCTGACAATAAGTCCTCTTTCACCAAGACTGTTAACCCGATTGATGAAGTTGAAAGGAGCGCCGCCAAGTATCGTGTCGTCGGGTAATATATCCCATAGAATTTCACCGAAAGCTATAACCGTTTTTTTCATAATTTACCATTAAATGATAATTCATTTCATACAAAGTATACAACCATCTAAATTTGAGAAAAATCTTGTTTAAAAAAATGCATCTTAAATGTCATTTTAATGCAAAATGCTCAATATTTCTTTTCAGTGATTTGAGAAACCGTGCTGCATAGTCACCGTCGACGGCACGGTGGTCGCATGCAAGCGTCAGAGTTATAATATCGCGAACAGCGGTTTGTGTTTTACCGATGGGAATAACCCGTTTTTGCAATCCTCCGACACCGAGTATGGCGCATTCCGGTGGATTAATTATAGGAATGAAGTAATTGATCTGATACATACTCATATTGCTTATGGTGAAACTTGCGGGAGATTTGGTTTTTAGTATTCCCTGTCGGGCATTTTGAATGATCTCGTGAGACAATAGGCTGATTTCCCGGATCCCCAGCGCTGCGACATCGGGAATTACCGGAACCAGAAGGCCTTCATCGTTTGACACCGCAATACCAATGTTTACCGCTTTTTTAATACTGATTTTATTATCGAAAACATGTGCATTCAGAAGCGGAAACCGATTAAGAGTGGTCGCTACAGCCATCACCAGTATGTCGTTAACGGAGATTCTTGAATTAGCACTTTTATTGTATTCTTTACGGTGATCGAGTGTAGCGGTCATATCCACATCGATTGCGTGGTAAAAATGTGGTATTGTCTGTTTGCTCAGGGTTAAACGTTCCGCAGTCGCTTTGCGCATTTTTGAAAACTGAATCTCGATGTCTTTAGATATCTCTTTAATCGTAACCGGTACCGAATGTGTTTTCATCGCGGAAGTATTTTGCAGTTCGCTTGGTGAAGGAATGTCCCTATGATCTATCATATTCAGAACATCCCGTTTACAGATACGGCCATTCGGTCCTGTACCGGAAATACCTGAGAGGTCGACGTCATATTCACGGGCAATTCTACGGGCTGATGGGGATGCATGCGTTTTCGAAAGTTCGAGTGGTAAATCGGTCGTTACCGTTTGTCGGTGAACAATGCTTTGTTCTGTCTTAGAACTATCGCCTGATGCTTCCATTTTTTCAATTGACTCGCCGGGTTCCCCGATATATGCAACCGGCTCAAATACTTTTGCTTCCTCACCTTCCTCGAAGAGAATCTTAAGGATAACACCCGAAGTTTCGGCTTCGATTTCAAATATGGCTTTGTCGGACTCGACTACAAAGAGGATGTCACCTTTTGAGACGTGGTCGTTTTCACAAACTCGCCACTCAAGAATAACCGCTTTTTCGATGTCCTGCCCAACCTGCGGCATTATAATCGGTTCAGACATATATATCTCTCTTTTTATGGCTGTGTTTCACATGATATATGTAATATTTTATTTTCGTTAAATCACATACATTTTTTTACCGATTCAACGATATCGGTTTCCTGTGGGATACAGGCGCTTTCCAGTATCAGATTGAAAGGTATGGGAGTATTCATACCGGCAATAATTTCGATGGGAGCATCGAGATAATCGAATGCCTCCGCCTGAATTATTGATGCGATATCGGAGGCGATACCTCCTCTTCTGACCGCTTCCTGAACGATAACGACATGTTCGGTTTTCCGTACCGATTCAAGTATCAACTCTTTATCGAGAGGTACCAGCGTACGCGGATCGATTACCTCGACATCGATACCGTCCTCAGCAAGTTTTTGGGCTGCCGAGAGTGACCGTGGAACCATGTTCGACCAGGCGATAAGCGTAACGTCTTTACCGCTTCGTTTGATATCCCCTTTCCCTAACTCGATACAATAGTCATCCTCAGGAACTTCACCCTCGTTCATATAGAGGAGTTTATGCTCAATGAAAATTACAGGATCATCGCAGCGTATGGCGCTTTTGAGAAGCCCTTTGGCATCATACGGAGTCGAGGGCATAACAAGTTTCAGACCGGGTATATGATAGAATAGTGCTTCAAGGCTTTGGGAATGCTGGGCGGCAAGGCCGTTGCCGACACCTCCCTGTGTTCTGAGTACCAGGGGAACCGAACGGGTATCCCCAGTCATGAACTTATACTTTGCGGCCTGATTTATGACTTGATCCAGGGTGAGTAAAGTGAAATCAATAAAAAGGATTTCCACAACCGGCCGCATACCCGTAATAGCGGCACCCACACCCAAACCGGTGAAACTTGCCTCTGCAATCGGTGTATCGATGACTCTTTTTCCGCCGAATTCTTCAAGCAAACCTGCGGTTACTTTGTATGACCCTCCGCGTTCGGCGATGCCAACACCCATAACAAAAACAGATGGATCACGGCGCATTTCCTCCCGTAAAGCCTCATTGAGAGCCTCGCGGTACATTATATTTCTCTTCTGTTGATTTTTTCCGGTTACTGCCTGATTCATTAATAGACCTCCCCTATTGCCCTGAATTCATCTACTGTCATTTCAGGGCTTTCCTGAGCAAAATCAACAGCCTCTTCAAATTCACGTTTTACAGTTTCTTCGATACTGACAATTTCTTTCTCACTTACAGCGCCTGATTCCAATAAAAGGGATCGTCCCTTAACGACCGGATCTTTGGATTTATAATACTCCAGTTGTTCTTTCGGCATATAATGTCCCGGATCGTTAACATGATGCCCTCCGTGACGGTATGTTTTTGCCTCGATCAGGATCGGCCCTTTACCGCTGCGGCATTTTTCAACAGCTTTTTGTGCCTGCTCATAAACTTCGAGTACATCGTTACCGTCCACAACAGAGCTGTCGACGCAATAGCCTATACACCGCTTATATATGTCGGGTTCACGGGTCGATTTATCGATCGGGGTCGAGACTGCATACTGATTGTTTTCCACTACTATGAGCAATGGAAGGTTCCAGATTGCCGCAAGATTGAGCGATTCCCCAAATACACCGTTATTTGTCGCCCCATCTGAGGTAAAAACAACCGATACCCTGTCTTCGTTACGTATCGAGATGCCAAGAGCCGCTCCTGTTCCGAGAGGTATACCTCCCCCCACAATTCCGTTGGCCCCTATATTTCCACCGGAATGATCTGCAATGTGCATGGAGCCCCCGAGCCCCCGACAATAACCGGTTTTTTTCCCAAGAAGCTCGGCGACCATTCGGTTGATATCTGCACCTCGTGCAATACAATGGCCGTGACCACGGTGTGTGCTTGTTATATAGTCATTTTTTTTAAGTGCGGCACATACTCCAACTGCAATGGCCTCTTCACCGAGATAGGGATGAAAATAACCGCGGATCAATCCTTTTCGATAAAGCTGTATACATCGGGATTCAAAAATACGAATAGTAAAAAGTTGCCTATACAAATTTGTTAAAAATTCTTTTGAATACATTATCTATGCTCCTAAAAAATTTCCAATTGAAAAAGTGTTATTAAAGATTACCTGGCAGTTGTTTGGATGTAAAATTCAATTAATAATTTCCGTATCCGATTAAACGATTTGTACCAATCAAAAAGTCGGAAAAAGGTGGATATAATGATTAACTGGGAGGTATATCATAGTCATAGGTTATCCATACATTCTTGTTTATATATAACATAATTATTATAATCAGGCGACGAAATGCCGGGAATTTCTTTTTTTAAAGATAATAACATCAAAACGATAATCTAAACAAAAATTATTTTATGTTTAATAAATTTCGATTTTTTTATTGAAAAACTATTACGGTGTGAATACATTTTAGCGGATAATTATGATTGACTTCATAGCCTTATATATATTTATTATGTGATATAACGTCCTGTACGTTGTCGAAGATATTCTGAAATATAAAGAGATCAAGCAATATACTGCCGGGGGGGCGATTCGAGTGAAAAAGCCGGAAGAAATTTTGAAAGACAATCCGGGTTCTGTTATATTTGCCCGTTATGCTGAACAGTTGGCTAAAAAGGGTGATATTAATACGGCAATAAAGATTCTTAAAAAGGGTATCAGAACAAATCCGTCTTATGCTTTTGGACATTCTGTGCTTGCGGAAATACTGTATGAACAAAAGTCCCTTGAGGGAGCCGCAGCCGAATGGAAAACCGCGCTGAACATCGATCCTCAAATACCAAGAGATTTATTCAATTACGGTAAATTTTTTCTTCGGATAAATAATCAAAAAGAAGCACAAAGATATTTAACCACAACTGCTAAGTTCGAACCGGACAATGTCGAAATACGTAATGCGCTTGAACAGGCTTTATCCATGAAAGATAAGCCGGCAGATCTGAGACTTGCAGACGAAACAACCGAAGCAATAAATGAAGTATATGAATCCGGAGAGGACCGTAACATTTTATTTTTCGATGAGAATAAAGCACTTGACGGAACTGCTGTTACGGAAATTATTAAGGAAGTATCGGATGAACCTGTTTTTGCAGATGATTTTGAAATTGAGATAACATCGGGAATTCCTTCAATCGATGCTGAATTTGAAGATTCGCAATCCGGGGAAATACCCGCAGTACAAAACGGAGATGTAAAACCTGGTGATACTTTTATTTCAGGAGTTTATAAAACAATAAAGAATGAAGAAGTCGTCGGAGATGATAATGATGGTGATGATTTTGATGCGCTGCTGAAATCGTTTGTCGATTATGATGATGAATCAATGGCAGAAGAGGTTATTGCCGAAGAAAAAGTACAGTCAGAAACAACAAGCGGAGAAGATTTTGCGGAAAGCGGCGATACGTTTGTTTATGAAGGTCATGAAGATGTAATCAGTGAAATAGATTCTCAAATTATGATACCGCAGGAATCTATCGATATCGATCAGGATGAACAATCCTTTGAAGCTGATATCGAATCATCATTATCATCAGATATCTCTTCCACTGAGGAAAAAATAGTGGCAGATAATACGGTTGAAGTCGATTCCGAAATGGCAGCCGAGGCTGATGTTGCCGATTCTTTCGGGTCAGTCGATAAAACGGACAAAGAGGATAGCACTGAGATTAATGAAATCACTTCCGGAGTTTTTAAAGCTTTGGAGGAAGAAGAAAAAAGAACGGAAGCTGAAGATTATCAATCGATTCTCGAATCATTCTCCGATGAAGAAATTGATGAAGAAATCACAAATGTTTCCGGTGATGCGGATATCGAATCTCCGGGAGAAGAAACGGTCGAATTTGAGGCAACGGATACCGGGAATTATGAGCGGGTCGAACCCACTGCAGATATGGATGGCAATCAATTTGAAGAACAGGGCGTTGAAATCTTCGATCAAGGATCAGATATCGTTTCCGAACCGGGAGCAGTTGGGGCTACAGGTATTGCAGAAACAGAAGTTACTATAAAAGAAGAAGAAACAATCGAATCCGTAGGTGACTTAGGGGATTTTACAAATGAGGTGTCTGAAGAAGAGGTAGAAACCTCTTCCGAAGCGGTAAATATTGTTGCTGAAGGTATTACAGAGCCTGAAGATACAATGAAATATAATGATTCAATCGAACCTGTAGACATCGATGCTGTTGTGGAAATGAATGAAATTTCGGATCACACGATTGAAATGGAAACAGTATCGGCGATGGAAAATTCTGCGACAGAAGTTAAAGATACCATTGACAGGTCGGCAGTCAACGAGTTTCCGTTTGTTGAGTTTCATGAAAATATCCAAAATCTCATGAGTTATTTTAAAGATGAATCGGACAAAATCGAAACTTTTAAAGAAGATATTGCTGTTGAATCTGATATTGAAGAATGGGAAGAGGTAATACCCGAGGATGTACCTGAATTCGAAGAGTCTGTAGTCGAAAAAGAAATCGCTGCGCTGGATTCGGCCGGCATGGCAGAAAATGATGAGGTTGTGCTTGAAATTGAAGAAACAGGAGAATATAACCCTGCGACTTTCAAAACCGAATCGACAATCGACCGGGATTCCGAACCGGTTTTAAGTAATAAGGAACGAGCCGAACTTCTTGCCATTGGTGAACCACAGGAAGAACTGATTGATGAAACCGAAATTGACGCGATCGACCTTGATGAATTTGAAAAAACTGAGGATTCACCTCTTGACGATATTGAGGATGGTCTGGATATACCGGATGAAGATCATGGTGTTAATATTACCGGAATCGAGGGCGACTTTGGGAAATTGAGCGATGAAGAGGTCGAGATGCTGAGCGAAACAGAAAACGGCAGTGAAGAAGACTCTCCCGACCTTCTGGATGATACGGACAAAGGGATTGATTATTCCGATATACTTGAAGGTTATGAATCTGGCATCGGTGATAAAACAATTGATGTAGATGATGTCTTTATGGATGTGCATGCAGCCAGAGAAAAGTCAAAAGAAAGAAATAGTATCGAGAGACCGACTGAATTAATCGAAGACGGTGAGTTGACTTCTGACTTCAATGATGCCGATATCTATGATGAGGCATTTATTGAAATATCAAAAAGTAAAAATGATCGGTATGCTGAAGAAATTAAGGAAATTCCCGGTGATCACATTGATTTTGTCACCGAAGAAAATGAACATATATCTGAGTCACCGGTATCGGAAAAGCCCGATAACTATGGAATCGATAATTATGTAAGCGGCTCGCATGAGGCATTCATTCAATCCGATAGTAAAATGGCAATTGATGTCGGCAGCGAGACGCTGGACGACCTTTATGAAGAATATGTTCATACTTTGAATGAATATCCGGAATTCGAGGAATCTGACGCCGATATCAGCGAAAGTATTAATGATAATATTGATAAATCATCTGGCTTGGTATCATCTGATGAAAGTTCTGCTGTAGAAGGTGCTACTGCAACAATGGCAGAAATTTATGTTTCGCAAGGATTTGTGAGTCGTGCAATTGATATATATAAAACTCTATATAGAAAAAATCCCGATAATTATAAACTGATTAATAGACTGCAAGAATTGGAATCAATGTCTGATCAAGCATCTGAAGATTCATGAGTCATACTATACTTCAAAAAATACGAAATAAAATGGGTGAGTCTGACATTGATTCTCTCATCATATCTCATACTCCAAATATTCGTTATCTCACGGGATTCAGCGGAGATTTCGGTTATGTTATTATCAGTCAGAAACAAGCGCTCTTTTATACCAATTCACTATACGTAGAAGAAGCGCGCAATGTTGTTGATGAAGTGTTCGAGGTTATAGAATTACAGGATGATATATATAAAAGTTTTTCCGAACTTGATGCGTCAGCGTTGGGGAAAAGAATTGGTTTCGAATCAGATAAAACTACATTTACATCGTATACAAAACTAAAAAACACCCTCTCGGAATTCGAACTGCTTCCTCAAAATAATATCATAGAAGGATTTCGTGAGATCAAATCATCTCATGAAATTGAATATATCAAACATGCCCAGGCAATATCCGAAAAAGTGTATACCCGTGTATTGTCAATGGTCAAAGATGGTGTTGAGGAATGTGATCTTGCGATTGAAATTGATTACCTTTTCAGAAGGTCAGGCGGTGAGAGGTCGGCATTCAATACAATAGTTGCCTCGGGACCTAATACATCCAAACCTCATGCAGTCGGCGGACGAAGAAAAATTTCACCCGGTGACCTGGTTCTGTTCGATATGGGAACTGTTGTCAACGGTTATGCGTCCGATATGACGAGAACGGTTGTGTTTGGTAAGGCGAGCAGGGAACAAAAAAAGGTTTATAATGCTGTACTTAATGCCCAGTTAGCAGCTATTGAAGGAATACACAGCGGTGTAAAGTGTGCCGATGTTGATAATATCGCCCGTAAATCGATAATTAGTGAGGGGTATGGAGATAAATTTGTTCATTCGCTTGGCCATGGTGTGGGTCTTGAGGTTCATGAAAATCCTGTGTTATCAAAAAAATCCGAGGGTTTTTTACAAAATAACGTTGTTGTTACGGTAGAACCGGGTATTTATATATCAGGGTGGGGGGGAGTCAGAATCGAAGATATGATTGTGGTGAAAGATAACCGGTGTGAAAATCTGACCAATATTTCGAAAACATTAGTCGAATTATAAAATTGTATAACTATTTGACATATTATCTGAATGGTCATAAACAAGGTTTTGAATATGCATGATAAAAAATGTATGTCGTTAGACATCAGATTTGTAACGAACAAATTACCATTACGACTATTAATGTTTCTTTTAGTAATTACCTTATTTATTTCACCGGTTGTGGCCGGTGTAGAAAATACCAAACCGGATATGCTCTATTTCTATTCCGAAGGTTGCGATGAATGTCAGAATGTCAAACGTGAATTTTTACCCGGTTTTCTTGAAAAATATTCACATTATATCAACTTTATCGAACTCGATGTGGAAGAACTGGCAAATATTGATTCACTATTCGCATTGGAATCGCGGGTAAACATCATCGAGGCAGATAAAGGGTATCCTGCAATTTATTTTATGGGAACGATGGTGGAGGGGGAGATCCCTGTTGTGCTTCAACTCGAATCGCTGGTTAAGGCATATCTTGCCAATCCGGATTCGATGTGGGCAAACGACAGGGAGGTGAAAGCACGGATGCCCGAAGAATTCGAACCTGTTCAGATGCAATCGGACAATAAAGTGCATCTGGCATATTTTTTCGAACAGGGATGCAAAAAATGTGGCAGGGCACTGGAAATTATTTCGTGGTTGGAACAAACATACACCAATGTTTCAGTGCATAAATTTGATATTGAAATCAAAAAAAACAAGTTAATTGCCGCAGCTCTTGGATTAAAAACCGGTGTACCTGAAAAAGAGCTTATGAGTACCCCCGTATTTTTTACCGGAAATAGTTTTATATTGGCTAAAGATATCTCACGTGAAAAATTATCAGGGCTTGTTGTAATGTACTCGGTAAATGGAGCTGAACCCAGCTGGGAATATTTCAGCGATACGGAGTTGAAACAAGCAGAAAACATGATACATGCAAAATTTCAGTCGTTCGGATTAATCGTCGTTGCTCTTGCCGGGCTTGGAGACGGTGTGAATCCATGCGCATTTGCGACATTATTATTCTTTGTTTCTTATCTCGGTATGGTGGGTCGGAAAGGTAGAGAAATTCTTGTGGTTGGTTTCGCGTTCTCCTTTTCGGTGTTTTTAACTTATTTTCTTGTAGGCCTCGGTTTTTTTAACATAATAAAAAGTATGGCAAATATAGATGTTTTAGCTAAATTTATATTCGGTGGTACTGCAATTCTTTGTATAATCTTCGGATTTCTGAGTATCGCAGATTATTTTAAAGCCCGCGCGGGAAATACCTCTGAAATGGCTCTTCAGCTTCCGACTTTTCTGAAAAAGCGAATTCATACGACAATTCGTGAAAATGTCAGGATGCAAGGTATTGTCGCAGGTGCTATAGTAGCCGGTTTTATGGTGTCTATTCTTGAGTTAGCCTGTACCGGTCAGGTTTATTTACCGACAATAATTTTTATGCTTGGCAATGCAGGATCTCGTGTGACGGCAGGTTTCTATCTTCTCTTGTATAATCTATTTTTTATCATTCCGCTTCTCGTCGTTTTTGGGATTGTCTATACGGGAGTATCATCAAACTCGGTGGCAAAAATTATGGAAACAAAGGTTGGAATGGTAAAACTCGGACTTGCCGGCATATTTTTTACCGTAGCTGGACTTCTTATTTGGTCGATTTATTAATTTTTTATTGATTAACAACAGTGATGAAACAGATTATATCCGCTTCACGGCGTACAGATATACCTGCACATTATTTAGATCATTTGATATCATGTATACATCAGGGATTTGCCGAAGTGACCAATCCCTATTCCGGAAGGAAAACGGTAGTTGATTTGAAACCGGAAAATGTTCATACTATTGTTCTGTGGTCAAAGAATTTCGAACATTTTCTCTGTAAAAATAATTTTTTTGATGATTATAATCTCTATTTTCTTTTTACCATAAATGATTTGCCTTATCTTGAACCATCTTTACCATCGTTGACGAAACGTCTGATTCAGGTAGGGAAACTGACGGATTTTTACGATCCCGAACGCGTCGCATGGCGTTTTGACCCGATAGTTTTTGATCATAACGGGCCTGTTTCAACGATAAATTCATATATTAGCATTGGTAAAGAAATTGCGCGATTCGGAGTCAGGCGGTCGATATTTTCATTTATGGATATGTACGGAAAAGTTAAAGCAAGAAACAGCAAGTTCAGGTTAAACCTTATTGATCCGCCTCGACAAACCAAAATACAGTATGCATCGGAACTTGCTCAAGCAGCAGCGGATATTGGGCTCTCTCTTGAAAGTTGTTCTGAAGATATCGGCAAGATTGACGGAATTAAACCTGCGGCATGTATCGACGGCGGATTACTTTCAGGTCTTACAGGTGAATCTGCTCCATTGGCGAAAGATAAAGGACAGCGATTACATTGCAACTGTACCGTAAGCCGCGATATCGGCTCATACCGTGATATGCCCTGCCCTCACGGTTGTTTGTATTGTTATGCTAATCCACAAATTGCTGTAACTGAAGGGGATGATAGATGTTCAGGTTGAAGTTATATTATTTTTTAATGTTGTCCGTATTTCTTTTTTCATGCGTAAATGATGAAAAATATACACCTGTTAATATTCAACCTGTGTCTATATCATTTGCAGCTTTTGGGAATTCCGGGCTGGTCACCGATGATGGGAAAATCTTTCGCGATCTGGCTGAAGAATTGAAAAAATTTGATGTGGATTTTGCAGTCGATCTGGGGAACCGACTCCCTCAGGATGTTCCTTCCTCAGGTGTCGACGGCCTGTTGAATATGGTTAACACCGATATGGAAACAGTATCGATACCAGTGTATCCGGTTGCCGGAAATCAGGATATTTTCGATTATGCAAGCGAGGTGGCATATGGCAGTCATTTCGGTCCTCAATGGTACTCATACGAACGGCAGGGTATCTATTTCATTGTCCTCAGTACGACAGATCAATCATATCGCTCAGGTTTTGGTGAAACGCCTGTTTTAGGGGAGGAACAGTATGGGTGGCTCTGGGATACACTTGAAGACAGATTGGAAGGCGAAACCGTAGTTGTTTTCATGAACAGCCCTGTCTGGGATAAAGCTCCCGGTCTTTGGAGCAACCGGTTTCTACCGGTTTTCAAAACGGGTGATGTTGATCTTATCATTACATGTTCTGACGACGGTTTGTTTGATTGGGGTACAATAGACGGCATAAGGGCAGTGTCGACAGGATGTACCGGTCCGGTTCATCAAAAAGGAATCGGTCTTTTCCCTCATTTTTTACTGGTGACAATCGATGGGGAAGGCAGTTCATTCAGGGTATTATCCGATGATGGCTCGGTTAAAAACGGCATTGATATCGACCGGAACAAAAGAACCGTTGTTCAGGACATTGTCGATACTATAACACCGCCTGTCCTTGACACAAATATGTCATGGGACATTTCCGAGTCAGTTGATTTAGTTCTCAATAATCCTCTGTATGAAACAATATCGGGGAGTCTTAATTTTACGACATTTAAAAATACTTCATGGATTGTCGATCCTATTGCGATGCAGTTTTCTCTGGCTCCCGGTGATACTAAAACATTTCATATCAATTTCAGAGGTAGAAATCCTGATTTATCTCCGGTTCCGGTTTACAATCTTGCTTTGAAAATCGGTGATACACCGATAACTGAAAACAGCGGCATGATTTTACGGAAAATTCCCAAGCAGCGGACAGATGAAAGAATTCCGATTTCGGCGCGTGTTCCGGCAATAATTCCGTATTCGTTCGATAACAAATCATTAAGAGTACCTATCGAAGTAAAAGATCCCGACACATGCGGACGGCTCATAATTTATAGTGAACATGATACAGAGATTCCCGTGTGTATTCACTGTTCACCGCTGCGTGATTTCAAGATGGGCATTAACGAGTTTTCGTGGAACGGAGCTGATCTTGAGGGAAAAAGAGTTCAAACCGATTCTCTGTCGTACTATATATGTGTTTATAATAAAACAGCGCCACCAACCTGGGTAGCGACCGGACCGCCATCGCCGGGAGGTATCTTTGAAATTGAGAAATCTGCTGCAGGATTGATCGGTAGAACGCATACAGACGATTCATTGATCTATTATCATCTCGCGGGATCGGTCGATACACCAAGGCACGATTTACTTTACTCTTTCGGGGATATTCTCGATGGCCTTCCCTTAATCGGATTTGCATTCGACACTGAGGAAAGAATATTTTTGACGACGCGCAAAGGAATTGTGTGTGCATTTTTAAGCGGCGGTGTAATTCGTCCCGATATATCGTTCGGCGACAGAGGCTATGTGCGTTTTACCGAATATCGCGGCCGTAACATCGGACATCCGGTTGTTCACTACGGGAACATATTTTTCGGAATCGGGGCGGGCGGAGGTAAAACGCCAGCTTTAATTTCAATAAACAAAGATACCGGTGAGTTCGACAAAGAAATGCCATTGGGGGACTATTTCCGTGATAGTGATCTTCCACCGACGGTGACTGCTTCTGATAATGGGTTGTATGTAGCACATCCCGATGCCGATACGGTGCTGTTATTGAATTTTGACGGTGAGTTGATATGGGTTAATGAACCGGGAGATACGGCTTCAGAGAAAGATACCGACGGCCGCAGCTTTACCTATGGCATAGGTGTCGATATTTTTGGATTTTCCTACGTCAACACACCGGGTTATTCCGCAAGATGCTCTGTCCTCGGCCCGGACGGAACATCTTTATTCCGTGTCATTCTCGTGATCCTTCCGGGGCTTCGGGTTAGCAGTGTAGTGCCGGTAATCGATGGAAAAAGTACCGACGGTCTGTATTTTGTAACCCGGGGCGCCGATATTCCATACGTGTTTCATGTCCCTTACACAATCAAAGCTGGCAAGATCATCAATGATACGGTTATGCTGAACAGGTAAAAGAGATGTGTTCTGCAAGACAATTGTGTTTTGAAAAAAAGGGATTCGCTACTGAATAAGCTGCATGTATGATTTATGATGTGGAATTAGCAGGTGCAAAACATGCTGTGTCCCTGTATTTAATCAGCATATTGATCCATTTAATTTTTTTCCAATCGCATCATCGCTTCCGCATACCTTCTTCCAAGTTCTCTCGCCGATTCCGTATCAAAGTGGACACCGTCATCTTTCGGTGTCAGCCCCTGTGAACTGACAAAGGCGGTGTTGTTGACACGTTCAGGCAGTCGTTTCAGAGCTTCATTGACAATGTTTGCTTCCGGTCTGTCTTTGAGGAAAAACTGCCCCAGTTCTCCGGCAATAAATGGCACATCCTGCGATCCGAGGTCATTCCTTAGGATTGTAATAAATTCTGCCAGACGCTGCTCATATAACCCGGCCGACTCCTCATTGCTGTCACCCTCGCCCTGATGCCAGAGTATGCCTTTCAGGACGCCGTCCTTCAAGGCTATTTTTGCCCGTTTGAGCGCATCGTCATAGGGATAACTTTTTGTCTGTTCGAATAATACTCCTGTTTTCCAGTGACTTATGGCCGATCCACCGCAAGCACATGGTATGAGACCGATACGGATATTCGGATTTTTATCAGCCATGGTTTTCCCAAAGGTGAGTCCCGGTCCGACTCCCGCAATATCCTTATCGAAATGTATAGGATCGACAGCCTCGATCCATGTATTTTCTTTGGTTAAGGTAAATACACGTGGGTGCGGTTGTTTATCCAAATCACCGACAAGACCGCGGCCGGCCATATTTGATTGGCCGATAAGCAGATAAAGATGGAAGTCTTTTTGCTTGTTTCCGGTACAGTCTGAATAAAAAATGACTGTAAAAAACACAACAATCAGTAAAATGACAGGAAAAAGAGACGTCGTACGTTTCATCATACACTCCTTGAAAAAACATGATAAAATGATGGGAAATCCTTATTTAATATTCTGTCATTCTGAACGAAGTGAAGAATATCGTTTTTGTATTTTTTGAGACTCTTCGTTTCACTCAGAGTGACAGTCAAGGGATTAAAGTGACATACAATGTATTGTAGTGTCCTGATAATTTTTATGAAAAATTTGTTTAAACCGATAATTCAAAATTGTAAGCCATATGCGTTTTCATTACTAATTATATATGGGTATATCGGGTACGTCCACAACTTTTTATTGTTATTAGCAAAAATGGTTTTTATATTCCTGATCACTACATGACAGTTAAGGTACATGAAAACGTTGACGAAGGGAATTATATGGTTCATCGATCGATTATTCTCGTGACCGTATTTATTGTGATCGTTGCTCTTGGCTGTGCTTCGGGAGGGCCGAAACCGGGTACAAACGGTACGACATCAGCAAAAACAATTGAATCAACCGGTCACCCGCCTATACCCGCAGGTGTCAGATGTTATGTATGTCATAAACGGGATATTCCCGATAATGCGTTTCATGATCAGTTAGGCGTCGATTGTGCCAAATGCCATGTTACATCAATATGGATGGCGTCAAAATATCCTCATGAAAAATGGCCGCTCGACGATAATCATACCACACGGTGCACGTTCTGCCACAGAAATTTGAGCGCTTTCGATTTCTCCTATCAATGCTGGGGCTGTCACCATAAAGAGCAGGAAACGATAAAATTCCATGCCGATAAAGGTATGAACGATATCAGGGAATGTATTGTTTGTCACAAAACTCTGTCCGGCGAATGAAAGGTATGTTGTATGGCAAAACTTAAATTTTTTGACTGCAATTGTTCTGTCGGAAGAGTACCGTATCCCCTCATTATGGATATTCCCAATGTGGACGGACTGCGGCGGGAAATGGAGACTGCCGGTATAGAGGAAGCGCTTGTCTACCATACGGTCGCCCGTGACGCTGGTCCTCATTTAGGTAATAAGCTTCTGGAGGAAGCGCTTGCAGGGCAGGAGGGGCTTTATCCATGCTGGGTAGTATTGCCACATCACACGGGTGAAATGCCGCCTCCGGGTAAGCTGCTGAAGATTATGGAGGAAAAGAACGTACGGGCGGTCAGAATGTACCCGACCAACAATTTCCACAGCTTTTCGATGGCTGACTGGAATGTAGGAGAACTGTTGTGTTCGCTTGCTGAAGCGCGTGTTCCACTTATGCTCGACATTGAAATTGTCTGGTGGGAGACTCTGCAGACCATTCTGGACAAATACCCGGGACTGCCAGTTATAGCCACCAGTGTCAGTTACCGTCACAACAGGTTCAGCTACCCGCTGTTCGAACGGTACGATAACCTGCATGTTGAAACATCGCGGTACTTCGGAGCGGAAACTGTCGAAGAAGTTGTCAACCGTTACGGAGCCCATCACATTCTGTTCGGCACCAGCATGCCCCAGTACACCGGCACTTCGGCGATTTCACTTATTTCCTATGCTGCCATTTCCCGTGAGGACAAGGAAGTAATCGCCGGAGGTACGCTTAGGACACTGTTAAAGGAGGCGCTGTCATGACCGATTATTTTGACCGTATTCATGAGGGCCTTCCCATAGACGATGTGGAAATCATCGATATGCACGCGCACCTTGGGCCGTATTTCAATATGCATATTCCCAGCATGGATGCCGACGGCATGATAATAATGATGGATCAGCTCGGTATCGACAAAACTGTGCTGTCCGCTACACCCGGACTGTGCGGTGATATGGTGCTGGGAAACAATATGACCATAGACGCCATCAGATCACATCGTGGCCGTATGTACGGTGCATGCATTGTCAACGGCAATTACCCCGAGCTTTCGCTGGATGAATTGGAACGCTGTTTCACCGAGGAACCTGACATGGTCATCGTCAAGACCCATCCGATTCTTGCCAAGTGCAAAATGGATGATTACCGTATGCAAGGTATCTGCAAGTGGGTGGCGGACCGTAAACTCATGCTGCTGGTACATACATGGCTCGATCAGGATCCCTACGGCAGCCAGGACCAGTTGACCCGTATGGCAAAGGACTATCCCGATATCAGCTGGATTATGGGGCACTCCGGCGGGCCGTACGGTACCACGCATGGGATCGAACTCGCCGCTGATTTACCCAACGTTATGTTCGATATTACCATGTCCATGTGTCCGGCCCGTCAGATTGAGTTTCTGGTGGATACTGTCGGCGCCGACCGTGTGCTGTTCGGTACCGACAATCCGTTTATCGATCCGAAACCGCAGATGGGACGGATATTTCTTGCCGACATATCGAACGAGGACAGGATGAAGATAGTGAGCTGGAATGCGAGAAGGTATGTTGATTTTGGGTGAGAATCAATAATATGGTATTGTAAAAAGTGTTTCCTAATATTATCGTGAGCTTTTGCTTGTAATATTTATAAAAAATTTCACCATGAAGGTACTGAAGTTATTAAAGAAATACTTATCTTTTCCTTCAAGTTCTTCATGATTTTTATGGTAAATAATCAAGAATTTATAAATTATCGATCACCTGACCTTTTCCAAATCCCATAGTTTCTCTTGCATCTGATTTATGCATTTACCATTATGTATATAACTGATACAGATAATGCGTCCAGACAAATCATTTATACGTCACAATAATCAAAAGGAAGAATATGGACAGGAATAAAGTCAGTGAATGGGAACTGTTAAGAATTTTCTGGGTAAAAGGCGAATCCGTTGCCCGTGATGTGTACAATGAGTTGGTAAAAAAAGGGCATCGTAACTATTTTACATTTGGAGATACACTTGATAAAATGGTTCGTTATGGAATGTTGAAGCGAAGGATGACAGAAACGAACAGATACAGTTACGATGTGACAGAACCGAAAGAAACAACGATACAAACTGCTCTTAAGGAGTTTGTCAACACTTATCTTGGCGATAATATTACACTTCTTGTTGAATATTTTCTGAGCCATGGAAAAATAAGCGGTGATGATATTATAAAATTGCGGCAAGTAATCAAAGTTTTGGATAAACGTAAAAAAATTAAATGAACGATCATATGATGAGTCACATTGTGTTGTTTTGATACAAAATCAACGATACAAAAACGGCATATGATAATTTCAAAATTTACAGTGCTTTGCATTATAATTTCTGCAAGTATTCCCTATGCAAAGTCCTCCTTTCCCCAAACACCCCCGTTGTTTATCCGCAGTGATTTTGCCATCGGCCATGACATTATCGACATCGAAAAAGGCAATTTTAATCACGATGATTTCGCCGACATTGTGCTGTTGGGAAACGGTGGGAATATCACCATACTTTTGGGTAATGGAGACGGTTCTTTAACCGAAGCAATGCATAGTACCATCGGGAGCGAATCGCGGTTTATCCATGTCGATGATTTCAACAATGACTGTATCAGTGACTTAGTAATTGAGAATGCGTTGTTTCTGAGTGACGGTTCGGGCAATTTCGACGAAGAAATCGCACTGGATTATTCGGGGCTTTACTCTCCGGTCACCGGCGATGTAAATGGTGATGGTTTTACCGATTTACTCACCGTTGTGTCGCATTATGAGGATGAGCATATTATCCATCAACTTTCTGTCGCGCTGGGATATGG
>JAFGMP010000142.1 GCA_016927495.1 Candidatus Latescibacterota bacterium | reverse complement strand
GCTAGCTGCGGTATTGATATTGATAACGCGAATGGCCTCGATAACGGAACCAACAAAATAACGATTAAGAATTGCAGTCAGGCTGGAATATGGGTTAACAATTGCGGGCCGACAATTAGTAAGGTTGAATGTGATAATGCTTCCAATACTACTTACCAGAATGGTGGTATCACTGTTTCCGGCAGTTCATCTAATCCTTCAATTTCATATGTAACTGTAAAAAATACATATTTTGGAATGAAGATAGCGACTTCGAGTACAAATGCCATCGCGGATTACTGTGACATTCAAAATAATAATACAAGTCATAGTATCCAGGTCAACTCCAGTTGTCTTTTAGACTTACATGGGGCCAGTCTTGAAGGAAATAACAATATTGTTCGTAAGGATGGTACGGTAAAAGCGATAAACAATCCCTCAACCGGTGCAATTGATGCTCAAAATAATTGGTGGGGTGTAAATCCTCCGACTGATGCTCTATTTTCTTTTCCCGCAAACATCAATTATACAAATTACAAGACAAGTTCTGTTGGTTCAGCAGGTGCTGGTAAACGTGTTCTCATAACATCTGATTCCGATGAATTTAAGAATGCACAGAGACTTGAATTTGAAGGAAACTTTACTGAAGCATTGGATATATACAAAAATATCGTAACTCAGGAAAAAGATATTTTAACGAGAAAACATATTATTACTTCAATTCTGCGTGCAACAGACAAGTATGACAGAGATTATTCGGATATTCGTTCAATTATCATCGATGAGGTAAAAACTGCAGAAGGATGGTATGAAGCTTCTTTGGATTACATTTTCTGTGACCTGCTGTTTCGTGAGGTGAAATATGAGGATGCCATTGCAGCATTTCTTTCACGGCTTTACAAATATAAAGGTACTTCAATGGAAGTGGAAATGTTCGCACGTATCGCTGAAATATACGGCGACTACCTCGACAATAAAACATCAGCTAAAGAATATGCAGAAAAAGCATCTGCAATTAATCCGGGCCAAAGTGTAATCCGTTTGGCCTACGATGCTGCCGGTGAAGAGTATAATCCTGCTCTTTACGAAGATGTATTTGCGGGAACAATAGAAAACTTCGATGTCGAATCGGAACCTATCGATAAACCGGTTACGGAGGATACACAACAGTTTGTATCTATCTCTCCCAACCCTGCAAATCCGGTAACGACGATTTCGTATTCCATTACTGAAGCATCGCATGTGAAGCTCGAGGTATTTAATGTTTCCGGGCAAAAGGTAACGACGCTTGTTGACGGTTTCATGTCAGCCGGATCGCATTCCGCAACTTTCGACGGCGCCAATCTCAGTTCTGGAGTGTATCTCTATAATTTCGAATCCAATGGATTCAGAAAGAATGGCAAATTGTTAATTGTTCGGTAGTTTCCCCCTACGATAACTTTATAAGTGAAAAAGGAGCAGAGATTGTGTGTAAAATTTCTGCTCCTTTTGCATTGTCCGAACCTTGATTCACATGATTTTCCTGATTTCCTGATTTTACAACGATAGGTTATGAGGTTTTGAAATGATCTTTTCTGTGAAGACGGATCCTGTTAATCCTGATTAATCATGTAAATCGTGTTCAAATCTTTTTCTTTTTCAAATGGATTTTCCCAAAAATGGGGATCGCCAGTCCAACAATTATATTGCATCCTATTGTTAAATATTGCATTTTTACCTGAATATTGCCCGCTTTGAATAATAAGATTTTTTATTTTTGATACATTGATATTTATGTAGGTATATTTTTGTTATCACCGGGAAAATGAACCGGAATCTGTTAAGGAGGAATTGAATGGGTAGGAATTTGCCAACGCGTCGCAGTTTTATAAAAACCATCACAGCCACAACCGGAGTATTGAGTGTGGGAGGTCTTATACCATCCTTTGTTCTTGGCGCTAACGACCGAATTAATTACGGGGTTATCGGCACAGGCGGACGGGGCACCGGACTACTCCGTGAACTTGTCAATCGAAGCGGAGAAGAGAATATACAGGTTAAAGCTGTGTGCGATGTATTTCAAAAGCGACTGACAGAGGCAAAAGATATTTGTAAGGGCGACGGATATATGGACTACCGTAAAATTCTCGACCGCAACGATATAGATGCCGTTCTGATTGCTGCACCCGATCACTGGCACTCGAAAATGTGTATCGAGGCTATGGATGCGGGAAAACACGTCTATTGCGAAAAACCACTGACTCTGACATGCGAGCAGGCAATTGAAGTCAGGGACGCTGTTAAAAAATACAACAAAGTTCTTCAGGTTGGTCCGCAGCGTACCGCACAGGACAGATGGTGGAATGCACGTGATATTATCCGCGACGGCAGGCTCGGAAAGGTAACATGGGCGCAGGGAAGCTGGAACCGTAACAATCGGGGCAGAAGTGTTTTCGGCACATCGGACAGGCGAGATGATCCTGTTGGCCCTCATATGACCGGTGAAAACTATATCGACTGGGATATGTGGCTCGGGCATAAGTGGGGACTTGCGCCGCGTGTTCCCTGGAATCCGAACCGCTTTTTCTATTTCCGCGGTTACTGGGATTATAACGGGGGAGTGGCGACCGATCTGCTGTATCATTTTCTCGCTCCGCTGCTTCTCGCTATTGTCGGCGAGGACGGCGAGTATCCGGTTCGCGTTAACGGTAACGGCGGACTGTATGATAATAACGATGGTCGTGAAGTACCGGACGTATTTATGATGACAGTCGATTATCCCGGCAAGTTTACGGTATTTCTCGAAAGCGTACTCACCAACGAATATTATCGGCCTGCCCGTATTTACGGTCGTTACGGTACCATGGAATTTGATGAATCGTTGTCCGATATATCCATGGAGGGAGTCGGAAGTTTCATGGACAAGTTCAGAGAGATGAACAATGATTATGAAAAGATGATCATTCCACCAACCGGTGGCCGACGGGATATGCACGGCAACTTTATCGATGTCATCCGTAAGGGTGGAAAACTCAACTGTAATGTCAATCTCGGAGCATCAACGATGGTGGCAATCAAAATGGGTGTCGAATCCTATCGTCAGAAGAAAACTATGCTTTGGAATGCCGTGAAAGAAAAGATGATAGCTTCATAATATTTATTATTTTAACAGGAGATCGGCCATGTTTAAAAAGTCATTCATTACAGGCTTTTTACTGTTGAGTATATTGATCGGTTTTTCTTTGAGTTATGCCCGTCCTTTCAAAACTCCCGAAGAACAGCGTGACACGGAAAAGAAATATGACAAAAAGAAAATACTCATGGATGCCGTAATGAAAATCGATACATCCGATGAATTTTTAACAATACCGTCCGATTATCCCGACATAAAAGATTTCGATGTTGCCAAGACAGCGCCGAGAATTGATTTTGCAGTTGTTCAGGGGCTGGATCCCTGGTATCTGCCAACATTCGACTCCAAAACCGGCGGTATTTACGGCGGATGGGGAGATGTAACAAAAGGACCGGACGCCTGTTTCTACTTCTCCATCGGTAATCATATGTCGCACAGCGGGACTGCGTATATTCATAAGTATGATCCTGCCACCAAAACTCAGAGTATCGTTGTCGACCTTCAAAAAACAGTCGGTTATTCAAACGAAGTATTCGGGGACGGGAAATTCCATGGCGATCCCGATATTGGCCCCGGCGGCGATATGTGGCTGCTGTCATTTTTCGGTCCGGGTCCGGATAGTAAAGATCTCTCTACGACCTACAAAGGAAGCTGGCTGATACGATACAACATCTTTACCGGGGAAACTGAAAATCTCGGTATCCCGCTCGAAGGCGAAAGCTGGCCTTATCACGCTTATGACTGGCAGCGCGGCCTTCTTTTCGGTGTGGGAGCGCTCAACAATTATGTTATTGCCTACGACACACAGGAACGCCGTATGGTCTATGGCGCGTCACCCCCCAAAAACATCACATGGTATGAGCGCGGTGTGCTGCTCGACCGTGACACAGGCATAATTTACACAACCGATTCGAAAACGTATCCCGGCGAGGGCCTTGCGGACCGGTACCGCGGCGACCAGTGTCTTGTCAGTTACAAACGGCGCAACAATACATTCACCATCATGAATGCAAAAGTTCCGCCGAATCCTGTGACCGGAAAAACGAGCGCCATGCGTGCCCACACCAAAATTAAAGACGATGAGGGCGCGTTCTGGTGCTGCGATGTGTCCGGCGCCATGTTCAGGTTTTTCCCGGCTGAGGATCGTACCGAACCTGTCGGGGTAAACTGGGGAAAAGAGGGAAAGTATCTCGCCAACATGTGTTTCAGCCCCAAAAAAAGATACATCTACTATCTTCCGGGAGCCGATACCAACGCATACACCTATGGCACTCCTGTTGTGCAGTATGATACCCGGACAGGTAAGAAAAAGGTACTTGCTTTTCTCAATGATTTTTATCTGGAAAAATACGGCTACAGCCCTGGCGGTACATACGGAATCGAACTTGACGAGAATGGTGAATCGTTATTCTTTTACACGAACGGATGTTTCACGACGAAGGAACTGAAATCCGGTTACGGACGGCCTGCAATATTTCATGTGCATATTCCCGAATCGGAACGGAAAGAGTGATTTATAAAAAAGGTACAAGGAAAAAGGAAAAAAAAGTAGTAAAATAATAAGGGAGAGAATGGAGTTATAAAATAACTTTCCCATTAAGGCTGAAAAATAATTATGCACATTCAATTATAAATCACAGGAGCGCAGGTTATGAAAAAATATGTGTGTGTTATATGTTACATAACACTTTTGTTCCTGCTTTTTGCGTCTGCTTTTGCCATTGAAAAACCGAAAACGAGAGACGAACAGCGTGCATGGGAGGAGAAGTACGACAAACGGAATATCCGTCATACTGCGGAAGTGCAGACAGACACTTCTGAAGATTTTCTGAAAATCCCGGAGAGTTATGAGGATATCATCGATTTTGAAGTTGCGAAAACCCCACCAACCATCGATTTTGCGGTCATCCAGAATCTCGAACCGGAATACCTTCCCTACCATCTTGCAAAAAATGCAGGCGGTGCATGGGGTGGCTGGGGTGATGTTACGAAAGGTCCGGACGGTTGTTTTTACTATTCTATCTCGAATCACCTTTCATATGGCGCCGAGAGTTACATCAACAAATACGACCCCTCAACGAAAACCCAGAGCATAGTACTGAGTGCGAAAGACCTTATCGGCTGGCAGCCCGATGATTTCGGCGACGGCAAAATCCACGGCGATATCGATTTTGGTCCCGGCGGCGACACATGGATGCTGACCTATTTCGGTCCCGGCCCCAAACAGGAAGAATGGGACACCATCTATAAAGGAAGCTGGCTTATCCGATATAACTGCTTTTCCGGTGAGGCAGAGCAATTTGGTATTCCGCTCGAAGGTGCAAGCTGGCCCTATTTTAACTATGATTACAAACAGAATCTGTTATTCGGTGTCGACCACACCGGCAGTAATGTGATCGTCTATGATACCAAAGACCGCCGTATGGTCTACGGTGGAGCGCCGCCAGACAACATTAAATGGTATGCACGATGTACTATGATTGACAAAGAAACCGGGTTCATATACACTACAGATTCAAACTCCGAAGAAAAGCAGATAATTTGTTACAAACGGCGTAATAACGTATTCACCCGTATGAATGCCACAATCCCAATGAACCCGAACACGCAAAAACGCGGCAACCTGCGCGCTCATACTTCACATAAGGACAAAGACGGCGCTTTCTGGTGTTTCGATAACTTCGGAACAATGTTCAGGTTTTATCCCGAGCAGGACAGAACCGAATATGTATGCGAAAACTGGGGAAAAGAAGGCTACTATACCGCCAATATGGCCATGAGCCCCGGCGGCAGGTACATTTATTACATACCCGGTATAGGTTATCAGTACGGCCGGGGTGTGCCGGTGGTACAATATGACACCAGGACGAATAAAAAAAAGGTCATCGCGTTCATTTATGACTACTATGTCGAAAAGTACGGTTACGGACCGGTGCGTCCCTATGGTATCGAGCTGGATGAAAAAGGCGAGTCTTTATGCTTTTTTGCCAATGGCGGATTCACCACCCCCGAAGTTAAAAACTGGTGGCAAATTGACATGCGGCGTGCAGGTATATATCACCTGCATATTCCGGCCTCGGAACGTGGGGAGTAAAGTAAAGACAGTTCGCGCACAGAAGCAACACAAAAGCTCATTCGAGAGTATCAAATAACAGATCTGACAGTATTACACACTATAAAGAAATGATAATTTCACGCAATATGTCAATAAAACGATTAATACAGAATTCTTCTATCATTTTAATTTTGATCTGTGCAGTAAGACATGCAAACACTGAAAATGTAAAAGACCGGTCATTCTTTTTGAATCGTCTTGCCGGTGAAAATTCATGGCTTGCTCCCCTTGAAAATGAAATATCTTATATTGCTTCGAGTAACCAGCCGGTATATCGGCGTGACTGCACGCATTTCTGCGTAAGGAATGTGAAAATGGCAAAGAGTGGAAGGTTCTTGTCGATCTTGATGGCCCGGGCGTTTTTGCCGGATTTAATCTCATCACTCGCGTCCCATCCTCCATTGGTGACACGTATTTCAACCATGAGGACAACGAGTACATAACCCTGGATGACGGTAAAAACACAGTCTGGAGGGGTATCGGAACAGAGGATTATTTCAACTGCGGTTATTACTACCGTAACGGTGAGATTGATCTCCCGTTCTACGGATACCTTGATAAACGGCCTGTCGATGGGGGCATAGTCAGCACCTACCGAATTCAAAAGCTTGACGCCATCCCGTTCAGAAACGATATTATGGTAAGTCTCGAACCAGGTTGTCCGAAAAAAGGTAGGGATAAAATTGGAGAAATACTTCTGGATTATCGCTGGACAAGTTTCTGGTACAGCAGTGAAAATGAGTTGTAATTAAAAAATATATGAGGAGAATTCACATGAAAGCTGCGGTTTTAACCGAATATCGTAACTTCGAATATCTGGATGTTCCCAAGCCAGAAATAAAAGACAGTGAAGTTCTGGTCAAAATCACATCTGCGAGCATTTGCGGAACCGACCAGCATATTTTTAAGGGTGAATTTCACCCGAGGACAAAGCTTCCCCTGATTCCGGGACATGAATTTGTAGGAACTCTGGAGGAAATCGGCAAGGATGTTAGAGGCCACAATATTGGCGAACGTGTGGCGGTCGATCCGATTATCTGGTGCGGGAAATGTCCGGCATGCAAGATCGGGCATTATCCGGCGTGCACATCGCTCAAGCTGCTCGGAATCGATATGGACGGCGGTTTTGCCGAATATGTTGCAGCGGATGCTTCGATGCTCTACAAAATCGACAAAAAAATTTCAGACAGGGATTCGGCGCTTGTTGAACCTTACTCTATAGGTTTTCATGCCTCCAAACGTGCCGGAGTGCAACCGGGTGACAGCCTTGCAATTTACGGCGCCGGTAAAATCGGCCAGTCGATTCTGCAGGCATCACGTACCATCACGCAGGAAATGCT
This sequence comes from Candidatus Latescibacterota bacterium, assembly GCA_016927495.1. GTDB lineage: Bacteria > Latescibacterota > Latescibacteria > Latescibacterales > Latescibacteraceae > JAFGMP01. Next base: position 6,890 of record JAFGMP010000142.1, on the reverse strand, counting down.
GTTTATTGTAGATATCATTCCCAAACGACTGGAAATCGCAAAAACCGCTTATCCTGAAATTACTACCATAAATGCCCGCGAGGAAAATCCGGTCGAGGTTATCATGGACAAAACCGGCGGTAAAGGTGTCGATATAGCGTTCGAGGTTGCAGGAGATGCCAAAATATTCGAGGGACGTACCAATCCTGTTCGTGAAGCCATCCGCAGCATACGGGGTGCGGGAAAAGTTTGTGTGCTCAGTCTCGAAAATACGGAAGTTTCACTGGTGATGAAGGAGCTTATCTGGAAGGAAGGTCTGCTGATTACATCCCGTGTGTCCCATGGTGAATATAAAGATGCGCTGGAGCATCTTGTGATCGGAGACCTTAAACCCGAAGCGCTGATTTCAGCGATTTTACCCATGAAACGTACTCAGGAAGCGTTCGAGATGATCGAAAATGAACCGGAAAATTATTTGAAAGTATTGTTAACCAATTCGTGAAATTCATGCACGAAAATATTTACAGGATAAATTGTTGTATTCCGGGTATTGAAAATATGTTACCGTCAGATCATCTGCTCAGGAAGATTTGTCGACATGTGATTTTGGATTAATGAAGAAGTGCCTTTCTCCGCTCTATTGTCGATAATATATAATATGTTAAAGTTTTTTATACCTAAATGACTTTCGAGGTTAAATTATTATAAGAACAATACGCTCAGGAGGCATATTATGAAGCAACTGATCGGTTTCATAGTGGTTTTTCTGGCAGTTTTCACGATGTTCCCCGTCACTATTTACACTGAAAAAATCGATCCTGTCACGCTCGATGTTTTACCTGAACCGGAAGATGTACTCTACAACAGGGCGCCGGATCCGCTTCCCTGGATTCCGCCTGAAATGCAGACAGCCGATTACTGGATTTCCACCATGGAAAAGCCTGATGAGGTAATTCTGACACCTCAGCAAATTCAGCGTATGAATGAATCGTACCGCCGTAGAATAAGTTCTCCCGATCCGTTCAAAGATGTTCCCGCCGAAAGGAAGCCGAACCTCATCCACTGGTGGCCGGGATTTTCACTGACTGTCCCCGATCTCAGTTCTATGAGTGCCCGTGCTGTGGCGGATACGGTAAAAGACAGGATAAACGCACAGATAGCCTACCTGTGTAAACAGAAATATGGCAATGCACTTGCCATAACTTACGGAGAAAATGAAATCAATGCATTGGAACATGAGATGGCGCTCGACTGTGTAGGAAATGCCGTCACAGTCCGTCACGGAATTACCGTAAGAACCAGCCGCCTGAGGAACAATCCCTCGTTTTTCCCCATGCAGATCGGACTGACACAGTCCAGAAAGACCCGGTGGGACTTATGGAATATAGGTGTCGTTAAAATCGCAAAACCGGTGCAGGTATTGCATCTGTCGAAAAGCGGCGAATATATGTTCGTACTGTGTGAGGTTGGTTACGGGTGGGTCAGGTCGGAGAATGTGGCGTTCGCATCGAAACAGGAAATCGAAACGTTCACCAACAATCCGGATTTTGTGGTCTGTACCGGAGACCGTGTGCAGTTTTATACGGACGAAAGCTGTACGTGCGCTTCCAATTGGTTCGGCATGGGCGCTCGTCTGCCGCTTGCTTCCAAAAACAACCCGCGTGTTGTCAACGTTCCCGTCAGGAAAATAAACGGGAATCTGGCGGTGGAAACAGCATGGCTCGCATCCGATGGGAATACACATGCCGGATGGCTGCCATACACACGCCGCAACATCATAGTAACCGCATTTAAACTCCTCGGAAACACCTATGACTGGAGCGGCGCATGGTTCGGCCGTCAGCATGAAACCACATACCGTGACATTTTTGCCTGTTTCGGTTTCGACCTGCCCTGTCACGGCACACTGTTCACCTTTTTCAACGACAACAACACCACCGTGCTGCATCCCGACATGGGTGAATCCGTTTACTACAAAAAAATACTGGAAAACAAACCGTTTGTGACCATTCAGAGCTGCGGTGGGCACTGTCAGCTTTTTATCGGCAAGCATAACGGCAAACCGGTGGTATTCGACCAGCATGGCTACGGTTATCCGGATGAAGATAATGTCTGGTTCGAGGTAAGGAGATGCAATATCGGTGATTTACGGTTGCCGAGATATTTCCTCAAACGTGATGTTACGTTTCTTGAGTTGAGATGATAGCTAAAAATAATTGGACATGGATTTTTACTGATTGCTTATTATATTTACTTTATATGTCGATCTGAATCAATTGAATCTAAAATGAAAACAATATACTGGAGATGAAATATATGACGATATTACTTAAGGATGTTTTCAAAAAAGCTTCACAGCTTTCTGATGATGCCCAGAAACTACTGGCATATCAGCTCCTCGACGATATAGAGGCTGAATTGCGATGGGATGATACTTTATCAAAATCTCAGGATAATCTTGAAAAAATGGCGGAAAAAGCCCGCAGAGATTTCAAATCAGGTAAAGTTCATCAAAAAGGTTTTGATGAATTATGAATTCGACGCTGAATCAAGACTTCATCACGTGTTTTCGAAAACTACCGGAAAGAATCAAAAAACTTGCAAAGAAAAACTATCGTTTGTGGGTTTCAAATACATATCATCCAAGCCTCGAATTTAAACAAGTCCACACAAACTTTCCAATTTACTCTATTCGTGTTGGTATCGGATGGCGAGCGCTCGGATTAAAAGAGGATGATACGATTATCTGGTTCCGGATTGGCTCTCATTCAGAATATGAGAAACTGATACATTAAAATTTTTTGGGATTTAATTTCTAAACGTGTCGTTGCGAGGAGTGAAACGACGAAGCAATCTGTTCGGAGAGATTGCTTCGCTTACTTCGTTTGCTCGCAATGACAAGATGAAAGTGGAACGTTTCGTAAAGGTTGTTTCTATGTCAACTATCATTTCTGTTTTAGCCTGGCCGTTTAAACTGCTTTGGAAACTGGTTACCTTTATCCTCAGTTTTACCGGCAGAATTATTGCGGTTGTTCTGGGATTTGTTCTGATGATTCTCGGTGGATTTTTGACCGCATCTGTTGTCGCTGCACCGGTGGGTATTCCGCTTATCATCGTTGGTTTTTTGCTGGTATTGCGGGGAATATTTTGATACGGATTTGACATATAAACGCATAGAACGCGGATTTAAGCGGATTAAAATTAATATCGGTTTAGGGGAATAATTATGAATAATAAAAAACCACTCTCACGCCGTGCATCACTTCTCAGCCTTGGTCGCGCATGTACACTGGCAGCGCTTGGAACAGCGGTATCATCCCGAAAAGCTCATGCCGCACCGAAAAAAGCAACGGCATTCGCACTGGTAGGTGACCGCTATCACAATTCGGATTATATCCGTACCGCTCTCGGCAAAACGCTGGTTGAAGGTGCCGGCCTGTCCATCGATTTTACCGACGAGGTAAAGCTGCTCAATGCGGAGACACTCAAAGGCTACAAGATGCTCATCGTCTTTCGGGACGGTATGCTCTGGCCGGACGGTTACGGGGGATCATACCCGGGATATGTTCAGGGAACAGACATGGAAATGAAGAGTATACCCCCGGTGCCTGAGAAAAAAAGCGAGCCGGTAATGTGGATGCAACCCCATCAGGGCAAAGCGGTCAGGGATTTTGTCGAAAGCGGCGGTTCGGCGTTCTTTTTCCACAACAACAGCCATGTTTCGCTCAGCAATAAAGATTACCGTGATGTCGAGGGCGCGATATACACCGGCCATCCTCCGGTTCGCCCGTTCCGGGTAAGAATCACCGACAAGAGCCACCCCATAACACAGGGTGTCGATGATTTTCTCGTTACCGACGAACAGCATTATGTTACCTACGACAAAGACCCAAAATATGTGCTGATGAGAAGCGAGAATGCGGACGGCCTTGCGTACGGCGACCAGGGAACAAGCTGCGAGGCAGGCTGGGCATACGAATATGGCAAAGGGCGTGTCTGTTTTTTGGCGCCGGGACATATGATTTATGTGCTCTGGAATCCGGAGTATGTCAAACTTCAGCAAAACGCTGTCAAATGGCTGTTGAGGGAAATATAATAGTTAAAATTTCAGTATAAACAAAGGAAACGGGATGTCACGGAAATGGTTTTGGGAATTAATAATGCTGCTGGTGGTAATCGGTTCGGCATGCTCAAAAAAAGACGGTATGGAACCGATGACGCTGTACAAAGCCGAAAATGTTGCAATAGCCCGTGCGAATATCGAAAAGTATGTCTGGGCACAGGATATCGTCGAGGGCTGGAAACGTTCGGTCGAATATGCCATGCAGCAGGACAGGCAATTCTTCGAGGACATGATCTCGGAAATGAATATGTGGCCTACCTACGGTCAAAACTGTCCTCATTGTGTGGGCAAACTGTCATCCATGGGTGAAACGGGGATTTACGAGTGGAGTATCGAAGATCCTGACAAGCTGAAATGCAAACACTGCGGAACCGTGTACCCCAATCCCGACTATCCCGAAACCGGTTCCATGACAGCGCCGAAAATGGGGCAGACATTTCACTTTTACCTCACCGAAGAAGAACGTGCACACCCCGAAGATACTACTGGTAAGTATGCCCTCAGATGGGCTTCCTGGCCGGTGCACACCAGTTTCAGCGGATTGATCAGAACTTACAAAGCGCAATGGTGCATTTCCAAAATCCTTCCCCTCGCCAAACTCTATGCAGTCACCGGCGATGCTGCCTATGCCGAACGTGCCGCCTGGATCATGGACATCATGGCTCAGCGTTACCCCAACTGGATGTTTTATTCCTACAACGGCACCTATGCGGACTGTCCGCCAGCCGAAGCGGCAAAGTCATTGGGAGAATATCCCCGTGCCGGGAGATTTCCGGTGGAAACCATAATCACCGCATTTAAAGATCTGCATACGAAAGGTGATTATGCTGTTCTGAATAACGGATTCTGGGGTGCGGGACGGTTCGGGTGCAGTGGCGGCGACGGCGGAATCATATTGCAGGTTACCGCAGCATATGACCTGATCCGTAACGCACGCTTACCGAATGGCAAACCGGTTCTGACACCGGAAATGGAGGATCGTATTATCGACGACCTTTTGATAGCAGGTTGTGATGATATGGAAAACTGGGATGAGATCAATAACAAATGCGGACCGGGGCGGGCTTTAAGCGGCGCTGTTGGAATACTGTTCGATCGTCCGGCAAGTGTCCGCCGTGCGCTGGAGGGATTTGAGACGCTCATGGATCACAGCTTCCATTTCGACGGATTCTGCAAAGAGACACCCTCCTATTCGGCCATGCACCTCAATCTTATGCAGGAAATCCCCGAAATACTTATGGGGTATTCCGACCCGCCGGGGTATAAACCGGAAAAAGGTGAACCGCTGCAAAATTTCAATCCGTTTGTCAGCGTCGACCGTTACCGTCTCGCTCAGGAAAGTATGGTAAGGATGCTCGATCCGTTGAACCGCTACCCGGTTATCGGCGACACTCATTACGGCGGTGGACTGAATGCCGAGTATGCCGAGGTGCTGACTGACCGTTACAACGATTCATACACCGAACTGCTCGAAGAGGCTCTCGGCGCTCCGCTCTCCGAAAAAGGTAGCGAATATGCCCTCTGGCACCGTGACCCGGACATCACAATCAAAGAAAATCCCGGACTTCCGTATCGCACCGAATGGTTTCCCGGCTGGCATGTGGGAGTTCTTCGCGGCGGCCCGGCCTGTAAGCACACAGCGCTCTACTTTAACGGTAACGCTCATGGCATCCACCGTCACTACGACACACTGGGCCTCATCTACATCGCTCATGGCAAGGAAGTCGCCACCGACCGCGGCTACATCTGGGATGATCCCCGTAACGCATGGACGAAGAGTACACTTTCGCACAACATCGTGACTGTGGATGGTATCAATCAGAACATCAAGGACTGCGACTCGAAGCTCGAACTGTTCGGTAAAACTCCGGGAATCGAAATTGTACAGGCATCCGCCAATGCCTATGAGCAGTGCAGTCAGTACCGTCGGACAACGGCGCTTATACAACTGCCGGGAGAAAAAACCTATGCGGTCGATCTGTTCCGTGTCAGCGGCGGAAACAAACACCAGTATTGTTTCAACAGCAACGGTAATCTCCTCACGGTGTCGGACGGAAAATCCCGTCCTGCAAAGGATAACATCGAATGGCTGTCCAACCTCAGGGAAAGCCGTCTGAAACCTCCGTTCACCGCGACATGGCAGCAGGAGGGTGTTAAAGTCAATCTGACAATACTGAACGAAATCGACCGTCTGCTTGTCGCCGATGCACCCGGGTGGCGCAGCGATCGCGGTGAGGAACTCGATGCACCCTCGATTCAGCAGATACTGGCGGAACGGACCGGTTCAAAATCCGTGAACAGTCATTACGCCGCCGTAGTGTCACCCTTTCCCGACAACGAAACTTCGCCTGTCAGATCAGCCCGTCTCATTACAAACGACTTTGACAGCGGTGTGATCGCAGTTGAGGTAAAACTCGACGACAGAACCGACTACATTATTTCATCGCTTGATGACAAGGAACGTACATTCGGCTCGGTCACCATGAGCGGTCGTTTCGGATTTGTTTCTTTAGATGCGAATGGCAAAGTTATGCAGGGATATCTTCTCGGTGGAACCGGGTTACGGTGCGGCGATACAATCATCACCACCGAAAAAGCACAGGTTCCGCTCAAACTTTCATCGACCTATGAAAGAACATTTATATGCGATGTCCCGGTACCGTTGGAATACGGCGTACCGGGCACATATCTGCTCGCAGACGACACAGGTTACGAGATCGAATCGGTGTCAGGTAATGTGATAACGGTCCGCGACTATCCGGCGATTGAGTGCGATGAGGTTGTTGTG
>JAFGMP010000141.1 GCA_016927495.1 Candidatus Latescibacterota bacterium | reverse complement strand
CCTGTCCAATCTTCGGGATTAAGCAGCGCCATCTCCCACCACGCCATATCACTCCAGTCAGATACAGTATCATCCTGATCCCATATCCGCACTTTCCAGAAAGAGCGCTGGCCGGAATCCAATTCTTTACCCATATAGACAACATTGATTGTCTGATTAGAATTCACTTTGCCGGTTGACCATAAATCTCCGTTATTCTGATTGATTTTATTTTCATCCGATGCCACAATGATTTCGTATGCGGTTTGTGTCTGGCCTCTGAGGTCTGATACGGGTATCCAGCTAAGCCGCGGTTGTCTCTCGTCGATGCCTAAAGGATTAGCACGGTATTCACAGCGCATGTCTGTAATCCTGATGTCGCTGACTTTTTCAGTACTGCAACCGATAAACAGGATTAATACGCAAAAAAATAATATGGTGATAAATGCTTTAATGTACATATATTATCCTTATTCATTTACACAATCCAATAAAAATTACCTGTCAAATATGATACTTTACCTTTAAATTCATCGTTCAACATACATATTAAACCATGCAATGATTCGTTCACCAACATCCTGAATGAATTTCGGCTCACGGGGCCCGTGAGGCGTTCTCGGATACATGATCATTTCGGTCGGGCAGTCCTGGCGTTTCAGCGCGTGGTAAAACTCGATTCCCTGAGACAACGGCACACGTTTATCGTTTTCACCGTGCAATACCTGTGTCGGAGTCGATACCCCATCGACATGGAAATTGGCGGAATGTTTCATATACGTTTCCATGTTGTCCCAGTATTCACCGTTAAAATAATTCGGGATGAAGCTCGGAATATCGGTCGTGCCGGTGAAACTCATCAGATTGGAGAGGCCCGCACCCATACTTGCAGCCTTGAAACGGTCGGTTTTTGTGACGATGAACGAGGTCATATAACCGCCGTAACTCCAACCCATAACACAGAGACGGTCGGGATCGGCGATACCGAGTTTAATTACATAATCTACTCCTGCCATGAGATCGTCATAATCGCCGAAACCCCAGTCATTGATATTGGCATACCGGAAATCTTTGCCGTAACCGCTGCTGCCGCGTGGATTAGGTCGCAGAATTACATATCCTTCCTGTGCAAACGCCTGTATCGGGTAAATTCCGCTTTCACCGGTAAATGTCTGTCTGAAAAAGCTGTGCGGACCGCCGTGAACATTGAGAATCAGCGGATATCGTTTTCCTTTTTCATAATTAAGCGGGTAGGTCAGGATACCTTCGATCTCGTATTTTCCCGATTTCCAGGTAATGACTTCGGTTTTCCCCATCGGGAGATTTCTGAATCCGGCATTGATGTTTGTCAGCTTTCGCGGGCTGAACACCTTTGTTCCGGAAACATATACATTCGGAGGCTCATCGGAGGTCTGGTATACAAACGCCATAGTCTCGCCGTCTCTGCTGAGGGATGTGCCTGTGTAGGTGCCCGGAAAAGATGAAAATACCCGGGATTTACCCCCATTTGCCGGTACTGCGATTATATTCCAGAATGTATGGTTCGCTTCCATGATATATATTTCACTGCTGTCGGCTGACCATCCGATGAAACTGCCATAATAGGTAAAACTGCGGTCGGGTGTTTCCGCACATTTTTTCGGTTTGCCACCCAAAGACGATATAATATAAATGTCGGACAAAAGCGCCCAGTTCGGTTCGCCGCCGTCCGAAGCAAAAGCTATCCATTTCCCGTCAGGCGAATAACGGGGATATCTGTCCGTACCTTCCCATTGCACAAGTTGTTTGACTTCTCCACTATCGGAGGGAACACATGCAATATCGGATTGCAACCACTCGTCAGGTGACGGATTCGGCTGATGCCCAAACACAATTGTTCTGCCATCCGGGGACCAGTCGAATGTCATGACATGGAAATCGCCCGCTGTAAGACGTTGCACTTTTCGTGGATTATCAGTTTCATTTGAGACAGTAGCAGTATAGAGATGGGAATATTTGTAGTTGGTATCGAGAATTTGCATATCTCGTTTTTCTTTTTTGTTTTGTTTCTCTTTTTCGGTTTCGGGGTTATCCATAGTATATGCGATTCTTCTGCTGTCAGGTGACCAGACATATGCATTGACACCCGATTCGGCAATAGTGATTTGTTCGGCATCGCCTCCGCTCAAAGGTGATATCCATACCTGGGTTTTACCATCCGTACTACGTGACGACAAAAAGGCAAGATACTTACCATCAGGTGAAAAAGAAGGATCAGAACATGATTTTTCACCCCGGGTAAATTGGTAGTCCATCGCGCCGTCGGTAGATGCAATCCATATGTGTGTGAGATAATCGGATTGTTCGCCCTCAATCAACGGTGTCGATACCGTATAGGCAACAAACCTTCCATCGGGAGATAAATCTGTCGACCCTACTCGCTTGAACCGTATCATCGATTCGGGAGTCCAGCTTTCAGGCACATATTCGGCGCTGGCGGGGAATATAATCAATAACATTCCCGCAAAGAGTGATAGTGTAAAAGCTTTTTTTACATATCCGGTTTGTTTCATGGCAGTTCTCCCTGACTATGAGAATGTGAGTTTTTATTGTTTAACTGAATATCCATCGCTTGAATTTCCAGTGGTGAAGGAGTTTCTGCATAAACTCAACATCGCTCAGCCGTGTATCGAGTGACTCGATCGCCTCTCTGTTCACCAGAATTTCCTTGTCGTGAACTTCATGCAGACCGCCGTTTGCAATAAAACAACGGATTTGTTCCAGTTCACCCGGATCGAGCCAGACACCATGGTCACGGCATACATCGATCAACACGCCGGATATTTTCTTGAAATTGATCCGCGGCATCAATGAATTGCATACCGGGCAGGATAAATAAGAATCCGCTTTCTGTAAAGGTTTTTTGTGGAACTCGTGCGGAATAGCATCATCTTTGAATACTTCGCGTTCCGAGGTAAGATAGTTAAACTTACGGATATCGAGCCACAATCCGTTACAATCAGGGCATATATCGATGTCGTTTTCACGATATGAGTAGTTTGTCATTTCTACTTTACATATAGGGCAAACCGGATTTTCGTGAATGATTTCTTTTATGCGCTCTCCACCGCAATACGGACATAAACGCATTTTTTCATTAAAAATTTTTCCGCAATAGGCACATTTCTTTGTATCAGGCAATCTGAACTCCAAAGCTAAATTTATGCATTATCGATTTTATTAAGATTGCTTCGTCATTGCATTCCTCGCAATGACAAATCAATCATAACCTTCTGTCGCTGGTAAATTGATTGGTGTCTGTAAATCGATTATAGGTATTTTACCCACCTCGGTTCCGCCGTGTCCCTAACAGGGGGATGTCCGAAGGACAGGGGGGTCTGGTGAAAGTTTAGTACTATTTGCCATTCAGGACAATCAGCGTGTTTACTTCCCCTCATTCGGTAAATATACCCGCACATCTGGGTGCATAGTATATAGCCGAAATTGTTTGCCGTCATGGACAAGTATTCCGCTTGATTTATCCCCACTCACAATCGGATTTTTTGGGTATTTTTCCCAATTGATCAGATTGGTCGATACGGCCACGTTCGTTGTCCAGTCACGCCATGGCTGATGTGCGCATGCATGGTAGTAAGCATAATATTTACCGTTATATTTTATTATCTGGTTTACGGCAACCGCTTCACTATCGTATGTATCAGGCCCTTTTGCAATCACCGGATCATCCTGAATATTTGTCCAGACATCATGGTCTTTCGATGTTGCCAGCCAGATTGCGTCATCGTTCCGTTCATAAAAGAGATACCATATTTCATCCTCGATCCAGACTGTCGGTGTACCGTACGGTCCCTGACTGAGCGGTTCTCCGGTAGAATAGCGTATATCGAGTTTACCGTGATCCGACCAGTGTATCCTATCCTTCGAGGTCATCATATGGGCGATGTCGTCGCGGCCCTCGGCAAACATATAATAAGTGCTGTTGTGTTTAATGACATACATATCCTCGACCCACGAATCCTTAAAAATCGGATTTTGGGGGTAACGCGTCCAGGTAAAACCGTCAGAAGATGTTGCATAGCCGAGAAATTTGGTGTCAGAGAGCTTATCATTATATCCGGTATACCACATGTGCCATGTATCGCCTTCACGTAATATATATCCGCGTTCACGAATTTTGTTGTCCCATGTGTCTTGTCCCGTCCCGGTAAACAAAGGATTATGCTCGTATGGTTTGAATTCGACGATATCGCCTGGGAAAAGTTCACTTTCTGAACCGCCGGAAGAAACTTTTGCCGGTGATTCCGGCTGGGATTTGCATCCATACAAACCGAAGATCAGGAAAAACATCGTTATAATAACATATTGAGTTTTCATAAGTTATATCCTGAATTTTGAATTATTTCTCCTCTGTTCTCATGGTTTCAGCACTGATAATTCAGTCCAGAGATTGATGTCCGAACCTCCTTCGAGTTCAGTATGGTTGACCGACACACGGCCGACTTTTAATTCTGTCCCGTTCTCGTCATGGTAGCTGTATCCGTTTTGATGAATTATATAATGTACTCCGTCGACCTTTCCGAGATAGAGCATAATATGCCCACTGAAACCGCAGAGTGTTATTGCAGGTTCACAAGTATTGAGATACTGGTATTTAATGTCTTTGGCGGTTTCTTTCGGGAACATGATAATATGGTCCGGATAATGCAACTCAAAGGATGTCCCCCGTGCGGCAAGAATTCCGAATGTTTTGAGAACACTCCTGACCGTTCCCGAACAGCTCCGTTCATGTTCGGCGCCCATCCAGCTATACGGGCGGTTGAGCAGCCTGAAAAATGTATTAATGATATTACGCTGTGTAAACGGTTGATACCCGACATGGATATCGGCATTTGGTTTGACCCAGCATGACAGTGTTTCCAGAGAACCGTCACCCCGGCGGAACGGCATTAAAACGTTGTACCCATTACCGGTTTCCCGCACCAGATTAAGCCGTGCACTCTGATAAATATCCGTAACAAAAACAATACACTCCCTGTCACTATATACAGGAACTTTGTGCGCAAGCGCAACGATAAACTTGTCACTCTCCGATAGGCGTCTGATTTCCCCGATTGTCCCGAAAGCAACCTGCACTGTGGGCACCCAGCCGAATGAGTGGTATGATTTGACATAGCACCAGTCGCGGTTTTTTGACATATGGAGTACTGCAACAGGAGTGCCCGTCTCAAGTGATGTCGATTGAAGCATGTCGAGCCAGCCGTATTGACTGCCGAATCCGGCCTGGTGTTCGGGCATAACCCTGTTGAGCGTATGCGAGGTCAGGATACCATACCGGGGAACGACAGTTTCGGGAATGGTTGATTCATCGGTTCTGTCGATGATTTCCTGTTTTATGCCTTCGCTGTACTTTAGATACCGCCTGTCCCAGTATGTGCGTTTTAAAAAATGCTCGCGAGTACGGCGGAACCGTGCCCGGAGGCTGTCACCCGATACCGATGTTATGGCCAGCGGGTCTTCGGTATAAAACTGTAATCCGATAAGATCACTACTGTTTACATAACCCTGAATGGAAAACGGATTGCCGTTGATATCTTTCAGTTCAACTGGCCTGTTCGCAGCTTTTCTGTTTAGTTCCACTATGTCTTTTGGTGTCAGAATAATCCTGTCGGGATCACCGTCGATATTATCGATCCAGAATTCCGGGTGCTGCATAGCTTCGGTTGCCGGTGGTATGACATCAGGTGCGGTAATGAGTTTTTTGTCCTGAGCATAGGACGTTCCGGCGATAATCAGGAGGGCAATCAAACAAAGAAATATTCGGTTCATAGTATGTCCTTTGATGTGGTGTTTATGCAAACACATCCGAAATATTGCCGTTCCGTTTCATGATGCGCTCCGTGGCAAGGAGATTCAGCATGAGTTGTCGGGGATGGTGAAGGTTTTCCGCACGACGTCCTTTGGGATCTTTCTCGAATATAGCCTTTCGGTTGGTATAATCCTGCCAGAGAGGCAGCCCGTAAGGCTTGAGAGGGAAATGTGCCATTACCCAGGTGTAGAGTTTATTGAACCATTCCTTTGCCCAATCGGCGCCGGTATGCTCGATGATGCACATAAGCCCGATCATGTCTTCCATCTGGCCCCAGCCTGCTTTGCCGACACTGTCCCATCTGTTTTCGTCGACATTGTCAAGGTTAATAAATACGCCGCCGTATACATCGTCCCATGCCACTTCGAGATTACGTCTGAAACGTTTCGCATTTTCGTCAAAAAGAGCCTTGTCTTTTCTCCTAACCGCTTCAAAGAGGGTCATCCAGAGTAATTCGGAGGCATGCCCGAGACCGGCTTGCTGGGCAAGTTCGTTATTCGGCCGTGTAAAATCATGGTTGATACGTTCGTTATACAGACCGTAATCGGGATTGTAATGATAATTCATCTGGGAATCGATGCACCGGTCTGCAATAGCTTTGACTTCGGGATCATCCCTGGATTCGAGCATTTGTGTCGCAAGCCGTATGAGAATAAACCAGTGGCCGCCAAAACGGGCACCGTTGGGAGTGAGTTCCGATGCATTATATCCCGGTTTATCATAGAGCCGCACACACTTCATCATGATGTCTTTGGCAATATCCCAGTACTTTTCATTACCCGGAGCTTTGGAAAATTCAGTTAAACCGTTAGCTATAAAGATGTCGCCGTATAGATTGATCTCGCGGTCACCAGGTTTCCCTTCACGGGAATAACTTGCAGGAAAAAACACGTCCTCTTTGGGCAAATGCTTCATGACAAATTCGACCGATCTCCGCGCCGCTTCGATGTGCCGCGGATCGGGATCGATTTTATTGTGGAGATGCGAAAACGACCATGTGCCGCGACCTTCATACCAGGAACGTTTGTCATAGGATGTCGGTGGCCCGTCCCATTGGGTCATAACGCAATACCCGCCGTATTCTTTGTCGACGACATATTTATACTGGAACTCCTTATATTCATTGAGGTCATACAGGTACTGGTCACGGAGCGCTTCGAGTGATTTCCCGGCAAGCGTCCCGCCTTCATCAATTGCCATGGGTTTTTCAGGTACTTTTATTGAGGGTTTCCGCAGTTTATTATCACAACCGGAAATCCCCGATACTGCGGCCGCCGCACCCGCCGTTGCTCCAAAAAAGTTACGTCTTTTCATGAAATTCCTCCGCAATTAAAAAACAAAAACCATCGTTAATGATAAATTCCGAACAGGATAGTATATGCGATATGTTTTTTTTGATATTTAGTAAAAAAATCACTTGAATTTGACTATCCACCACCAAAGGTGGTGGCTTTTCACCAAATTCATGGCTTCGCCACCGTGATTTCAAAAACGTTATCAGGTATAACCTTAAAAACATGACCACATGCTG
>JAFGMP010000140.1 GCA_016927495.1 Candidatus Latescibacterota bacterium | reverse complement strand
GCCCGGTGTGATGCATCAATCAGCAAAATTGTATCACTATACGTTAAAAAATCATGATACCCCAGCTCCCCGGTAACAAATGCATCTGCACCTGCTTCGATGGCGTTTTCTATAAATTTACTGCCGCAACCTCCCATAAGAGCCACTCGTTTAATCAGTCTGTCATCCCATACTGAGACTGTCAAGGTTTCTTTAAAAAAAACTTGTGCAACTTTTTTCTGAAATTCCGTATGGGTTAACGGTTTTTTTAAATCGCCGACAACTCCATACCCGAAGTAATTTTGTCGATTGGATAACGGGATAATATCGTAAGCCATTTCTTCGTAAGGATGTACCTTACGCGCAGCGGCTATAACCTGTGATACATACGGTTGAGGAACGATCATTTCGACACGGTCCTCAGGTGTGGTAGAAAGCTTACCCGCTACACCCTTATAGGGATTTGCCTTATCGGATGTTTTATATCTTCCCGTTCCCTGCGATGTGAATGAGCAAAAGCTGTATTCTCCGATAACGCCCGACCCGGCAGAACCTGTAGCTTCAAGCAGTTTTTCTGTATATTCATGAGGTATAAATGTAATAAACTTTACCAGTTGTGAATTTCCGTGAGTAAGAAAAGAAACAGAATGCAGACCGAGAAGTTCAGCCATTGCCCAGCTAACTCCTCCTTGTGCCTGATCCAAATTGGTGTGAGCCGTAAACAACACAATATCATGTTTAACAGCTCGTTTTATTAAGCGAACTGTTGTATTATTATCTGACAAATTGTAGAGGGGTTTGAAAATAGGCGGGTGGTGAGAAATGACCATTGAAGCCTGATGTTCTTCTGCAAGTGTCAAGGTTTTATCGGTAACATCCAATGTTACAATAACATGATTGACTTCGCTATTGGGATTACCTGTTATCAGTCCTGTATTATCCCAGGATTCTGCGAGTGATGACGGGGCCCAGCTTTCCATGACCTCAATCACATCGCGAACCTTAACCATGAATTCGCTCCGATTTGTCAATTAAGTAAAAAAAAATGCATCGATGGTTAGATGCACTGGTTACACTTAGCTATATTGGAGATATTTTTGTGAACAAGAAAGAAACACATAAAAATGCGTATCCTCCTCGGTACAATAAAACAAAAGCATTATACCTCCTGAAATGGTGGGCGATACTGGGCTCGAACCAGTGACCTCGGCGATGTGAGCGCCGCACTCTAACCAACTGAGCTAATCGCCCTAATATAAAAATAGCAAATTAGGGTTTGAAATATTATATCGCCGATTGTTATTTTTCTCAAGTGGTGGGCCCACAAGGATTTGAACCTTGGACCAACCGGTTATGAGCCGGTGGCTCTGACCACTGAGCTATGGGCCCGCTCACAGATTACTAATATAAAATATATGACTTTAAAAGGCAAGAAGGTTTTGAAAAGCTCTTATTAATACCCATTTCAACTGAAAATCGCATATGCAAAAAAAATGCAAATACTTTTTTTATTTCACATTATATTAAGAGTAATTTATGATCACATAAAGTTCTTCAACGTTTCATTACGGTCATGGAGTGGTTTATCATGATTACAGAAAATTCCGCTGTGCGAAAAATGCAAATCAGGGAACGCATGAAGAAGCAGCGCGAAATTTTAGATGTTAATTTATATCGCACATATTGTATGTCAATTAAAGAAAAATGTGAGTCGTTGTCTGAATGGAAAACATCAAAATTTGTTCATATTTATGTTTCGGCTGTCAACAACGAAGTAGATACACTCGGATTAATTTTCGAGATGTTTGATCAGGGGAAAAAGGTTATCGTTCCAAAATGTTCCCCCAAAACTCATTTTCTTGACAATATTCGTATAAATTCCCTTAATGAATTGAAACCTTCGAAATTCGGTGTCATGGAACCTGATTTTAATCCTGACCGGGTAGTAAATCCAGAAAGTTTTGATGTATTGATAGCGCCGTTACTTGCCTTTGACCGTACAGGTAACAGACTCGGATTCGGTGGGGGGTATTACGACTCTCTGCTAAAACAATGCTCATGTCCCAAAATCGGTTTTGCTTATTCTTTTCAGGAGATAGATATTTTGCCTGTTGAGGATCATGACCAAAAATTGACAATAATAATTACGGAAAAAGAAATAATAAGGATTTGATATGAATGATAATGTAACAATCGGGGCTATTTCCGAAGGTGATGAATTTGTAGGTTATTATACACTCAAACGCTGCGAATTAAAAGAAACGGACGGTCTGTACAGGCTTGAACTTGAGCTTGCGGACAAATCCGGCAGCCTGCCTGCTGTCGTTTGGAATGATGCGAAAGAAGTATATGAGCAGATTGAAAAAGGCGTTGTTGTCAAAGTGAAAGGGCGTCTCGGATCATACCGTGATAAACCCCAGGTGAAGATTGATAAGATTCGACCGGCAGAAGAAAGTGAATATGACCCTGACTCTTTTTTAGGTTCAACACCTAAAGATCCGGATGAGCTTAAACGAAAGCTGAAGATATTGATAGACAGTATTCAGATGCCTTTTTTAAAAAAACTAATTGAGTTGATATTTAGTAACCAACAATTCTATAAAGAATATTCACATAGTCCCGGAGGTAAGCGCTGGCATCATGTCTATCTCGGCGGCTTGCTCGAACATTCCATTGGCGTTACCGAAATCTGCGATTTCGTCGCATCACAACATCCCGACCTAAATCGTGATCTGCTTATCACAGCGGGACTTCTCCATGATGTCGGGAAAATACGAGAGTTTACGGTATCGACCATAATCGACTATTCCGACGAAGGCAGACTTGAAGGCCATATCGTTATGGGTGATCGGTTTGTCCGTAACATGTGCGATCGTGTCGAAGGTTTTCCGCCGCATTTGAAAATGCTGCTCAGCCATCTCATGCTTTCTCATCAGGGACATAAAGAATACAGTTCACCGGTGGTTCCAATGATCCCGGAGGGTTTCGTACTCTATTTTGCCGATGAAATCGATTCCAAACTCAACGCAGTCAAAAGAATATCCGACAGAACACGCGATGAAGGGAAATCCTGGTCTGAATATGTGAAACTGCTCGACCGGATGATTTATGTGAAACCAAAAGAAAAAAGTTAACGGTCAATAGTATTGACGGTAAAATATAATATAGATTAAACAGGAATGAAATAACGCATGATTCCGTTTTTGCATGATTAAATTGAATAATACACAGGAGTGATTCATGTTCATACATCGATTGTCATTAGGATTGATTTTTATAGCGCTATTACTATCGGGATGCGGCAGGTCCATATATGTAAAAGACATCGTGAAAGAAGACAATATACCCGAATACGAGATATATAAGACAATTGATAATCACAACCTGAAACTGTATGTGTTTTATCCGCCGGAATACCGGGAAAGCGACCGGCGAACAGCAGTGGTGTGTATTCATGGAGGCGGATTCAGCAGCGGAAATCCCAATCTGTTTTTTCCCCATTGCCGCTATTTCGCTAAACGTGGCGCTGTGACGTTCAGTGTGAATTACCGGCTGACCAAACCTCATGAATCCACGGTTTACGATTGTCTTGCCGATTGTAAGTCAGCGATTCGCTATATTCGTACTCATGCCGAAAAACTGGGTATCGATCCCAACCGGGTAGCTGTTTTGGGTGATTCCGCAGGTGGGCACCTTGCTGCCTGCCTCGGTACAAATATGGGGATCGATAATCCGGGTGACGATCTTTCGGTAAGTCCGGTAGCAAATGTAGTAATTATGTGTAATCCCGTTGCGGATATGACAGTTCCACCTGCAACGAAAATGGAAATTCCTGGTATCGCGAAAGAGACAACCGATAACGCATTACGTTATGGTCCGACTACAGAAGAGAGAGCGCGGCGCATCTCACCGATACATAATGTGGTTCCAAACCAGTCTCCGTCACTACTTATGCACGGCGAGGAAGATTCCAATGTGCCCATAGAACAGGCAAACCGGTACTATGAAGCTATGAAAAATGCAGGTAACGATATTACATATTATCCGCTTGAAGGCGTACACCATGCGTTTGTACTGCCCGGATACGGCACAGAGGAAACAGTGGTTACTGCATTGCAAAAAGCCGATGAATTCCTCGTTTCTCAAGGTTTTTTAAAAGGCAGACCTCAAATCAGATTACTTGATGATAAGTAGTAATTTTAGTGTAAAAATTCATGAAAAGTGCCGGTGAAGCCCCGCCCGGAGGACAGGGCAAAACCGACAGCCCTTATTTTACATAAATTTGCAGAAATACACCAATACAACATCCGCTGTCTTTGGGAAAACAGCTATATAAGACAAGCCAATCTCGTGATAACAGTGAACTGTCATGTCACTGTTATCACGATTTACATTAACAGAGATATCAACTCAGTAAATCGATCTCACCAATTGTGCTGCTTTTAGAGGTGATATAATATGAGTTTAATATCTCTTCGATTATGTTGCTTTTTGTATTCTGTAAATTCTGTGAATTTTGAGAATCATCAGATGAAAAACGTGCAAAATAATCTTCCTGCATTTTCGCTTTCATCTTTTCATTTGCCGCCTCAAGTTCTGAACTGCTGATAAGTCCGTCCCCATCGGTATCGATATCGCTGAATATGGTGTCGGTCTCTGCAGCCAGCCCATTTTCCTCGAGGAATGCAGATAATTCATCCTCATCGATAGATCCGTCACCATTGGAATCGACAGCATCCATAGTGATTTCGGGAGGTTGTCTCAAACCCGGAGGCGGTGGGGGTAGCTCCATACCTGCACCGGACCCCTGACCCAATTCCGTTCCGCTTAGCATAGACATTTTCATGGAGAATCCGGCCATCATCTGCAGGTCTAACATGGCCATGCTCTCATCTGATTCAGACCCGCCGATAACGCCATCATGATCAGTATCCGAATTATTGAAGATTTCATCCACACCTGGCTGATTTTTCACCACAAAAGTTTCCAATTCGGACTTGGTGATGGAACCATCGCTGTCTGTGTCAACACTACTGAATAAACTTTGCCTCATTTGAGACATTGAGGCAGAATTTAAACCGCTAAAGCTGTTAATTCCACCTATCATTCGTATCACCTTTCTTTGAGTTAAAAGTTTTCGTTCTGTGTAATTGGCTGTGCCTATGTAATGTATCGGTATTGCTTGATTATATTTGAAGTAAAGAATTGTTAATATTTAAGGCACTTTTTACAGATATTCATCACTTTTTATTTACAATTATTTACAATTGAATACATGTAAGTTTAACATGGTAATTTACTATATCAGAAAAGTCGCAAGATATATGCCTTACAGGCTATACAACCAAGCATCATCAACAAAATTAACAAAAATTTACAATGCACTTCTGGATGTTTTAATTACGATGCTATATTTTTATTATTTAGAGAAAAAAAAGAAAAATAGTCACAAACATAATTTGATGAGTACTATGAGTGACTTTACGTATCTTTACACTTGACCGGTGATGTCTGTGCCGTAGCACTTATTTCATTATTCTCAACAGGAAACTGTTGCCCGTTTATCGGTAACTATTTCCTGTACTTCAAAAATTTTTACGGAAATTAAACAATGGGTTGTTACATGAATAACATACTGGTAATTGATGACGACAGAGAACTATGTACATTATTAATTGAATATTTGGTACCGGAAGGATTTAACGTTGAAGCAGTATACAATGGAGAGATTGGAATTCAAAAAGTAATGAACTGCGAATATAATATCGTGGTACTCGATATTATGTTGCCCGGAGGGTATAACGGATTTGATATTCTTCAACGAATTCGGTCAAAATCAAGTATTCCGGTAATCATGCTTACCGCAAGGGGTGATGATGTGGATCGAATCGTCGGTTTGGAAATGGGCGCTGACGATTACCTTCCCAAACCTTTTAATCCACGGGAACTGCTTGCGCGTATTCACGCGATACTCAGGCGGTCAAGATACATGCATCAGGAAAGCACAGCAAAAATCGAAGCAAAAAAATACAGTTTCGGCGATCTGGAACTTGATTCCGTGACCCGTATTGTTCTAAAAGAAAAAAAACAGGTTCATTTGACTAACGTTGAGTTCAGCATTCTGGAAGCACTAATGCGTAATCGCGGGAATGTCGTTTCACGTGATGAGTTGGCGAATGAAATTTTGTATCGCCCGTTGTCACCTTTTGACAGAAGTGTGGACGTACATGTGAGCAGGCTTCGCAAAAAGCTTGGTAATGAACGGGACGGGTTGGAACGTATCCAGTCGATACGTGGAGTTGGTTATATTTTTGTCTGTTCTTCACTTTCGGCAGAGAATGATGTAATCAGTCAACGCCCCGTATTTTCCGAAGAGGAAGACTCACATGGCTAAGCATAGAATTTTTATCAGGATTTATCTGTGGTTTTGGCTGGCAATGGCTGTCATCATTGTTTCTCACGGCACAATCGACAGAATAACACAATCGGGTCCGATGATAGACCATATAAAACATGTCGACGGTAACAGCCTGACACTATTTGGTCATGCGGCAGTTGACATGTACGAACGGGAAGATGTCAACTCACTTGAAAATCTGCTCAACCGGCTGAAAAAAACGACCGGAATTCATATTTTTCTTTTTGACAGTGAGAATAATGAGTTATTAGATCAGGTAAGGTCGGATGAAGTCGATAATATCACCGAAATAGCAACAAAAAGCGGCAATACGGAGCTTGTTTTTTCCGGGAACATGCATTTTGTGGCACTCAGTATCGGCAGTAGCAGAGGAAATAGATATATAATTGCAGGTGAGTATCCTCATCCTCCGCACGGAGATGGTATTAATAATTTATCTTCTTTTCTTCTACACCAGTTATTTGCCATACTTGTCTCCGGCGCCATTTGTTACTGGCTTGCATTATATTTTTCTTCGCCGATTGTCAAGCTCGGAAATGCGGTACGTCAGTTTGCGGCTGGTAATCTATCGGTGCGGGTTGGTCCTGCAATGGGTAAAAGGAAAGACGAAATTTCTGCGCTGGCATTCGCTTTTGATCGTATGGCCGACCGCATTGAGTCTCTTTTGACCGCTCAAAGAAATCTGCTGCGTGATGTCTCGCATGAATTGAGGTCACCACTTGCACGACTCAAAGTTGCTCTTGAGCTTTGCAGACAGAAATGTAATCCTGAATCGATGAAATCACTGGGCCGTATCGAGAACGAAGCTGATAAGCTTAACGAAATGATAGGGCAGATTTTAGTTATGAATCTCACTGAGACCGGAACATCCGTAATTGAAAAAGCAGAGGTTGATCTCGCAAAATTAATCCGTGATATAGTCGATGATGCAAATTTTGAGGCAAATAACATGGACAGGTCGGTGGAAATCCTCATGTGTGAGGAATGCACATTATCCGGAAATGAAGAATTGTTACGCCGTGCTGTAGAAAATATCGTACGAAATGCCATTCTTTATACTGCCGAAGGTAGTGTGGTGGAAATTTCATTAAGCTACGTTCGTAATAAAAATAACAATAACATTTCAATAACTGTTCGTGATTACGGGCCGGGTGTACCTGAAAAGGAAATCGAACATCTTTTTGAGCCGTTCTACAGGGTAGGTGATGACCGTGACAGGCAGTCCGGTGGTACAGGCATCGGTCTGGCAATTACCAGGGCTGCTGTAGAATTGCACGGTGGCAAAGTTACTGCATCAAATGCTCCAGGTGTAGGATTATGTGTCGAAGTAAAACTTCCTGCCGCATAAAAATTAAATTTTACTTACTCTTTGGAATTATTGTTCTCAAGAAAATAACCGGTCTTTGATACAAATTCCTTCTTGTTTCCACTTTTTATTATCTTCATTGTTCCAACGGTTCTGAATCCTTCTTTTTTGGTATCAGGAGAGATACTTATATTCTCATACGGTTCATTTCCGGCAAACTGCTGTAGTTTTCTACCACTAAGAATAGTCTCTATCTCTTTAAGCTCCAGATACATTTCCGAGGGTGTAACTGTAACGACCAGATAGTTGACATCGGTATTATAGCCGAGCAGTCCTCCGTGAGCTATCTGTTCGATACCATCACGTTCTATACAGGTCGTCTGGTGCTCTTCACGCAGGGATACAGATCGACTTTATGATTTATCATGCTTAAACATAATTTCATAATGGTCTGATGGAAGAAATATTCCGCCGCTTTTATCATAAAAATTCTCATCGAGATTGAATACGCCGTCGATGGTTTTTGTCCATGGTGCATTGTAGCATGGATGGTATTTCAACATGGTATCCCAGTTTTTATAGTTTTGATGGCCGTTAGTCTCGACAAGGCCAAGTCCCATGCCCGGAAACGGAGCTAACCGTGCCGCAACATTCTTGTTCCAGTCGACAAGAATCGGATTAACCGTCAGGTCAGCACAAAAACATGGAATTCCATTATCCTGAGCCGTTTTTGCGATTTTGAGAGTCATGCTCAGTGTTTTGGCTATAGCTTTCAAAGCGATGGCTGTATATCCCATCTGTATTCGCTTCAACGCATCCACATCGGTGTGCGCGCTCTCATCGGCGGCAACCCGTACACCTATATCAGCGACATGTTCTTCAAGTTCTTCCGGAAAAGGTTCTTCAATAAGTGCAATTTGACCGAAGGCGCCGATTTTTTTTGCATAATCGAGAAGGCGAAACAGCGTTTCTTTCTTTTCATATCTGCCGTTAGCATCGAAATAGTAAGGTAGTTTACCGTCCTCTGTGTGACTGGTTTCAATATGCCCGATTGCATTATGAATTGCCGAGAGACGTTCTTTGTCTTTTTTTAGCATTTCCTCCTGAGTTCCCGGTTGTCCGATTTTAATTTTCATGAAAAAATAACCCTCTTCGGCAGCTTTTGTTATTTCATGAACCGGAACCGAATATGCCATTAACGGTATGCTGGCAACTTGTTTGTGACGATATGACAAAGCTGATTTATAAAACGCAGGAATCATATCATCGAAATTGTTCAGGCCTTTTTCACGTGCATAGAGCAGCCAGGCAGCGTTATCAAATCCGACGAGGGAATTAAGGGCGAACGTTTTTCTCAAATTTGGATTTCCGGTAATGAGTTTCCCGTATGTATAGACCTCTTCGAGCACTGTATCGAGCAAATCGACGGGTGTGGTGAAAGTTGTATCTCGAACCATATTTAAAGCGTGTTCTGTCATGGCATACATAAGCGCATTACCGCCGCTTTCGGAGTATGATGCAAAGACTTGTGCATCCGACCATAACACACTCTGCGTACAGATACCAGTCGAACTGATGCCTGATTTGCTTACCATATGGGCTGCCGTCTGCCATATTTCACTCATGTATCCGCCTTTGAAACCAAAGGGCCTTCTTAACGGTTCACGTTCAAAATTTGATTTGACGCTTTCAATTTTAATCGGCATGGAAATGTCCTCTGATTTTTTTGCACTGTTTTGACAATGTGTTGAAAATGAATGTGCAGATAACAAGGCCGTACATCCACTCATACGTTTGATAAATTGACGTCTTGATTGACTATGTAATTTCTTCTGCATATTCATCCGCTATCCAAGAGTCCACGGTTTTCTGTATGTGTAATGAAGCAGTTCATTCGCTTTTTTATTATTGATTATTCTCTCTCGTTTTGAGTCCCATTCGATTCTTGATCCTGTTTCAAGAGCTATGTTGGCAAGATGGGCGAATGTTGTCGATCGATGTCCTGTTTCAAGGTCGCATATACATTTTTCGCGGGATTTTACACAATCCAGAAAATTCCTGACAAGCCCCGCTGTCGTATCCTCCGGTAATTCCAGCCTCTTATCCACAGGCTCGAGATGTGTTTCTTTGGATTGAAACTGACCGCCACCGTTAGGTTTTATCTGGTAACCACTAAGGCTCGCACAAAGAGTTGCCCGGGTGCCGCGAAGTTCTACCTCTCCATAAGATAATGCACTGCCGCCGTTCGCCTCATAAATTCCGAACAATGCGATGGCACCCGATTCGAACTCGAAAATAACGTCCATGGTATCGGGTATCGTCCGGTCATCCTTGAGGACATATTGTCCTCCGTGGGCAGTAACCGCAACCGGTGCGGTTTCACCGGTCAGCCACCGGATCAGATCAAGATAATGTACTCCCCAATTACCCATTTGAGTTGAATATGATTTCCACCATCGGAATTTATACGGAGCAATGTTATACTGGTATGGTCGATAAGCTCTTGGTCCGAGCCACATATCCCAGTCAAAACCTTCAGGCGGTTCTTCCGGTGCGGCAGTACCGATACCGTCGGGATACATGTTACTGATACGGTAAGCCCTGGATACGGTGACTTTACCGAGTGTACCTTTCCGTACCAATTCAGCTAATTCCCGATAGATAGATGAACTTCTGCGGTTCAATCCAACCTGGACTACACGATCGGTGCGTCTGGCTGCCTCCACCATTTTTCGCCCTTCGTGTATAGTGATGGTAAGAGGCTTTTCCACGTAGACATCTTTACCCGCTTCAAGAGCCATAATAGTTTGTATTGCATGCCAATGGTCGGGAGTAGCGATGCATACCGCTTCGATATTTTTGTTTTCAATCAATTTTCGGAAATCGGTGTATTTCTCCACTTTGTTTGGGAATGTCTCACCCATTGGAGGAACTGTATCGCCGAGTTCATCGAGAAAACGCCGGTTGACCTGTGATCTGTTTCGTGTCAGATAGGGCTGATACACATCACACAGAGCGGTAATTTCCACATCTGAATTGCCCATAAATGCTTTGAGCAACTGAGTTCCACGGTTTCCGACACCGATAAAACCCATTCTGATTTTACTTCTGTTTCGTTGGGCAGATGCAATAGAAGGTTTCCCGATTGATTTCAAACCGATAACCGACCCGGTTGTCGACAGCGCAGATTTTTTAATAAATAATCTGCGTGTTGTTATTTCATTTTTTTCCATAAGTATGACATCCTGTTTAATAAAATACGAATGAAATATCATTTATCGGAAAGTGCCTGCTGAGCTTTTGGAACGGTATCTTCAGGTTTCACTTTGTACCATGCCTCAACTATTTTTCCCGATTCATCGATAAGGAACGATGATCGAATAATGCCTTCATACTCTTTCCCGTACATGGATTTTTTTCCCCAGGCACCGTATGCTTGCGCGACAACATGTTCAGTGTCCGATAAAAGCGGGAAACCCAGGTTGAATTTGTCGTGGAATTTCTTCTGTTTTCCCGGTTCATCGGGGCTTATACCGATAGCACTTATGCCGAGACTATTGAGGTCGAATAGCGAGTCACGGATGCTGCAGGCCTGTTTTGTGCATCCGGGTGTGTCAGCTTTCGGATAGAAATAGACAAGCAGTTTCTTGCCTTTGAAATCTGTTAGTTTAATCGTTGAGCCTTGCTGGTCGATTAGTTTAAAATCCGGTGCTTTATCTCCTTTTTTCAGGCACGGCATCTTGATCCCCCCTGTTGACGGTAAAAAAGTTTTGCGGAAATAATTTTAAAAATATGTGCTATTAATATTAATGGTAATTGAATATTAGAACAAGTCAAAATCTTTTTTTAAATTGGCACTTTTTTATGTGAGATATAATATGATTATTGGTAATATTGATACGATAAAAAAATTATTTTTCGTATTGAAAATAACCTTGAACATAATATTTATTTTACATAATTTCATCCTTCCAAAGTCAAGTCCTGCTTTTTCTGTAAATTCCATCTCTATATATGACCCGAAGGGTCACCCTGCATAGATTAGGGGGAAAGCACACAG